>NZ_CP039695.1:0-326666 GCF_005145025.1 Novosphingobium sp. EMRT-2 | reverse complement strand
CTCGCCGGCAAGCCCGCTAGTTTCGCCATCCACCGCTACCTCCAGGGCTCGGCGAACCTGTTCGAGGAGAACCGGCTCCTGAAGTTCGCGATCGCCGGCATGTTCGGCGTGACCGCAGTGCTCGGCACGCTCATCTACACGACCAACCAGAACCAGCGCACCGTGATCGTGCCGTTCGGGGCATCGGGCGATCTCTATGTCACCGGCAATGTGCCGTCGGCAGCCTACTTGCGCACCATGACGCGCAACGTGGTCAGCCTCTCGGGCACCTATTCGGCCTACAGCGCCGACAAGCAGTTCCAGGAGCTGCTGAGCCTCGCCCATCCCAGCGCCTACAACGCCTTGCGGGACTCTTTGAACGCGATCCTCGACGAGCTCGCCGACAATCCGACGCTCTCGATCGCGACCTATATCCGGCCCGATCAGCCGGTAACCTGGACATCGACCGACATCGTCGTCCCGGTCGAAAAGGTCCGCGTCATCGGCGGGGTGATCCGCAAGTTCCGCGGCAATCTCCACATCGGTTACGCGATCGACAACGGCCGCTTCTGGCTCACCCAACTCACCGAGGAAAAATTCGATGCCGAACTCCGGTAAAGCCCGCGCCCCGCGCGCGGCTCGGGCGATGCTGCTCGCCGCTGCGATAGGGATGCCGGTACTGGCACCGGCCCTGCCCGCCCAGGCGCAAGGGATCATCGCGCTGCCCGACCAGACCAGCACCGTCCGCCTGTCCAACCGCGACATCAACCATGTCGTCTGCGCCGGCGGCGAGATCGAGGACGTCAAGTTCTCCGCCGAAAAGGCGATCGCGGTCGAGAAGGGCGGCTCGGACGCCTGGATCAAGTTCCTGGTCAAGGAGACCGAGGATCTGGGCCAGACGACGCGCAGCTACGTCACGACGCCGTCGGAATTCTTCATCGCCTGCAATGGGGCGATCTATCCGCTCTATGCCGAGCCTGCGGATATTCCCGCGCAGACGGTGACCCTCGCGCCCGGTTCGGTCCAGCGCGCCAAGATCAATGCCGATCTGCTGGGTCCGCTGGTCGAGGAAGACCGCGCGGTCTCGATCACACTCGCGCTGCTGCAGGACCGCGTGCCGGCAAGCTTCGCCGAGGTGGCGCCGCGCAGCGGCAGGATCGTGCTTGGCGGTCTTCCCGCCGCGATCCTCACCGAGCGGAGGCGCGTCGCGATCGAGGGCGCGGGTCTGTCAGCCTCGGAATATCTGGTCGCGGCCAGTAGCGACGCAGCGCTCGACGAACGGACATTTCTCGACCGGGCACTCGGCGCCAACATCTTCGCGGTCTCGCTCGACCGGCTTGCGCTCAAGCCCGGCGAAACAGCGCGGCTCATCGTCATTCGCCGGGGAGAGGGACAATGAGCATCGACGACACTCCCATGTCCGGGCCCGCGAAATCTGCTGAGAGCCGCCAGCTGCCCGGCGCCGAACCGACCGGCGCGGAGAGCCCTTACCAGGCGCATCTGGCGGCCGAAGCCGCAGCTGACGGCCGCCCGGAGCGCGGCCCGGCGCTGCTCGACTGGAAAGCGCGCTGGGACGCGCTCGGCTCGGGCACCAAACTCCGGATCAAGCAGGCGGCGCTCGCCGGTGCGGTCGGCGTGCTAGGCTACGGGCTCTATACGGCGAGCACCGGCGGCGAGGAGGAGAAGGCTACAGCGCCCGCCGCTGCCAAGCTCGACATGGGCGCAGGCCTGCGCGGCGACAGCCTCGAGGAGAAGCTGCGCGGCGATTTCAAGAAGGTCATAGACGGCCAGCAACTGCTTGGCGACCGCATCTCCGCAATCGAGGAGGGCAAGGTCCTGCCGCACGGCGCCACGCCTCCGGGCGATAGTGCAGACAGCGGAGACCTGCCGCCCGCACTGCCAGGTAGCGCGCCCGCTTTCCCGCCCTCGCCCACGGACGTACCTGGAGGGGCTGACGCGCAGCTACCATCACCACCGGTTCCGCCCGCCCCGCCGGCAGCACCCCCTGCCCCGCCGGTCGAGAAGGTCGTGGGCTCGATCGGCGCGGCCACGAGCCCGATGCTGCCAAAGGACGCATCGGGAAACGGGCCGGATTCGAAAAAAAAGAATCGGACGATCTATTTGCCGCCTGGTTTCATGAAGGCGCGGCTGTTGACCGGGGTGGACGCGCTGGCGAGCCGGGACGCGACATCGAACCCGGAACCGATCATCGCTCGCGTCCAGGCACCCGCCGTGCTTCCCAATGACGTCAAGGCGAACCTGTCAGGCTGCTTCGTCGTCGGCAACGCCACGGGCAGTCTCGCCAAGGAGCGGGTCGAGATCCAGCTGGTCTCGCTCTCCTGCGTCGATTTCGACGAGCACTCAGTGGTCGACCAACCGGTCAAGGGCTTCTTCGTCGATGCCGACGGCAAGAAGGGCCTGTCGGGCAAGGTGGTCACCCGCGCCGGGGCCGCGCTCGCCAGGAGCTTCATCGCCGGCACCATCAGCGGCATCAGCCAGTCGGTCGAAAACACCTTCGGCGAAACCTCGACCTCGGCATTGGGGACAGTGCGCACGCTGAACGCGGGCGATGCTGCCAAGACCGGCATCGCCGGCGGGCTCTCCAAATCCTCCGACAAGCTCACCGACTTCTATCTCGACCTCGCCCGCCAGGCCGGCCCGATCGTCGAGGTCGGAGCGGCGAAGGAAGTGGTGGTCGTCATCCAGGAGGGCGTGACCCTCGAGATCAAGCCCAGTGCCGGGAGCAAATTCTGATGTCCCGGCTCAACCCCAGCTTCGGAGATTCCGCCATGTACCGATCGTCCCTCGCCCGACCGCGTTTGCGCCTGCTGCCGCTCACGCTCGTCGTAGCCGCCCTGCCGCTGGGTGGTTGCGCCACCGTCGGCTCGGTGATGTCGCCATATTCAGAAAAATTCTCCTGCAAGAACTCGGATCACGGCCAGTGCATCCATCCCGAGAAGGCCTATGAAGACGCGGTCGCAGGCCGCAGCCCGCGCTCCGATCCCGCTGTCACGCGGGACAAGAACCTCTTGCGGAACGGCGAAGCCGCAAATGGCGACCAGGCCGCCGCCACGCCGATGGGGACGCGCGGCAAGACCGGGCCAGGTGCCTATTCGGGTTACCGCGACAGCGTATACCGCGAGTTGCAGGGGTTGATCGATCAGCCCGTGACGCCAATGCTCAAGCCGAGCCAGGCCGTGCGCACGCTGATCCTGCCCTATGCCGACCGGCAGCGGCCCGACCGGCTCTACATGCCGCGCTACGTCTATTCGATTCTCGAACGCCCGTCCTGGGTGGTCGGCGGCTACCTCGTCGAGCCTGTCTCGCCCGCCTCGCAATTGCCGGTGCTCGGCCAGCTGCGCGAGAAGCCTGCCGATAGCATCGATCCGGCTCCAGTAGCACCGCCTGTTGGAGCTGCCGCTCCCGGCAAGGAGCCCCGCCGATGAGCGCGCGCCACGAGGAATCCGGCGGGCTGAGCTTCGCCGCGCTCAGGCGCCATGTCGCACGCGATTCCTATTCAGATCATCTGCCGCTGGTGGCCTGGGTCGAAGAGGAAGGCGCCTTCCTCACCATCGACGATGGTTGGGGCTATGCCTGGGAGCTGGTGCCATCGGCCTACATGTTCGCTCATGTTCACAGCGCCTTGCTCGGGCTTTTGAACATCCATTTTGAGCCGGGCACGGTGCTGCAGATCATGAGCTTCGCCGATCCGTTGATCGACGATGCGCTGGATGCCTTCCTCGATTTGAAGACCCGCGACGATCCGCTGATCCAGGCCTCGGCCCGGCGCACCTATGAATATCTGCGGCAAGGCCGCCATGGCCTCAGCGCACTCCACGGTATCCCGATCCGCAATTTCCGCACGATATTGGCGGTCAAGACGCGAAAGCCCCTAGGGCAAGATCCCAAACGCCAGATCGAGGAGCAACTCGCCAAGCTCGGGATCGTGCCACTGCCACCGGAAGAGATGATGAGCTTCTACCGCCGTGTGTTCAACGGCGTGTTCCAGGCGGCGCCAGGCAGCTTCGTCAACGGCGCGAGTGACGGCAGTGAGCCTCGGCCCTTGCGCAAGCAAATCATCGATGCGGGTCCCGACCTGCTGTTCGAAGGCCCCGAGGTCTTCCTTGGCAACCAGGTCGCGCGCTGCCTTACGCCCAAGGCGCCGGCGCGCCGCATCAGCGCCGAGCGCGCCAATCGCCTGACCGGCGGCATGCGCGGCAGTGCCGAGGACAGCGATCAGATCGGCGGGCCGTTCCTCTATACGCTGAACGTCCTCTTCGATCATTCGGCCTTCGAGATCCACAAGCGCGCGCAAATCCTCTCGGCGCAAAAGGCCGCAGGCAGTTTCGCGGTCGAGGTCGGCAAGCAGATCGAGGAGATCGGCTGGGTATTGGACGAGGCCGGCAACAGCCGTTTCGTGCGGGTGATCCCGACCGTCTGGGTGTTCGGCCAGAGCCGTGCCCAGGCGCGCGAGATGGCGGCGCGCGCCAAGCGGCTGTGGGAAGCCGAGCCCCTGCCCTTCATGATGCAGGAAGAGAGCTACCTCAATCCGGTGCTGCTGCCGATGAGCCTGCCGTTCGGGCTCTATCCCGACGGCAAGACGCTGCGCATGCTCGAACGCGATTTTCGCATGCCGGTCAAGGCCGCGGTGCTGATGGCGCCGATCCAGACCGATTTTCGCGGCGGCGGCCGCCCCGCGCTGCTCTATACCGGCCGCAAGGGGCAGCTCATCACGCTCGACCTCTTCGATCCGCGGATCAACAATTACAATTTCATCGTCTCTGCCGAGTCCGGGGCGGGCAAGAGCTTCCTGCTCAACAACCTCTGCCAGCAATATTACGCGTCCGGCGCGCTCATCCGCATCATCGATATCGGCGGCTCCTACCGCAAGCTCTGCACGCTGTGCTCGGGCCGCTATATCGACATCGGCGAGGAACGGCTCGTCCTGAACCCCTTCGACATGGGCTTCGCGCTCGACGGCGATGACCGTCAGTCGGCGATCGCCATGGCGGTCGCGATCGTCGCCGAGATGGCCAATGCCGCGACCCGCAAGGGCGTTTCGACCTCCGAATGGAATCTACTGAAGTCGGCTGTCCAGTGGACGATCGACTCGGGCCGCGCCGAGGACGGCATCGACGCGGTCCGCGACTGGCTGGGGGCCTATCCCGCCAATACCACAAGCGATCTCGACCGGGTCGAGCATCTGGTGCCCGTCGCGCGCGAACTGGCGTTTAATCTGAGGGATTTCGGGTCGGAGGGTGCCTACGGGCACTATTTCAACGGGCCGTCGACGCTCGACATTTCCAGCGATGAATTCGTCGTGCTCGAGCTCGAGCGGCTCAAGAACATGCCCGACCTGTTCGACGTCGTCGTGATGGTGGTGGTCAACGCCGTAACCCAGGAGCTCTACCTGTCGGGCCGCGACCGCCCCCGCTTCGTGCTCTGCGACGAGGCAGCCCAGTTCATGACCCGCACCGACGGGCAGGATCTCTCGCGGCTCGCCGAGGCCTTCGGCCAGGGCTACCGCCGCGCGCGCAAGTACCAGGGCAGTTTCGGCATCGTCATGCAGTCGATGAACGATCTGCTGCTGTTCGGCGGCACCGGTCAGGTCATCCTCGAGAATGCCGCGACGCGCTTCCTGCTGCAGGGCTCGACCTACGACAAGGCGGTCGAGAACAAGATCCTCGACTATTCAGGCTTTGTCCTCGAACTCCTCAAGTCGGTTCGCAACAACAAGCCCAATTATTCCGAGGTGTTCATCGATAGCCCGCTCGGGCTCGGCATCGCCCGGCTGGTCGTCGACCCCTTCAGCTACTGGATCAACACCTCAGCGCCGACCGAGGTCGCGGCCTTCGAGGCGCTGCTGCGCGCAGGCCGTTCGCCGCTCGAGGCTGTCTGCGAGCTCGCAGGCGTGAACCCGGCGGAGATCCTGGGCGAAGCTACGCCGCTGCTTCTCAGCCATTCGGATCGGGAGGTGGTATGATGCGGTTCAGACGCCCCCATCCCGACCAGCTCCCGCTCGACTGGAGCAAGGATGCCGAGATCGAGCGCATCATCGAAGCGCGGGTCGCGATCCGCTCCGAAGCCGCAGCGCTGCGCTGGCGCTTCCGGCTGATCCTGATCGAGACCGTGCTGATGGCGGGTCTGGTCTTGGCCGCCGGCCTCGTCCTCCATCAGCCAACGGACATGGTTTTGCGCGGCGCGCTGATGGTCGCAGGAGCCTGTCTCGTCAGCGGAGTGCTGCTGATCGCCCTGGCGGGGCTCACCGGACATTTGATTGCTCGCTATCGCCGCTGGAGGGGACTATGACCGGACCTGCATCGCTGAATGGTTCATCGCACAGTTCCGGCCCGCCCCGGCATTGCCCCTTTGCCTGCCGCCGCGCCGACGAGACGCTTCACGAATTCCTGCTGCGCCGTCACGACGAGATGGGCGCCGAGCTGATCACGCTGCGCGCGCTGGTCGTCGATCAGGAATTCACGCTCGCGGACGAACGCCGGGCAGCCCGCCGCACGATCGGGCTCCTCGTCGCTGGCCAGACGCTGGTCGCGACACTCGCCTCGACGGTCTGCTGGTTCGTCGCCCCGGGCAACCCCGCCCAAATTCTGCTGGCTGTTGCGGCCGCGACCGCGCTCGGAGGCGGGCTCCTGGTTCGCTACGCGCCCAATATTCATCGTGGCCTCGCGCGCGTACTATACCACATGCGGTCATGGAGGCGGGCATGAGAGGTATCCTCTCCGCCGTGCCCGGGCCCTCGGCGATCCGTCTGATGGTCGGCACCCACCTGTTGCTGCTGATCCAGGCCGCGCTGGTGCTGTGGTCGGCGCCGCAGGTCGATCTGCCGCTGCGCATCTTGGTGGGCATGGTGCTGCTGATCGCCATCAGCGGGCTCATCATCGCGATCCACGGCGTCGCCGATGCGCCGCGCCAGGACTGGTGGAGGCGCCGCCATGGCCACTGATCCGCACAATAGAGACCGGCAGCAAGGCTGGGGCGTGGTCGCCTTCCAGACCGGCATGATCGCTGCACTACTCGTGGCATCGGTCGTGGTTGCCGCCAGCGCCCGTGCCGCGACTTCGACCATCGGCCGCACCTGGCCGATCGTCGAGCCCGACGCCCTTGCCGAAATCGAGGCGCGGGCGTCAAAGCTCCCGCCCGACATGCGGGGAAAATACGGCCCGCGCTCGTCCTGGTCGGCGATGAAAGCCGCTCACCTTGTGCCCGCGACGAAGAGCCAGACCCGCAGCGTCGTGCCCTTCTACACGCTCGACACCGAAATCCGCCTGCCGAGCGGCGAGCTGCTCTACCCCAAGGGCTACAGCTTCAATCCGCTGGCCTATGTGACGCTGCCGCAGCGCCTCGTCGTCGTTTTCCCACGCGATCTCGCCTGGGCGCTGAAAACAGCGCGGCTGACCGATTTCATTCTGTTGACTGCGGGAAGTGCCAGGGATGACGATGCAATCACGCTCTCCGAGCGTACCGGACGACCGATCTTCATCCTCGAAGAGCGGATCAAGGACCGCCTCGGCCTCACCGTGGCCCCCGTCATCATCGCCCAGGTCGGCCAGCGGCTCGAACTGACCGAAGTCCGGCTTGAGCGCCCGAATGCATCGGGCAGCGCTGCCACCATCCAGCGAAAGCCAGCGCCATGAATAAGCATCACACAAAGTCCTGGCTCGCCGCCGCTGCGCTCCTGCTGGCAGGACTTGGCGCTGCCGCCCCGGCCCATGCCTCCTCCTGCCCGGCGGGCACGGTGTTCAACCCGATCACCAAAGTGCGCTGGAACTGCATTTTCCCGATCACCATCGGCGGCGTGCGGATCGGCAGCTTCGACAAGCTATCGAAGGAACTCGACGCACAGTCCTCGTCCAAACCCCTTTGCGCCTGCCGTAAGGGCGCAACCTTCTGGTTCGGGGTCAAGGTTTCGTTCTGGTCGCCCAGCCGCATGGTCGATGTGGTGACTGAGCCCGGCTGCATGATGGCGCTGGGCGCCGATCTGCTGCCGACGCACGGTAAGCTCCAAGGGTCGCAAAGCTCGATCTCCGACGGAACAAACACCCGCAAGATGTTCGCGCAGATGCATTATTATGTCTCGCCGGTCTGGAAGATGCTAGACATGTTCACCGACCTGCCGTGCCTCGAGGACGACGGGTTCGACGTCGCCATGATCACCGAGGTCCTGCCGACCTGGCAGTCGGGAACCTTGGGCGCGATTATCCAGCCCGAAGGTATCCTCTTCGGCAATCCCGCGGCGGGGCTTGCCTGCATGGCCGACAGTGCTGCTGCGGCGGCCGGCAAGGTCATCGATCCCCTGTTCTGGTGCATGGGCTCCTGGGGCGCGACCTATCCCATCGCCGGCGACATCCATTTCGACGATTCGGTCGAGGCCTGGGCGGGGCTCGCCGCGCGCGGCACCTTCATGATGGGACGCCTCGGCGCGCTCACCATCAGCTCGGCCGACGGCTGCTCGTTCAAGCCGCAGCCGATCTGGACCAAGAGCCGCTACAAGCTCCAGATCATGGAGCCCGTGAAGGGCGGCAAATGCGTCAATATCGGTCGGCCCGGTGCGCTCTGGTCGTCCGCCAAACATGCCCCGGGCAAGGACAACGCCCAGTTCATGCTCTTCGAGAAGGTGATCTGCTGCGCCGGGATACCGGTCCCATGAGCAGCGTCACCGCCCTCACCCCGATTATCGAACGTCCCGCGCGAACCCTGGGTAAGCCATGGTCTGCCCGCCACAGCCAGCACGGCTGCCAGGGCGCGCGCGAGGCGGGAGCGGCGCCGCATGCCCCCCACGGCGCCGCTCCAAACTCGGTCAGCACGGTCGTCGCGCCTCTTTCGGTTGCGGTCCCCCTCTCAGCCGTCCCGGCAAGGACGACGGCCGTGCTGGCCAACCGCCTAAACCCTGCAAGAATCTGGCCTGTTCTGCTCGCTGGCGCTGCACTGGTCCTGCCCTCGCTCGCACAGGCGCAGACAATGGAGGATCGGGCTCGCACTGCAGCGAGCGCCTCGCGCGCCAAGACCAGCGACAGCGATACGCTTCATCAGAATTATGTGACGCCGGGCATGAGCGGTCAGCCGATCACGACCGTCGATGGCAGCAAAAGCTTCACGCCGACCATCGCCTGCCAGAAGACCGCCAATCTGCTCGAAGTGCTGATCCAGCCCAATGGGACCGGCGACATCGGTCTGGTGCGGATCTCGCGCGACAAGGATCTCGACGGCAAGTTCGACACCAGCGCGACACTGCCCGTGCCCGTCTCGGGAATCTGCGCCAACGGCCTCATTTCCTGCAATCCGGGCACCTGGAACCAGTGCCGCTCGTTCCGCTGGGACCTGGATGCGGCCAAGGATCTCAAACTTACCCAGGTCGACATGCCAGAACTTGCCGGTTGCTACTGCATCAACAACAGCTGCGGCAGCAACCTCGTCTTTGGCAACCTCGCCTCGGTCCTGAAGGACCTGGGCGGCGGCATGATCGGTGCGCTCACGACCGCCGATCCCCGCATCGGTGTCGCCGAGGCCCGGATCAACGGCCCTGTGATCGACTATGTCGGCGCGCAGACCACCGCGTGCACCGCCAGCCCTGCGATCGGCCAGACCAGCTACCGTACAAATCCCGCCGCGATCCAGGGCGACGCCTTCGCATTGTCGTCGAGCAATCGGGTGTTCCAGGCATTGGCCGCCTCGCCCGCAGGGTCGGGCAAGGCCCAGCAGCTGCGCGCTTGCACGATCACCCGTGAGGTGACGGTCAGGGAGGTGAAGGTCGAGGACGTCATCTCCCGCACGGCGGGCGGCTATGCGACGATCGACGACGGCGCGGGCGATGTCGACTTCCTGATGGGTTCGCCCAGCAATAACAGCCTTTCGGGCGGGAGCTGCCGCCTGTTCGACTTCAAGATGACGCTGCACGTCGAGGATCCCGACCGGCTGAAGTCGGCCACGCTGCCCAGCTATTTCGTCGACGACTGGGGACAGCTCCGCATCGACGGAACGCTTGTCACCTATGGCCCAGGCGCCTGGACCGGCAGCGGCTACCCGCCTGGCAAATGCGAACGCAAGCGAACCAGCTATTTCGCGCCGAACATCGACCTCAAACCCTGGCTCACCAAAGGCGATCACGAGATATGGCTGCGGGTCGCGGTTGGCGGCGGCGGCGAAGCTTTCGCGCAGGTCCATGCCGAAGTCGACATCAGCTGCAAGACCGCCGAACGCCTCGTCGATCTCTGCTCGGGCTACGCCGCCGATCCCAAATGCAGCCTCTCCGAAGAACGGGTCGATGGCGTCCAGACCTTCCGGAATGGCGTTGCAACAGGTCTCAAGCCCCTGCCTCAGACGCGCCTTTTCGGCTCGGCAAGCTGCACGCTGCAACTGACCCGCGACTTCTTCGAGCGCGAACGGACCTATGTTTGCACGACCGACAGCGCGGCGCTGCCCGAGCCCGATCTCTCGCGTGGCGCGTACATCATCGATCATTCGACCGAGACGCTGCTTGCCGACCGGCAGAAGGCCAGCGATGGCAGCGTAACGACATCGTCGCGCACCTTTGCGCTGCCGGCGCAAGGCGCGGTTCCCGCCTGCGAAGCGATCTGCAAGACCCGCGCCCCTAAAGCCAACACCGCCGCCGCACCCGACGGCGTGGTGGCGAACCGGCAGAACGTGCCCTCGGGCTACGATACTTTCTACCACACATGCGATGCCGCCAATGTCTGCCCCGCCGGGCCCGGCGAGGAAGTGGTCTCGGCCTGCGGCTGTCTCGACGATTTTCCCGAGGCGGTAGTGATGATGCAGACCGTCCGGCTCGCGGGCGCCGATATGACCTGCACGAGCGTGGTACCATGAAGCGCCCATCACCCAAACACTACATCCTGCCCTTCGCCCTGCTGCTGTGCGCGAGCGCCCTGACGCCGGCCCCGGCCCATGCCGAACAGATCTGCGCGGCGGATCTCAATGGCAACGGCGATGCCGCCGATCCTGGCGAGGCGGCAAGCTGCACCGAAATGCAGGGTGGGGCCTGGCAATGCCCGCTGCAGCAGGTCGCCTGCACCGTCATCGGCCCCGGCACTTATGCCTGCCCTCTGAGCACGCAATATGCGTGTGAGGCCCCGTCCTCGGGCGGCGCACCGACATGCTCGCCCAATGCCTGTCAGGATACCGGCGCGACCCCGATAGTCGTTGAGCCGCCCATCGCCGATCCCGGCACGCCCGCGGACGGCACGGTCGATGCAAACGGCAATTGCACCGCCAATATCGAGATATTCTCAGGGCGCGGCATGCGTTGCCGCCCCCCGGGGCTGCTCAACACCTTCAGCAATTGCTGCAAGGATAAGGGCAAGATCGTCAAGGACGGGATGGGCTCGTCGATTTCCTCGATCGGCACCAAGATCGCCGTCGCCAAGGGCGTGTTCACCGGCATGAGTGCTGCCTATGCCGCCTTCAAGGCCGGTGCGACCGCAGGGCAAGCGGCAAATGCCGGCGCCAGCGCGATGATCGCCGGGATCGATCCGACCTCGCTTGCGATCAGCCTCGCGATCAACTTCATGATCGAGGTGCTGCTCCAGGGCTGCGACCAGCAGGATATGGAAACCGGCATGCTGCGCGGCTCGGGCATGTGCCACGAGGTCGGCACCTATTGCACCTCCAAGATCCTCGGCATCTGCATCCAGAAGGCCAAGGGCCATTGCTGTTTCAACACCAAATTGGGGCGCATCATCCAGGAACAGGGCCGACCCCAGCTCAAATCGTTCAACGGGCTTGGCTGGGGCACGCCCAAGAAGCCCTATTGCCGCGGGTTCACGCCTGAAGAGTTCCAGGCGCTCGATTTCTCCAAAATGGACCTCTCCGAATATTATGCGGAGATCGAGGCCCGCACCCAGAGCCAAATCCAGATCGACATGAAGGACAGGATCGATGCCTATATGCAAGCCGTCGGCAAGTAGGGATTTGGCTGATGCCGGGCTGCGGACAAGCGCCTTCTGCGCTTCCGGTGCTCACGTACTGAAAGTACGCTGCGCGCCGGTTCTCGAAGTCACTCATCCTCGCTCCGGCCTGAGCCAAATCCGCGTGGTGGCCATGTTGCTGGCGGGATTTCTGGCTGCAAGCGGCCCTGTCGCGGCGCAGGAGGCCGTCTCGGCACGGTCCAGCCCGTCGGAGTCCGCCACCGCGAAGAGCCAGGGCGATGCCGCGATGGAGCGGCTGAAGGACGCGGTTGCCCGGCAAAAGGCGCAAACGCCGACTGGCCCGACTGCGCTTCCCGAACTGCCCGAAGCCGAGCGCCGCCGCGCATTCGAGGGTTTGCGTCGCCACGCCCCCTCGCCGGCGATGGAAGCACGCGCACGCACCGCGCTCGACGCAGGCAAGGACGCCTTTGCGGCCCAGCGCGACGCGATGGCGAAACGGCTCCGGCAGGCGCTGGGGCTGGAGGCTCCCGAGATGGAAGCCGTGGCCAGGGCCGCCGCGCCCGATGCACTCCGTAGCTGGGTGCCGGTCTTGTTTGTGTCCTCCTCGATGCCAATCACGACTCTGCGAACCTATGCCGCCCAGCTCGAAAAGGCGGGCGGCGTGATGGCGTTTCGCGGCATGCCGGGCGGGCTCACAAAGGTCGGCCCAATGGCCAAGCTCTCCGCAGAGATCCTCCGGCTGGATCCCGGCTGCGAGGGTCCGGCCTGCGCCATGCGAAATGTCCAGCTGATCGTCGATCCGCTGGTGTTCCGGCAGCACGGCGTCAGCGCGGTGCCCGCGCTCGCCATGCTGCCGGGCGATCCGACCCAACCCTATTGCGAGCGCGACGATGCCAGTCCTGTAGCCGCGCATATCGTTTACGGCGACGCCGCTCTCTCCGGACTTCTCGAAGAATATGCCCGTCTGGGCGGAAAGCAGGAGGTGGAGGGTGTTCAAGCTCGCCTTCAGGGCCGCTAGGGCGGCCTGGCCCGAGATCAGGCTGCTGCCCCTGCGCGCAGCGGTTGCGCTCGGGAGTTCGGGGCTCGGCCAACCTGCCCGCCCGGCACAGCTGTGGAAAGCCTATGCCATCGTGCTGCCCATCGGCCTCGCCACACTCTGGGCGATCCCGCAGCTGACCTGGGTGATGAGCCCTTCGATCGACGCGATCGCGGTGCGTGCGAGTTCCGGCCCCATCCGCAAGGGGGACTATGTCATGTTCCTGCTTTCGCACCCACTCGCTGGCCCCAGGCCCGTCAACGTCACCAAGCAGGCACTGTGCCTGCCCGGCGAGCGGATTGCCATGATCGAGAAGCCCTCGATGACGCCGGGCACGTGGGATGGGTGGTACTATTGCAACGAACGCTTGCTCAATATCAGCAAGCCCGTCGGCCGGAACGGCATGAAGCTCGACCACTGGCAGCCGAAGCTAGGCACGATCCCCGAGAGCTTCATCTTTGTCGGCTCCAGCCATCCCGACGGGTTCGACAGCCGCTATTACGGTCCTGTGGCGATCGAGCGGCTCAAGCGCATGGAGAAGGTGCTGTGAACCGCCTGACCATTTCTCGCATTGCCACGATCTTGCCGCTCGTGCTGACCGCTTCGGCACCGGCTGACGCCCAGGTAAATACGCCGACGAGCCGCCCCATCAAACAGGGCTACTGGTGGTACGCGCCGCAGGCCAAGACGGACAAGGCCCAGGAGCCCGATCCCGATGCGCTGTTGAAGCCCGTAATCCCGCCGATGGCCGAGCTCGCGACCTTTACGCCGCCCAAGATCCGCAAGCTGATCGAGCAGCAGCGCGATTACGCCGCAACCGTGCTCACCGTCGATGCGGTCGCAGATTTCTGGCGCCTCGAGGATTTTGCCCGGCGAAAAGCGCGCGCGTTCGCGGGCCTGACGCAGATCGCCATGCTCCAGCATCCCGAGCTCAATTCCAAGTCGGCCAACCCGATGGTCGGCGATGCCCGTTCGGAACTTACGGCCTACAAGGACGAGGTGCGCCGCCGCTATCTGCGTGCCCATGCGAGCGAGTTCGCGCTGGTCATGTTCTCGCGTTCGACCTGCGGCTATTGCCGGGTGCAGTGGCCGATCGTCCAGCGCTTCCAGGACGAGATGGGCTGGCAGGTGACACTGATGGACATCGACCGGCGGCCCGAGCTCGGACAGCGCTTCGGGGTCGAGGTGACGCCGACCACCATGATCATCAGGCGAAACAGCCAGCAGCGCATGGTGATCGCCGCCGGCATCGAGGCCTATCCCAACCTCACCCAGATGGCCTATCAGGCGGTGAAACTGCTCACCGGGGACATCCGCCCCGAGCAGTTCATGACCGGCGCGGGCGAGGAAGACGGGTTCTTCGACGCGCTCGCCAATGGCCCGGTGGCCACCAGCGACCCGCGCTCCCGCGCCAGCGACATGCTCGGCGGCGATCTCGTCGATCCGACCGCAGGGCCAAAATGATGCACCGATCGAGCTATCTCGCACTTCTCGCACTGGCCTGCATCGTTACTGGTCTCAGCGGATCGGCTCTGGCGCGGCCGGTCACGCGCGAAGAAGCGACGCGCGCCGCCATCCATCCGATCGCGAGCCTCGCCGATATGAACGCCTGGCTGGCGCGCGCGCCCGTCACCCGCGACTTTCCGCCCGATTTTGCCGCGACTCTGCGCGGCCAGGCTCCCGCCTTCGTCATCGAGATGAGTACGGCACCAGGCTGCGTCCCTTGCGCGGATATGTGGAACAAGCTGTCCGGGCTGCGCCGCCAATATGGTTGGCAGGTCCGCACCATCGGTGGCGAGGAGGCGATGATCCGTTCTGGCAGGCTCGCCCTGCCCTGGGTCGGACATCCGGTCGCCTGGGTACGGCCGGCGGGCGATCCGAACCGGATCATACCGATCGCGATCGGCACCGATCACGCGGCCAACCTCGCGCGCAACATCTACCTCGCGGTCAAGATGCTGACCGGCGTTCGCGCCGATGTCGGCGTGCGCGCACTCTCCAAATTTACCGGGATCGTCGGCATGACGCCGCGCCCGGCACCCAGAGCTGGAAGGAACTGATCATGGCGGGCCAGTTCCTTCCCCACCCCTCTACCATGCAAGGAAGCCCGCCATGGCCAAGCCCCTCTCCCGTCTGAGCATCTCCGCTCTCGCTCTGCTTGCCGCTTGCGGAACGACCGCACCCGCCCATGCCCAGAGCTGGGCGGAAAGCTGGTTCGACAATGTCACCTACACCTCGCCCGGCAGCTTCGAAGATCAGACCCGCGGCTATGTGACCGCGGGCGGCATGTCGGGCCGCGTGGACGTCCATAACGACTATCTGATGAGCTTGACGCTGCCCAAGGTGAAGGCCGGCTGCGGCGGCATCGACATGTTCCTGGGCGGCATGTCGTTTCTCGACCCCGACTATCTCGTCCAGAAGCTGGAAAGCATTCTCCAGGCCGCCCCTGCAGTCGCCTTCCAGTACCTCCTCGAAACCCTCGACGAGAAGATGGGCAACATCATCTCGAAGATGGAGGCGGCGACCAATTTCCTGAACTCGATCCAGGTCAACGATTGCCGTCTCGCCAACCGCATGGTCCAGATCGCCAAGGGCGACGACAACATGTCGGGCATCATCGAGGAGATGACCGGCTACAAGTCGGTCAAGGAAGGCTTCGCCAAGAGCTACCAGCAGAGCCGCGAGAAGATCCAGGCCAACCGCAACAGCCCGACCGAGGACTTGAAGGACGCACTCGCCAACTGCCCGGCCGAGGTCACCGACATCTTCCGCACCGGCTCGCTGCTTGCCCATGCTGCAACCCGCGTCGGCGCGGGCGACTGGGCAAGCGTGATGCGCGCGCGCGTCGGCGACGTCTACATGCGCTGGGATCCCGCCGACAGGGTGCCGCTGTTCTCGGCAATCCCCGCCTGCCCGCGCCAGGATACCGAGAGCCCTGATGATTTCCTGACCGGCAAGGTCCAGCGCCGCGCGCTCAACATCCCGGCGACCGCAGCCGACTGCACAACCGATACCGGCAAGGGTGCGCTCGAACTGGCGCGTATCCGGATGCAGGCGATTACGACCAAGATCCGCACCCGGAGCGCACTCACGACCGAAGAGCGCCAGTTCGTCGCCAATGTCCGCACGTTGCCGGTCTACCGCATGCTCGAATGGGGCGTGCGGCAGGGCGTGCCGGATTCGGTGATTGCCGATACCGACGAACTGGTGGCGCTCACCCTCGCCTACCAGATGCTCAACGATCTGACGCGCTCCATCGACTTCGCGATTCTCAATGCCGAACGCGGCGCCAGCGCCGCGGGCGCGGCCGACGATGCCAACACCAATGTCTGCCAGACGCGCATTCTCACCAAGGGCATCGAGCAATTACGCGAGCTTCGCGAAGAGGTGCTGCGGCAGCGCGCGCAGATGCGGCAGAGCTATATGGCAGCGCTCAATGCCGCCAATCTCTCGGCGAACTACGCCGGGCTCCTGCGGACGCGCGACCGCGATGCGCGCGATGCCAGCGGCACCGCCGCCGCTCCCAACCGCTGATACCGCGCTCGAAGGAAACTCATGCCATGCGCCTCGCATACCGCGCCGTCACCGCCCTGATTCTTAGCCTCATCGCCACGCCCGCGCTGGCGGTCGACACCAGCTTCTATACCTATGACGGCTTTGCGGAGACGGTCGATGCCTTCCGCCTGGTCTCGATGATCTTCGCCGATTCGCGCTACGAGACGCTCGTCATGATCATCGCGGTGGTCGGGATCGCATTGGGCGCGGTGATCGCCAGCATTCGTGGCCAGGGCATGGGGCTCGTCGCCTTCGGGTTCCAGATTCTCGTCGGCATCGGCCTGTTCGTCGGGCTGGTCGCCACAACGGGCACCGTCCATGTCTACGACAAGGTGAGGAACGCCTATCAGCCAGTCGGCGATGTGCCGAACCTGCTCGTGCTCGTCGCCGGCGTCACCAATCTCATGGAGCGTTCGCTCGCCGAGACGATCGACGACAACACGCTCGATCCCAATGCCAAGCTCGAATTCGGCGCGGGCGGGCACAGTTTCGACCTGTTCCTCAACGCGGTCTCCCCGCGCGGCCCGATGACCGACAGTTTCCTCGACAGCACCATCAAGGACTATGTCCGCCAGTGCTATCCAGTCGCCCGCGTCTCGCCCGCCTACGGCGTTGACGACGATCAGCTGTTCCGCACCACCACCGACCTGCCCGCCTCCTTCGCTGCCATGGCGGGGCCGGCGACCTTCAGCACGGTCTATACCGCAGCCGACAAGGGCGGCACGACGATGAGCTGTCAGGAAGCCTGGGACAATATCCAGGCGCGGCTTGCCGACCCGACGCTGTTCGAGGGTTATACGATGCAGGTCTGTCAGCGCACCGGGTACAATATCGGTGACGCCGCACAGCTTGCCCGCTGCCGCTCGCGGCTCGGTGACATGGGCCAGATGATGATGGGGACGCCGCTCTCCTTGCAGGCGTTCATGACGGACGTGCTGCTCGGCAATACGGTCGGCGACGTATTGTTCGAGGACAGCCCGGCCTCGGCCGCGCGAGTCATGGCCAACCGGGCGATCGTCTCGAACGGGCTTGCCACTATGTCGGTCGCCAATGAGTGGATGCCGACGATCCGCGCCACCGTGTTCGGGATCATGCTCTTCATGGTGCCGATCGCGCTGCTGTTCATTCTCACGCCGATCAACTTGCGCGTGGCCAGCTTTGCCTTGGGGCTCTTCGTCTTCGTCGCGCTCTGGGGCGTGATAGATGCCGGCATCTATCAACTGACCCTCGGCCGCGCGAGCGACGTGCTCGCCGAGATGCGCTCGAATGCCGTCGCGGCCAATGCTTGGATGCTTGCGCCCTCGGCGGCGATGAAGGCGCTCGCGATCTTCGGAACCTTCCGCACGGCGGCGGCGGGCCTCGCCGGCGCTTTCGTGTTCACCGTGTTCCGTTTCTCGGGCAATGTCTTTTCGAGTTTCACCGGCAGCGCTTTGCAGGCCCAGGGGCTCGGCAGTGCCGCTGCCGCGCCGCTCGCAACACGCGAAGGCTATGCCTCTGCGCTGGAAAACCAGGCATCGGCGGCGGGCACGATGGCCCGGAGGGGCGCGTCCTCAAGTTTTGGCGACTTCGGTGAACGCTCGGCCTTCGGTGCCAACCGCTCCTTTGGCGCTGCGGGAGCCGTGCTCGGCGAACAAGGTGGCGGAGTGCCGGGCGTTCCCGCTTTCGGCATGGGCGGGATCGATGCCGCGCGCGAACTGGGCGGACTCTCCCCTGCCCTCGCTGGTCGCGACATCAACGACCCGGCGGTCTCGCGCGCGGTGCGCGCCAATGCGACCACCTCGGCAATCCACAATTTTGCCGAGAAGGATGCGCTACGCACCCTGGGCACCAGCTATTTTGGCTCGGGCCAGGCGGGCGAGAAGGCCTTCGCATCGTTCGCGCAGAACATGGTGCAGTGGAAAGCCTTCGGCGACCAGCGCGCCTATTCGATGATGATGCAGGGCGCGACACGGCATTTTGAGCGCGGCGGCTATTCGAAGGCGGACGCGGAATTGAAGGCCTCGGGCGTGATCGGCGAGGCCAGCGCCGATCCGACCTTCGCCAAGCTCATCGCCAACAGCTACGACCAGGAACAAATGCTGCGCAATGACCTCACGGGCGCGCAGGTACAGGTGGGCGCGATGGAAGGACGCCGCGACTATGCGGGCGACCGCGTTGCCGAGACCGAGCGCCGCAATGTCTCGACCGAACAGGCCTGGCGCACCGGCGGCAATCAGGGCCAGCGCAGCGCCGCCGGGATGCTCGGGCTCTCGCTCGATGAGACCAGCCGGCGAATTTCGTTCATCAACGCGCTGTCGGGCGAGGCGCGCTCGACCGCGATTACCCAGCTTGGCCGCGCCACCGGTCGCAACGCCGCCCAGGTCATGCGCGCGCTGGAGACCTACAACGCCGCCACTCAGCTCGGTACCGCCGATGGCACCACCGCAGAAGCGGGCCGCGAGGGCACCAGCGTCTATGGACGGACCCGCGAAGCGGCGGGCTACGACTTCGCCGAACGCTCGGGCAAGCTCGACGCGCAGCGCGAGGTGGGCACGGGCGGCACCCGCAGCGCCGCGCGGATCGGTGAGCAGCGGCGCCAGTCGGACAATTTTGGCTATGCCGAAGGAGCATCGGCTGCTGGCGTGTCTGTACGGCAGGCAGCCCGGCTCGACAGCTTCATCCAGGCACTGAGCCGCACAGCGGGGAACCAGACCGACATGGCTGAGGGCGGTGCCGGCGGAATCGCTGACCGCGCACGCAACGAGCGGCTCACCCGCATCGTTGACAATGAGCGGCTTACCCGCATGCAGGGGCTGCTGCGCGATCACGGCATCAACCTGACCAAGCGCCAGATCGCCATGGATCAGAACGGGGACCTCAGTCTCAACCTGACGCCCGAAACCGCCGCCCAGATGTGGCGTGGCGGGCTCATCAACGAAAGTCAGTTGGGCGCCGTCGCCAATGGCGGATCGGCGCGGTTCAGTTTCGCGCACAACGATCTGTTGGTCTCGAGCAGCACCAATTCGCAGCGCTCGGCGCGCAACGATACCAGCACGCGGTTCGAGGCGGGCAAGCAGGCCGGACCCGATACGGTCGAGCATTTCCTGGGTGGCGGGGCCGAAGGCAAGGCGGCCATGGCCAATTGGCTGCGTGGTGGGTTCGAGATGGACCGGCGAGGTCAATGGCGCTTGAAGCCGCAGGTCGCCGATACGCTCCAGCGCGACGTTCAGGCGATCATGGCCCAGACAGGGTGGACGCGAAGCATCGAAAGATCGGCTCAGGACCAGACATCCATGGGAACCGATGTTGGTCTCTCTGTTTCCGCTTCCGCCAGTCGCGCAGGTTCCGGCAAGGCAGGTAATGGTGATCGCAAGCAGTCGGGCAGTTCCGTTTCCGGGGGTGCTGCCGGCAATCTCGGATTTGAGAGTTCCGACGTCGGTGTGACTTCCGAAACCGCCAATGCCAGGATTGACATCGTCAACTATGACGTCCGCAATGCCATTGCCGCTGCTGAGCGCGCGGCAGCCCGTTCGGACAGCCCGGCAGATGCCTTTTCACGGGAATTGAGCCGTCAGGTCCTCGGGCCAGAGGGCCTGCGCAACCGCTACCTCGAACAGGCAGATTCGGGCCGAGGAACGGCAGACGTCACCGGGCCACTCACCTCGATCGAACAGTCGTCCGTGCTTCGTAGCGGAACCTTCTCGACCGATCTTGACCATGGCCCTCAGGACGGCGACCCGACTTTCAAGGAACGGCGCGATAAGTGATCGCCTTCAGCGATCCGGATGAAAATGTCGCCAATGCAGCATGCCCGAACGCGGGTCGAGCGGATCTGAATAAGGATCGCGCCTGCCGCCCACTGAGCGCTTCGGGAACATCTGTTCGTGGGTTGGCTCGACGAATTCCCAGTCGCTCCATTCGAACCACTCGCGCGCGAAACCGAGGCCCAGTACCATCAACGCCAGGGGCGGGAAGAAGGCAACGTTAAGAAAACCCGCCAGCGCGCTAGAATAAAACTGGTCGAGGACAGGCGAGTAGATCGAACCCACGTTCCCTGCCCAGTAAATCCCAATCACGGCCCACCACAGCCTTGCATACCACGGACGCCACAACCAATCGGAGGCCTTGGGACGCAATGAAGCTCCCTCGTCCATCTGGTTGTTGTCGGCAGCTGTGTCGTTTGCCGGGTCCATGGTTATGTCCTTTCCGATGTGGAAAGTAGCATGCCGGATGCCTCGAGGAAATCTCAGACTGAATGGCTTGGCGCGAATAGAAACACGCATTTCCATATCCTGTGAAACAAAGCCTCGCCATCTCTCCTTCACTGTACTCCTTCAATTCGACATCACGAAATGCACAGCACGAGATTGGCAGGCTTGCCGGATCAGGCGGCCAGTCTTTTGCCCGTTCTCTCCCAGATTTCTATCAGCGCAGCGGTAAGCTCATGCATCATCCCTTCGGTATGTTGTGGGCCTGGCGTGAAGCGCAGGCGCTCGGTCCCGCGCGGCACCGTCGGAAAGTTGATTGGCTGCACGTAGACGCCGTATTCGGCGAGCAGGATGTCGCTGATCTGCTTGGCACGCACCGGATCGCCTACCATCGGCGGCACGATGTGCGTGGTGGAGGGCATGACCGGCAGGCCCGCCTCGGCGAACAGCCGTTTCAAGGTGGCGGCGGCGGCCTGCTGGCCCTCGCGCTCCACGCTCGATCCCTTGAGATGCCGCACCGAAGCCAGCGCGCCCGCGACCAGCACCGGCGACAGCGAGGTCGTGAAGATGAAACCGGGCGCATAGGAGCGGATGCAGTCGATGATCCGCGTGTCGGCTGCGATATATCCGCCCATGACGCCGAAGGCCTTGCCCAGCGTGCCCTCGATAATGGTGATGCGGTGCGCCGCCTCGTCGCGGTCGGAAATGCCGCCGCCGCGCGGGCCGTACATGCCGACGGCGTGAACCTCGTCGATGTAGGTGAGCGCGTTGTAGCGGTCGGCAAGGTCGCAGATCGCGTGGATCGGGGCGACGTCGCCGTCCATCGAATAGACGCTTTCGAAGGCGATCAGCTTGGGCACGGCGGGATCGGCGGCGGCGAGCAGCTCTTCCAGGTGCGCGACGTCGTTGTGCCGCCAGACCTGCTTCTCGCAGCCCGAATTGCGGATGCACGCTATCATCGAGGCGTGGTTGAGCTCGTCGGAGAAGATCACGCAACCGGGCAGGACCTTGGCGAGGGTGGAGAGCGTCGCGTCGTTCGAGACGTAGCCCGACGTGAACAGCAGCGCGCCTTCCTTGCCGTGGAGGTCGGCCAGCTCGGCCTCGAGCTCGATGTGGTAATGGGTGTTGCCGTCGATGTTGCGGGTGCCGCCCGAGCCGGCGCCCACATTGCGTAGCGCGGCTTCCATCGCCTCGATCACCTTGGGATGCTGGCCCATGGCGAGGTAGTCGTTCGAGCACCACACGGTGACTGGAAATAGCCCATTCGGCCCGGCCAGGCACCGTGCATTGGGGTAGGAACCACGGTTGCGCAGGATGTCGATGAAGACGCGGTAGCGGCCTTCGGCATGCAGGCGCTCGATCGCCCGGTCGAACAGGCGATCGTAGCGCATCACTTGGCGGCATCCGATCGCAGATAGGCGATGATCGCGGCGCGTTCGGTGGGATTGGGAACGGACAGGAACATCCGGGTACCCTTCACCATCTTCTGCGGCCCCTGCAGCCATTGATCGAGTGTCGTCGCATTCCACGTGATGTTGGCCCCGCGTATTGCCGGCGAGTAGTTGTACCCGGGTGCCATGCCCGCCTTGCGACCGAAAACCCCCTTGTGCGCAGGCCCGACCTTGTTCGCGGCGATACTGTGGCAACCGCCGCATTTCGCCTGATAGAGCCGCGCGCCATTTGCAGCGGAATTGGCGGCGGCGGAGGGCGCGGTTTGCGCACCGCCCCGTGCTGCCGGCACAAGAATGGCCGCGGCGAGCGCTACGACTGGAAGGAAGGGAAGGATGGTCTTGTTCATAGCGCTCACCTGTCGATTATGTCACGGTGCATGGGGGCGAGTGCGGCTACCAGCCGGTTCTGCGCGGCGAAGGGCACATGCATCGCGTTCATGCTTTTCTGCAGCTCTTCGACGAGAGCGAAGAACGCGCCCTCATTGACGTTCATACCGCGATGGGCCTCGGCCATGGTGCGGCCCGAGTAGGTGCATGGCCCCTTCATGATCACGCAGAACTGTTCGACGAGCAGTGCCTTGATACGTTCTTGATCAGCCGGTTCGAAGAAAGGACGGGTGCGCGGGTTCTTCACCCAGCGCGGCATGACATCGTCCATGATTTTCACGAGGCCTTCGCGTCCGCCGAAAGCCTCGAGAAGATGTTCGTCATTGGTGATGACGGGGACAGTCGGCGAGCGCGGCTGGATGCTAGGGTCGGACACCTCCGGCTCGCCGACTGCTGCCATGGCTGGGGCGGATGCGACCAGAAGGGCCATGGCAATGGGAAGGGCTATTGAGGGAAGAAGCTTGTTTCGCATGTCAGTATCCTTGAATTGGGAGACGATCAGAAGCCGATCTGGAGGGAAGCGTAGGCGCCGTTCTGGCGGCGCAGCGCGATCTGGCCGAGCCGGGCATAGGCCACTGTCACTGAGACGTTGCGGGACAGCGCATAAGCGGCGAAGGCGTCCCAGGCGTTCTCCTCGCGGAAAGAAGTGCCGCCCAGCGCGCCTTCCAGCCGGTTCGATTTTGTGCGGAATTCACCGCCGATGGCGAGCTTGCGGGTAAGGAGGTAGGCGCCTGAACCTTCGAACTGCGGCTTGTAATTCTGGTCCTTGCCACCGAGTCCGCCGAAGCCGAGGATACCGTACTGGTTAGCTTTGGTCAGGCGGACGGTGGCGTTCAGAAGCAGGCTTTTCGAAAGGATGATCTTCGTCGCAGAAGCATAGAAATCCACGCCCTTGCGATCGAGTCCAAGTGCGCCACCGACGATCTGCTTGTTATCGTTGATCTTGTACTGAACGCCCACCGCCACTTGCGGAATCAGGCTGTCCTGCTCCAGCACGGCATCGCCGAACAAGCGGACCTTGACGCCCAGGATCGTCTGGCTGATCGTGTAGCGGTTGCCGAGCGCCAGCACATTACCGACCTCGCGAAGGTTGAAGTTCTGCCGCGCAATCGAGAGTTCCACCCGGTTGCGGAAGTTGATCGCCCCACCATAGGAAGCTAGGGTAAAATCCTGCGTATCCACACCGGTCACGAACGTGCTGGCACCCAGTTCATTGCGTGTGCCGTAGCCCCCGATCAGCGCCCACGGCACAAGACCGCCGCCCGCAGCGCCCTCGATGGTCGAAACGCCACCGGTCAGAAGCAGGCGCCCGCCGTTCGCCAGGAAGCCGCGCTTGTCTGCGGTTTCCGACTGCGTTGCTGCAAGAATATCGAGCGGCTCTGGAGCTTCAGCCGATACTTCGGCGTCAGTCTCCGAATTTCCCCCGTCCGTTCCGTTTGCCCAAGCCGAAGACAAAGGCACGGAGCTCGCCAGCGAAAAGGCCACAACGCCTGCACTCAATCTCGAATGTCCGGATATTCTCATAGTTTCGGTTCCCCATCGGCTTGACTGTGATCTCCGTCACACTTGGCGGCGGCTGTCGGGGGGAATTACCGGCGCCGCCCAGCGACCGGATGCAGGATCACGCAAAGTTTATTTTTCACACCCGGTCGTTCTGACTGCATCCGATTTGCCAGTCGCCAACGTAACGCAGGAACGTGCCATGACGCGCGAAGCATCTTGCGACGGGACCATGATGATCACCAAATTCCGGAGCCCCGAAACACTGCTGCGGGATATGGCGGCCGGCGACGAGCGGGCGCTACGCCAACTTTACGAAGCGCAAGGAGACTGGGTCTATGCTATCGCGCTGCGGATCCTGCGCGACACTCAGGCTGCCGAGGACGCAGTGCAGGAAGCCTTCGTCAAGCTGTGGCGAACGGCGGGGCGGTTCGATGCCGCACTAGGATCGGCGAAGACCTGGATCGGGATCATCGCGCGCAACGCGGCGCTCGACATGGGACGTCGCCGTCAGCCGACCGAGGAACTGGACGAGAGCACTATGGCCAGCCTTGCCACCGAGGCGGTGGAACCGCCCGATCCGAAGTTGGGTAAATGCCTCGATCAGTTGCCGCGCGACCAGGCACAAGCGATCGTCACAATGTACAATTTCGGCCTCAGCCATTCGGAATTGTCGCACCAGCTCGATCAGCCGCTGGGTACGGTCAAGTGCTGGATACGCCGGGGCACGCAATCACTCAAACACTGCATGGAGAGCTGAATACCGTGTTCGGACGCGACAGAACCCGCTTGGGGAACATGCGTCCGTTCCGGGCATTGGGGTCGTATATCGCAACATGACAACACGAGTTCTGGACATGGAAATCGAAGACAGGGCCACCGCCTATGTGCTGGGGGCGCTATCGCCGTTCGAGCGCGACGAGGTCGCGCGCGAACGGCTCTATAATACTGAACTGGACGAACATATCCGCCTCGCCGAACAACTCTTCGCCGGGTTTCAGCCCGAAGAGTCCGAGGCGCGACTTCCGGTTGGTAACTGGTCGCGCATCGAGAAGGCAATGGCGCGAGAACAAATGGCGCTGGCCGGAAAGCACGTGCAGGAATGCGGCGATGGCGACTGGCAACTGCATGGCCCGCGCATCGAGTTCAAGCCGCTGTGGTCGGGCAATGCGATCCTCATCCGCTGCAATCCGGGTGCGGTCGAGGAACGACACGAGCAGCCGGCTGATCTCGATGAACATATCCTGGTCGTTGCTGGCGACCTCGACATCGGCGGTCGCAGGTTCGCGACGGGCGACTATGTCCGCGTACCGGCCGGAACCATCCACCAGCGGATGGAAACCCACACCGGTTGCCTGCTGTTCACCGAATATCTGGCGCCTGGAGGTGCCATGCGTTCGGACCCGGAGCCATTGGCGGAAGGTCAACGGGCTTTCGGGAGATAGCTTCTTCGCTGCGCTGCTACCTGCTGGCAGCGCGAGCGACGAAGCTGAACGAAAACTTGTCCGATCCCGTATCGCCATATTGCGAATCTGGAGCGGGCGTCAGAGGCAGCCGGCCTCGATCTCCCTCAGGTAGATGAACTCGGTGGCCCGAACCCCCGCGACACGCATGGTCTCGACCAATTCCGCTGGAGCGAGGCAAGAATCTGTTCTGCACACGACAGGTCGGATCTGATGAGTTCAGACCGAAGAGCGCGATTTCCGAAAAGGCCAATCGATCGTGCCCCCGGCGAACAGTGCCCACCACACGAAGATAGGCTGAAAGGCGAGTCGGGGTCCATGATAGGCCCAGCCCTGCATGAAACCGCCAAAATCGATGCCCTCGAACGCGTGCTTGATGTTCGCTGGAAATACGCAGACCGCATAGAGCGCCAGTGCCACCCCGGCGGCGCGGCGCAGAGCCGGCATGAATAGCAGCGCGAAGGCACCCAGGATTTCCGCGACGCCGGTCGCGGCAACCACCAGCTCCGGCATTGGCACCCAGTCCGGCGTGATCCGGACGAAAGGGCCAGGCAGCCGCAAATGCGCGACACCAGCAGCGAAATAGACGACCCCGAGGACTATCCGCAGCCCCGCACGCGTGATTTCCATGCGTCGCACGGACACCGTCTCCTGCAGGTTCACAACCCGCTGAACCAGTTGTAGCCGTAGGTTTCCCAATAGCCCCCGGTATAGTCGTTGCCGACTTCGATCTCGCCGACATGCTTGGCATTCTTGAAGCCAAGTTTGGTCGGCACACGCAGCTTCATGGGAAAGCCGTGACGGCGCTCCAGTATCCGGCCGTCCATCCACAGGCAGAGCTGGGTCTGCGGATGGAGTGCGGTCGCCATGTCGATGGAGGTCACATACTCGTCGTCGCAGCGGAATGTGACGTATTTTGCGCGGGTGTCCGCGCCGACTACCTTCAGGAAATGCGACAGCCTTACGCCGCTCCACTTGCCGATCGCGCTCCAGCCCTCGATGCAGATGTGGCGTGTAATCTGGGTGAACTGCGGCAGTGCGTAGAGCTGCGGCAGCGTCCAGTCGGCGGCGCGTTCGACCCGTCCGGTGACGTTGAGGACCCATCCTGAGGCTTCGATCACCGGGGCGAGATCGGGCGAGTTGGGGGTGTAGAAGCTGTTGAACGGGAACGGCCGGCTGATGGCGCTTTCCGGATACTCGCGCGCGAGGGCGGAGGGGTTGAAAAGCCAGGCCTGCGCGCGATCGTTGAAATCGTTCATGCCCGACAGCATCCGCTCGGCGCTGAACCCGTCGATGATCTTGCATCCACCGAGAAGGCCAAGCGTGCCCAGACCCAGAGCATTGCGCAGGAATAGCCGGCGGGTGGGAAGATCGAGCCGTTTGGCCGCCTCGCGTAGAATATAGGGGGTATCGGGATCAGGCATGCTTCATCTCCCACGGATCATCGCGAGCAGGCTGCGCGGCACGAGCAGAGCCATCGGCAAGTGGACGGCCACGAACAGGACGATGCCGCCCATCGCGGAGAAATGGATGATGCGAGCGTTGTCGAAATCGCCCATGAGCGCGGTGAGCCAGCCGAACTGGACGGGTTTCCAGATGGCCAGGCCGCTCAGCACGATCAATATGCCCAGCAGGATAACTCCAGCGTAGAGCAAGCGCTGGACGCCATTGTACACTGACAGGTCTTCATGCCCGAGCCGCCCTCGCAAAGCGGAGAGCGCGTCACGGATCGCGTCGCGAGGTGATATGGGCGTCAGCTTGCGGCGGAAGCGGCCACTCGCAAGTCCATAGGTTACGTAGATGAGGCCGTTAACCGCGAGCACCCACATTGCCGCAAAATGCCACTGCAAAGCGCCGATCAGGCCTCCGCCGAGCGTTATCGCCGAGGGAAACGGGAAAGGCGCGATGGGATGGGCGTTGTGGATCTCCCACCCGCTCATCACCATCACGGTCATTGCTGCGGCATTGGTCCAATGGGTCAATCGGACAATCAGGGGATGCAAGGTCATCTTGGCCTCCGGCCTCCGGCGGGACGCCCCGAGAGGCGGGGGTGTGAAATCGGGGCGTCCCGCCTCCGCGCTGTCAGGGCATCAGCACGGTATCGACGACATGGATGAGGCCGTTGCTCTGGTTGACGTCGGCGATGCTGATCATCGAGCGGCCACCATGGGCGTCGGTCACCACCAGGCGGCGGCCCATCTGCGTTACGGTGAGATTCTCGCCCTGGGCGGTGCGCAGCACGGCGCGGCCCTTGCCGGCCTGGACGCGCTGGCGAAGCTGCATGGCCGAGAGCTTGCCGGGAACGACATGGTAGGTGAGGACGCTGGTGAGCTGGCCCTTGTTCTCCGGACGCAGCAGGGTGTCCACCGTGCCGGCGGGCAGCTTGGCGAAAGCGGCGTTGACCGGGGCGAAGACCGTGAAGGGGCCGGGGCTGGACAGGGTGCCGACCAGGCCGGCCGCCTTCACCGCCGCGACCAGCGTGGTATGGTCCTTCGAATTCACCGCATTCTCGACGATGTTCTTGGTCGAATACATCGGCGCACCGCCGACCATCGGATTGCCCGCCGCCATTCCGGCGGCAATGGCGGGAACGAAGGCGGCCGTCGCGCCCATGGCAGCGACAGAAACGGCGAGAGCAGTGAGCACATGATTGAACTTTTTCATCGTGAAACCTCCAAAAAATTGTATTTCGGACAGCGTTCCGATCCTGGAATTCATTTCCAAAGCATTTCGCTTGTCCGACACTTCAATTACGGATCGGGGCCGTCTGACGGATGCATCGACGACCGAATATTTTGTGATGCGGCGCGCAGGACGAGGAGAATGCAGCCACCGATCGAGCGCAATTCATCAGCGGCGGAATCCTCGGCTGGGCTGAAGAGGTAGTCTCCGGTAGAAAAGCAACGCCCGCTCAGACAGAGATCGCCTGCGACGATCAGGAGATGTTCATCCGTACCGATCGGGCGAGAGTCGACAATTACTCCGGGGTCGCATCGCAGCAGCCAGGCGTCTTCGGCCATCTGTTTTGCCTCGGTGCCTGGCGCGATGACCTGCCACTGACCGTCCGGAAAAGTTTCGATCCGTTTGCCTGCCAGTGCCGCCCGCTCATCCGCCAGCGCGGAGACAATGTTGCGCCACAAGTCGGTCGGCGGGACGGTCCGATCACCGATTTGCAGATGCGCCGCCATGTGGCGCTCGAAGCTCGTAATCGCATGTTCGAGTGAGCGATCGTAGAGGCGCGCGCGTGTAAGCGCGTCCCTTTCGATGGGAGAAAGGGCGCCGAGCACATAGGGCAAGGCCAAATTTTCGTGAGCCATCGCGTAATTCCACCTGTTCGGATGGAATTACCGGGGAACGCGTCCAATCGGATGCAGTCGATAGCCCTCTATTGCAGGTTGAGGGGCATGCCAGGCTCGGCCTTGGCCATGGCCCGCTGAAAGGCCGGACGTTCGCCTACGCGCCGGAGCCAGGCACAAATGTTGGGATGCTCAGCGACTGTTTCCCCCGTAAGGCTGCGCATCGTGATCAGCGGAAAGCCCATCATGATGTCCGCCGTCGTGAGGTCGCCGCCGCCGAAATAGTTCGCCACGCCAAGACGCTGTTCGGCCATGTCCCACATGCGGCGGCGCCTCTCGGCCACGAATGGAGGCACTTCGACACCGCTTCGCCTGGCGCCCCAATGTTGCATGGTCGTCGGCATGAAGCCGCCGTTCGCAAAATGGAACCAGAACAGATGGGCTGGCAAATCGGGGCTGTCGGCAGCGGGCACCAAATGCCCGCTGCCATGACGCACAACGATATAGTCGATGATCGCGCCGCTCTCCGCCAGAACGACCGCGCCATCGTTGACGATCGGGGCCGTACCTGCGGGATGAAGGGCCTTGTAGTCGTCGGGCGCGAGGAAATTGTCCTTCCTGCGCTCGTGGAGCTTCAAGTCGTAGTCGAGGCCGAGTTCTTCGCAGAGCCAGACGATCCGCTCGGACTGCGAGATTCGCAGATGATGTACGGTGAGCACAGGCTATCCTCCCGATGTGCAAGGGCGGCGGGCCGTTCCACTGCCTATGACAGGCTACGCAGGAGCAGCGCCTTTCGGATGCACGCCGCCGCCAAATTTTTGCCGCAGGTCTCGCCGGTCAGGCTGCGTACTGGATCAACAGGAGGCAGCCGCCCTCGGTCCGGGCTTCTCCGTGATCGTTGCCGGCAGGAGAGCTATGCCAGTCCCCGGTGCGGAACGTGCGTCCACCAACGACAAAATCGCCGGATATGACCACTACATGTTCGGTCTGCGCATGGGGGTGCGCCGGCAGGACCGAGCCCGGCTCGCAGCGCAGCATCACGGTCCCTTGATTCCACAAACTCTTGATCTCGATGCCCGGGAGGAACGGTTGCCACTCGCCCTCTTCGCAAGCGGCAGCGGTCTTGCCGGCAAGCGCAGCGCGTTCCTCCGCGATCGCGCCGGCAATGCGATCGAAGAGGCCTGCAGACGGGGTCAGCGTTCCAGCCAGTCCGGTCATAGGGGCCAGGCTGCCCTCCAGCGTGCGGATCGCCTCGTCGAGTTTGGGGTCCGACAGGCGATCTTGCGCCACCGCCTCGCGCTCCAGTGGAGAAAGGGCGCCCATCACGAACTCGAGGGCCAGTTCGTCGCGGGTCATGATTCCATGCACTCCTTCAGACTTCGCGTTCCGCGGCGCACCCAGCTTTTGACCGTGCCCAGCGGCGTCGACAGTTGCTCCGCCAGTTCCACATGGCTGAGGCCATAGGTGTACATCGTGACGATGGCCCTGGCCTGATCTGCGGGAAGCCGGCCAAGGCATTGCCCCAACCTTGCATCCGGCGGCTCGACCGGCTGGACCGCCAGGTCGATCACGTCAACGGCTTCGAGTTCCTCGGCCGGGCGCCTCCGCCGGACGTTATCGAGCGCGGCATTGCGCGCAATGATGCTCATCCAGGCGAGCGGGCTTCCCCGCGCGGCCTCGTAGCTGCCGGCCTTGCGCCAGATGCGCAGGAATGCCTCCTGCACGGCATCTTCGGCCGCATCCCGATCGCGGAGGATTTTCATCGCGATGGCAAGCAGGCGGCCCGCGGCCACGTCATAGAGCCCGCGAAACGCGGCCATGTCGCCCGTGGCGACAGCGCCCAGAAGCTGCTCTAGTTCCTGCATGCCTGAAACCATCGCCATAACATCTTCTGGCATACGGACCGGCGTCCTTCCTGATCCCCGCTCAATCGTTTACCGCCTCGATTTGCAATGGTTGGGCGAAGAGCCGGCGCAGCGCAAGCTTGTCGATCTTGCCGGTTGCGCCAAGCGGTACGGAAGCAAACACGATCCGTTCAGGCAGCCAGTATTTGGGAACCAGCGGGCGCAAGTGGGCAAGGATCGATTCATCCGAGGGCCCATCGCCCTCATCGCACTCGGCGATCAGCAAGGGGCGTTCGCCCCAGCGCGGGTCGGGAATGGCGATGACGGCCGCGCGCCGCACGCCGGGGCAGCCCATGGCGTGGTTTTCCAGTTCGACCGACGAAATCCATTCTCCGCCCGATTTGACCACATCCTTGGCACGATCGACCAGTTTGATGAAACCGTGGCCGTCGATCACCGCGATGTCGCCGGTATCGAACCAGCCCTCGGCGTCAACGGCATCCTCTTCTGCCCCGTAATAGCGGCGCACGACGGCCGGTCCTCGTACCTGCAACGAGCCGGGGGTTGCATCGTCATGAGGGCATTCCTTGTCATCCGCGCCTACGATCCGCGCCTCGACGGGAAAGAGGGCGCGGCCCTGCCGGGCTTTGCGGGATACGACTTCTTGCGCGGTCAGGGCCGCCTCATCGGGCATTACGCTCGAAATCGCGCCGAGCGGCGAAAGCTCGGTCATTCCCCAGCCGTGCATCACTTCGATGCCGAGGTCTTCGCGGAACGCGCGGACCATTTCGGACGGCACTGCCGCGCCGCCCACCAACACGCGGGCAAGGCGGCCGAGCGAAGCGCCGGTTTCGCGCACATGGCGCAGCAGATCCTGCCAAACCGTCGGGACGGCGGCGGCGAACGTCACACCCTCGGCCACGATCAGCCGTTGTAGCGACGCGCCGTCGAGCCTCGGTCCCGGCAATACCAGCCCGGCCCCCGCCATCGGCGCGATGTAGGTCCACCCCCAGGCATTGGCATGGAACATCGGCACGATCGGCAACACGACGTCGGTCGCGGCGATGGCGAAGCCGTTGGGCTGGTTCGAGCAGAGCGCGTGAAGGAAGTTGGAGCGGTGGCTGTAAAGCACCCCCTTGGGATCGCCCGTCGTACCCGAGGTATAGCACAGCCCTGCCGCGGTTTCTTCGTCGAAGCCTCCCCACACGGCGGCGGAGGGATCTCCGGCGCCGAGAAAATCTTCCAGCGACGAAACTGCTATCGTCCCGATCGGCAATGCCGCGCCCTTGCCACTGGCGATGACGATATGTTCCACGGTCGGCAAGCGGTCGGCGACTTGCCGGAGCGTGTCCGCGAACTGTGCATCGACCACCAGCAGCCTGTCGCCCGCATGATTGATCAGCCAGGCGAGCCGGACCGCATCGAAGCGCGGATTGAGCGTGTGGACCACGGCGCCGATCCCCATCGCGCCATACCACACAGTCATATGCGGCAGATCGTTCCACAGCAGGGTACCGATCCTGTCCCCAAGGCCGATCCCATAAGCCGCAAGCGCCGCGCTGAGTGCCTTCGCCTCATCCTGCAAGGAGGCGTAGTCGCTTGCCGTGATCGACCCATCCGGGCGCTGCATTGCGATCCGGCGCGAGCCGCTCGTGGATGCGGCATGGGCCAGTATCCGGTCCAGTGTCATCGGCCAGTTCTGCATCAATCCGCGCATTCGCTTTCCCCCGGGACAGATAGGTGATCCCTGCCGATACGGCCCGGCATGCCCATTCGGATGCACGCCCGCCAAAGCCCCGCGCGAAAAAATTTCGTTGGCATGCATCCAGCGCGGCTATGGCCAGCGTATCGCCCGCATGAACGGCGCATATTTTTGGGACGGACAAGTGAAGCAGAGGCAATTCCAGCTCGTCAGCGAATGGCGGATCGATGCGCCGCTCGATCGGGTGTGGGATGCGCTCTGTGCGGCAGAGGACTGGCCCGGCTGGTGGCCGTCGGTCAGGCGGGTCGAAACGCTTGCGCCCGGCGACGAGAACGGCATCGGCGCGGTGAACCGCTTCACCTGGGCGACGGCGCTGCCCTATGACCTGTCGTTCGACATGACCGTTGCCGCCATGGAACCGATGCGCCGCATCGAAGGCTGTGCGACCGGCGAACTGGAAGGCCTCGGCGTGTGGACGCTGAGCCGTTCTGACGGCTCGACGACGGCGCGCTATGATTGGCATGTGGACGCAGCAAAGCCCTGGATGCGGCGTCTTGCGCCGCTACTCGCCCCTGTCTTTGCCTGGAACCACGACAAGGTGATGCGCCGGGGAGAAGAGGGTTTGCGCCGATATCTGTGCGCGAAGCAGGGATGAAGCGCAGGCGCCTGCTTCTGGGCGCGCTCGGCTTTTTGGCAGTTGCGGCTGGCTTGGCGGCATGGAAACCGCTCGCCGCCTTCAACCTGCTCGTCCCGAAGGACGGCGGCGCCGAACTGGCCAAAGCCGACGTCGCCTATGGCCCGCTTCCCCGCCAGCGCCTCGACATCTATCGCCCCGCACATGCGGCGAAAACCTTGCCGGTGATCCTGTTCCTTTACGGCGGCGCCTGGGACAGTGGCAGTCGGCAAGACTACGCCTTCGCCGGGCAAGCGCTCGCGTCGCGGGGCTATCTCGTGGTCATTCCCGACTATCGCCTTGTTCCCGAAGTACGCTTTCCCGATTTCCTGCGTGATTGTGCCTTGGCGATGCATTGGACACGGGCGAACGCGGCAAAGTTTGGTGGCGACGGTGACCGGGTGGTTTTGGCTGGTCATTCGGCGGGCGCCTACAACGCCGCCATGCTGGTTCTCGACCCCCGCTGGCTAGGCGGTGACCGAACCGCCGTTCGTGGCCTCGTCACGCTTGCCGGGCCATTCGACTTTCTGCCGCTCGACGATCCCGCCAGTATCGCAGCGTTCTCGCACTGGCCCAGGCTTCAGGAGACCCAGCCGGTTCACTTCGCGAACCCCAACGCCCCACCCGTGCTTTTGCTGCACGGCGCGGGCGACATCCGCGTGCGACCGCGCAACAGCTTGCGACTCAAGGCCGAACTGGACCGCGTCGGCGCGAAGGCGGACCTGCGTCTCTATCCGGGGGTCAGCCATGCCGGCATCCTGCTTGCGCTGTCGCGGCCGCTACGCGGCGGCGCGCCCACCCTGGACGACATCGACCGCTTTGCGCGCCAGGTGACGCAGTAGCTGCATCCAAACGCCTCTCCGGTTCCGTAATTTCCGGGTCAAGACGGCTTTTTGCCGGCACTTGAGCGGAGACAATCGACATGAGGATTTCAAATATTCGGACATTGGCCGCATTTGCAGCAGTCGGCATGGCTACTGCTGCATCGACGGCATGGGCCCAGACGGACGACTTGCCTTTCGACGGGCCGTATGTGGGCGTGTCGATCGGCGGCGCGTTTCAGAGCAACGACACGGGGTCGAGCATCCTGTTCGACCGCAATCTCGATGGCCGCTTCGGCGACACCATCACCACCGCAGCCGGCGCCAATGCCTTCGCGCCCGGATTTTGCGGCGGCGCGGCCAACACCAACGCGCCCGCCGGTGGCTGCCGCGGTGACAAGGACGGCGTCGATTTCGCTGTGCGTGCAGGCTACGACAAGCAGATTGGCAACGCAGTGATCGGCGTGCTTGCCGAATTCGGCAAGGCCGACATCCGTGACAGCGTTTCCGCCTTCAGCGTCACTCCGGCAAGCTACACCCTGACCCGCGAACTCAAGCACAACGGGCGGCTCGCGGCCCGTGGTGGCTATGCTTTTGGCCGGACGCTCATCTACGGCACCGGCGGCTTCTCGTGGGGCAGGGTGAAGAACAGCTTTGCCACAACCAACACGGTCAACGTCTTCACCGGCAACGGCAACAGCACCGTCACGGGCTATAACGTCGGCGGAGGTATCCAGCACAAGCTCAGCCGAGCCATCTCGGTAGGTGTCGAATATCTCTACACCGATCTCAAGGACGACGACTTCCGCCTGCGCGTCGGCCCAGGCCTTAACACTCCAGCCACCAATGCCTTCATCCAGGGCAATGCGCAGGGGACCGATTTCGCCCGCAGCGATGATCGATTTCGCTACCAGGCGGTGCGGGCAACCCTGACCTACGGGTTCTGAGCAGGCACGGGAGCCCAAAGCACGGATAGCAGCCATCGGGCTGCATCCGTCGCAGGGCGACGTTTCGTATTGGAGACAAAGCGGAGTTCCCCATGCCTCTCGAAGACCTCTTCAATCTTTCGCTACCACTCTTCTTCCTTCTGGCTATGGGCACCGAAGCGGTTGGACGGTCTGGGCGCTGCTTTCCCACAGTACGACGTTGGCGGTTGTTGGGCATTTCGGCTCTCGTCGTCACGCTGGCGGTCAACGTCCTGGTCGCCCCGGCTGTGCTAGGCCTGTTGCCCCTTCACTCGCCCCTCGACTTGCGAGAACTGGAGCTTTGGGCCGCCGTCCCGACCGTCATTCTCACGACCTTCTTCACCTATTGGACGCACCGCATCCAGCATCGCTACGACGTCCTGTGGCGCCTCGGTCACCAGTTGCACCATTCGGTACAGCGCATCGACATTGCCTCGGCCATGATGTTCCATCCCATCGACGTTGCTGTTCAGGCTGCTGCGACGACACTCGCCGCATGGCTGCTGGGTGTCTCGGTGGAGGCAGCGGCGCTGGCAGGCGCGATCGGCTTTGCCATCGCGCTGTTCCAGCACTGGAATGTCGGAACGCCGCGCTGGATCGGCCTTCTGGTTCAACGGCCCGAAGCCCATTGCCTCCACCATGAGCGCGAAGTTCATGCCCGCAACTATGGCGACCTGCCGGTCTGGGACATGCTGTTCGGCACCTATGCCAACCCTGCGCAAGTCGATGTGCCGGTGGGCTTTGCCGGATATCGCAGCAAGCGGATCGGCTCGATGATCCTGTGCTTCGACGTTCATGCCGGTGGCGGACGATCGAATGATCAGGATGCCATGATGCGCGCGGAGCCGAACCCATGACACCGCGAAGGCGCACATTCCAGCGGTGGGCGATCATCACGGTCGCGCTCGCCGGCCTGCTTGCTGCGCCATTGCCGCTGCTGCCGGACAGGATCGTCCGGACGTCCGCCGTGATCGACAGGTCGCCCGAAACGGTCTTCGCCTATGTCACGACACCGGCCAACTGGCCGCGCTGGCACCCCTCTTCGCTCCGTGTCGAAGGGAAGATCGACCGGCCCGGTCAGGTCGGCGACCGGGTGGGTGAGGACTTCCGTGTCGCCGGGGTCCAGGGCCATGCCGTGTGGCGTGTCACCGAACGGGTCGCACCCTGGCGCTGGTCGATCAGCGGTGTGACAGGACACAGCGGGCGCGGAACCGTGACCTATCACCTGCGCCGGATTGCCGGGACCACCGAATTCGTGCGGGAGTTCCGTTACCGGCGCCCGAGCCTGCTGTTCGCACTACTGGATTCCGCCTGGCTGAACCGACGCATCGTAGCGGAATCGGAAACGGCGACCAGCAATCTCAAGCGGAACCTGCAAGCCCTGCCCGATTCCGCAGCGCTTCCGTCCGAACAGGTCAGGACGGAGCTGTATTTCGGACGAAGCGTTCGGGATGGGCCGCCCGTTTCGGTTCTGGACTGGAGGCGCTTCATCGCCCGCGAGGTCAGCCCTCGTTTCCCCGCCGGTCTGACCGTGGTCGATGCCAGCGGGCAGTTTCGGGATCGCGAGGGCGGCGTCAGTGAGGAAGGCACCTTCCTGCTCATCATCATTCATCCCGCCGGTCCCGCCTCGGAACGGCACCTAACAGCCATCCGCACCGCCTACAAACGTTGGTTCCGCCAGGAAGCCGTGCTGCAATCCGACAGCCCCGTGTCGGTCATCTCGTGAAAGGAAGACACTCATGAAGATCGTCATCGCCCGCGCACAAGTGATATCCGACATGCGCGAAGTCTTCGTAGGGGCTGCGGGCGCCTGCGTGGCCGCGACGCGGCGGGAGCCCGGCTGCCTTGCCTACGACATGTATGAAAGCCTGACCGAACCCGGCGTATTCGTCGCGGTCGAACAGTGGGAGAGCGAGGTGGCCATCGACGCCCACTTCCTGCTGCCGCATACCGCCGCCTTCCTGGAGACCGCGGCGCGGTGCGTCACCACTCCTCCGCTTATCGAGGAATATGAGGCGAGCGAAAGGCGCGTCCGATGAGGCAGCGCGCCCATGCGATCGTCCTGGGAGGCGGCATCGGCGGGCTGCTTGCGGCGCGCGCGGCCGCTGAGCATTTCTGTCTGGTGACCGTCGTCGAGCGCGACCTAATTCCGGCCGAACCCTCTCCCCGCAAGGGTGCTCCGCAAGGCTATCACACCCATGGCCTGCTCGCCCGCGGACGGCAGATCATGGAGTACTGGTTCCCGGGTTTCACCGATGAACTCGCGCAGCGGGGCGCCATGATCGGCGACCTTGGGCAGGCAGTGAGCTGGCTGGGCCATCAGACTTCGCTGCAGCCCGTCCATACCGGCCTTACCGGTATCGTCGCGCCCCGCCCGCTCGTCGAATGCGGTCTGCGCCAGCGTCTTCTGGCAATGTCCCGTGTGAGGTTTCGGGAGGGCTGTAAAGCGGAAGAGCTGATCCATGACGATGTCACCCGCAGCGTCACGGGCGTCAAGATCCGCGTGGGCGGGAAGCTCGAATTGCTTGCGGCCGATCTCATCATCGACGCCCGTGGGCGGGGTGCGCCCGTAACCCGGCAACTGGCAGAATGGGGCTACGGGAGCATTCCCGAGAGCAGGATCGACATCGGCCTCGGCTATGTGACCCGGCTCTATCGCCGCGATCCGGCCGACCTCGATGGCCGTCTTGGCATCGTTGTTGCCGGTGGACCGCCCAGCTGGCGCACGGGTGTCATCGCTTGCCACGGTCCGGATCTGTGGACTGTCTCGATCGGTGGCTATTTTGGTGATCATCCCGCCATGACCGAAGATGGCTTCCTCGAATTTGCCCGCACGATGCCGACGCGTGAAATCGCAGCGGTCATCGAACGGGCCAAGCCGGTTTCGGATCTCATGACCATCAAATATCCCGCAAGCCGACGCCGCGATTTTGCTTTGATGCGGGAGTTCCCGACGGGCTATCTTCCGTTCGCCGACGCAATCTGCAGCTTCAACCCGGTTTACGGGCAAGGAATGTCGGTGGCCGCCGAGCAGTCGCTCTTGCTCGACACGGTCCTTGCCGATGGAGATGATCACTCGCTCGCGCAGCGCTTCTTCGAAGCAGCCGAGACGATCATCAGCACTGCGTGGAGCATGTCGACGGGCAACGATTTACGGCATCCAAAAGTGGATGCACCGCGCTCCATCGTCGCTCGTGCGATCAACCGCTACATGACCTTGGCACATCGCGCAGCCGCGGCGGACGGGCAAGTTTCGCGCACGTTCCTTGAGGTCGCAAATCTCATGGCGCCGCCTTCCAGACTGTTCAGTCCGAGCACGCTGTGGCGCGTGGCCAAGGCGAACCTGAGGCTGGCTGGCACCAGGGCCTGGCGATACATACGGCCTATCACACCGAGGCGCGCATGGTCGGCGGACGTCAGAACTGTTTCCTGAAGCTCAATTCCACGAACCGTCTGCGCGGATCGAGATAGCCGTGCTGGTAGGCGAGCTGTTCGCGCCATTCCACGACCTCGTGGGCAAAATCATATTCCCGATGCAGGCAAAGTCATTGCCGCTTGGGATGGTCAGCCAGAACCTTCAGCTTGACGGGCCTGCGTTTGGCGATGTCCAGCGCCCACTGGACATGCATCGCAGCAAACTCGTCGCCGGCTTGATCCAGCAACGTCAGCGTTTCCCGCATCAGGTTGATTGCCCGATCCCGGGCCAGACTTCTGGTCATAGTGGCGTTTCGAAGTTGCCTAACGAGGCTCGTGCAATATCCACCCGGCACCCTTTCTCGTACATGCTTGTTCAGCCCAGCGGCATTGACGTTGCAGATAGCCGGCGGCACGTCTCCACTTGGGAGACGTGCCGGCCCTGGAACCGGGTGTTGGAAACCTGCAAACAAGACAGGCGCGGACGCCTTTAGCCGGGTGGCCTGGACATGCACGTCCGCCACCCGGTCGAGAAGCTCGACCAGCTCTTGTTTGGGAGGTTTCCACGCCTCCACCCGCAGGTGCGGGCAGGTTCTTTTTAGGAGCAAGATGCTAGGAAAGGCAAGCCTCCCTGCCCTCAGCTATCCTGCCAATATGCCGATCATTCCTTGCGGATCGACACAACCTCGTAGTTTTCGCCCGATCCCTTGATTTCGAATGCCACCTTGTCGCCTGCGGCAATGCCCTTGAGCAGTTCCGGTTTCGCGGTGAACCCCATGGTCATGGCAGGCCAGTCGATTTGCTTGATCGGCCCGTGCTCGATGGTGATCGCGCCGGTCGAGGCGTTGACCGAGACGACTTTGCCCTCTCCGCTGCCAGTTCGGGGCGCGGCAGGTGCCGTCATTGCGTCCATGGCCTGCTTGTCCATCGCCGGCGTTGCGACAGGTGCAGGTTGCTCCGCCTTCTTGCCACATGCGGACAGGGCAATTGGCAAAATCACCAGTGCAGCAATCATCAATGTTTTCTTCACTTTACGTCTCCTTCGGGTTGAACGTGGGGTTGCGACTTGCGGCGCATCAGCAGATAGGCCGCGGGGATGATGAGCATCGACAACAGCGGCGCGGTCAGCATGCCGCCGACCATGGGCGCGGCGATCCGGCTCATGACCTCGGAGCCCGTGCCGCCACCCACCAGCACCGGGAACAGGCCGGCGAGGATCACCGCCACCGTCATTGCCTTGGGCCGCACGCGCAGCAGTGCGCCTTCGCGCACGGCGGCGGCAACATCGCCGTCGTCGCGGGCCTCTAGTGCCTGTTTCAGATAGATCAGCATCACCACGCCGAACTCGGCGGCGACGCCAGCAAGTGCGATGAACCCGACGGCGCTCGCGACCGACTGGTTGTAACCAAGCAGGTAGAGCAGCCACAGCCCGCCGGTGAGCGCGAACGGCAGCGTGCCCATGATCAGCAGCGCCTCGTCCCAGCGGCGGAAGGTGAGGTAAAGCAGCGCGAAGATGATCGCGAGCGTCACCGGAATGACGAGCTTCATCCGCTCCTTGGCGCGGACGAAAAACTCGTACTGGCCGGTGTAGGAGACGCTGACGCCCGGTGGGAGTTGAACCTTGGTGGCGATTGCCTGGCTGATGTCGCCGACCAGCGTCTGCATGTCACGGTCACGCCCATCGACATAGATCCAGGTGACGGGCCGGCCGTTTTCGCTCCTGAGCATCGGCGGGCCGTCGCTGACCCGAACCGAAGCGACGGTGCCAAGCGTGATCTGCTGGCCCGACGGCGTCAGCACCGGGAGGCTCGCGAGCTTGTCCGGGCTATCGCGAATTTCGCGGGGATAGCGCAAGCTGATCGGGTAGCGGGCGAGACCCTCGACGGTCTGGCCGATATTCTCGCCGCCGATAGCGCCGGAGACTACTGCCTGCACGTCGGAGACATTGAGGCCGTAGCGGCCCGCCGCGGCACGGTCGACGTCGATGTCAATGTAGCGGCCGCCGGTCAGCCGCTCGGCGAGCGCGGAGGCAACACCAGGGACGGTCTTCACCACCTGCTCGATCTGCTTCGCCGTGCGGTCGATCTCGGCAAGGTTGGACCCCGCGACCTTGATCCCGATTGGGCTCTTGATCCCGGTCGCGAGCATGTCGATGCGGTTGCGGATCGGCGGGATCCAGAAATTGGCGAGACCCGACACTTTCACCCGCGCGTCCAATTCATCGACCAGTTTCTCGGGGGTCATACCGGGCCGCCATTGGTCGCGTGGGCGAAAGCGGATTGTAGTTTCGAACATTTCCAATGGCGCGGGGTCGGTCGCGCTGTCGGCGCGGCCCGCCTTGCCGAAGACGCTCTCGACTTCGGGCACGGTCTTGATCAGCCGGTCGGTCTGCTGGAGCAGCTTGCCCGCCTCGGCGGCTGAGAGGCCCGGCAATGCCGAGGGCATGTAGAGCAGATCGCCCTCGTTCATTTGCGGCATGAACTCCCCGCCGATCCGGTACATGGGCCACAGGGTAGTGGCGAAGATCAGGGCCGCGATCAGCAAGGTCTGCTTGGGCCGCGCCAGAACCCAGTCGATTGCCGGACGGTAGACGCGCGCTAGCCAGCGGTTGATGGGATTCGCATCCTCGCTGGGGATGCGGCCCCGGATCAGGAGTCCCATCAGCACCGGGATCAGCGTGATGGAAAGGAACGCGGCAGCCGCCATCGCATAGGTCTTGGTGAAGGCTAGCGGCGCGAACAGCCTGCCCTCCTGCCCCTGCAGTGTGAAGATCGGCAGGAACGAGAAGGTGATGATCAGCAGACTGAGGAACAGCGCCGGACCGACTTCCTCGGCGGCGAGCGTGACGATCAGCCGGCGTGTGGGTTTGTCCGGCTCGCTGTCGGGATTGGCCTGATGCCAGCGTTCGAGATGCTTGTGGGCGTTCTCGATCATCACCACCGCCGCATCGACCATCGCGCCGATCGCGATGGCGATGCCGCCCAATGACAGGATGTTGGCGTTAAGCCCCTGCAAGCGCATGACGATGAAGGCGATCAGGATGCCGAGCGGCAGCGTGAGGATCGCCACCAGCGCCGAGCGGGCGTGCCAGAGGAACAAGCCGCAGACCAGCGCGACGATGACGAACTCCTCGACGAGCTTGTGATTGAGGTTCTCGACCGCTCGGTCGATCAGGCCCGAACGGTCGTAGGTCGAGACGACCTCGACGCCTGGCGGCAGGCTCTTCTTCAGTTCATCGAGCTTGGCCCTGACGCCTTCGATCACCGCGCGCGCGTTCTGGCCCTGGCGCATGACGATGACGCCGCCCGCGACCTCGCCTTCGCCGTTGAGCTCGGCGATGCCGCGCCGCATCTCCGGGCCAACCTGGATGTTCGCGACATCGTCCAGCGTCACGGGAATGCCGCCAGCCGCGGTACGGATTGGCACGGCGCGAAAATCGTCAAGTGTCTTGAGGTAACCGCTGGCGCGCACGGTGTATTCGGCGCCGGCCATTTCAACGCTCGCGCCGCCGGTTTCCTGGTTGGCGCGCTTCACGGCTTCGGCGACCTGATCGGCAGTGACGCTGTACGCCGCGAGCTTCTGCGGATCGACCACGATCTGATACTGCTTGACCATGCCGCCCACGCTGGCGACCTCGGCAACGCCCGGCACTGTCTTCAATTCGAAGCGCAGAAACCAGTCCTGGATCGAGCGAAGTTGCGCAAGATCGTGCCCGCCGGTTTTGTCGACCAGCGCATATTCGTAGATCCAGCCTACCCCGGTTGCATCGGGACCGAGCGAAGCCTTCGCCCCCTCGGGCAGACGGCTCTGCACCTGGCTCAAATATTCGAGCACGCGGCTGCGCGCCCAATAAAGGTCGGTGCTGTCGTCGAACAGCACATAGACAAAGCTGTCGCCGACAAAGGAATAGCCGCGAACCACCCGCGCGCCGGGGACCGAGAGCATGGTCGAGGTGATCGGATAGGTGACCTGGTTCTCGACGATCTGCGGCGCCTGGCCCGGCCAGGAGGTGCGGATAATGACCTGTACGTCCGAGAGATCAGGAAGGGCGTCGACTGGGGTGGTTCTGACTGCTGCCACGCCGATTGCCGAGAGCACCAGCGCGGCGGCAATAACCAGATTGCGCGCCTCGACCGAGGCGCGGATAATTGCGGCGATCATTGGCCGCCTCCGATCGGGCGCGCGGTGATGCCGGTAAGGCTGGCCTCGGAATCGAGCAGGAACTGGCCCGAGGCGACGACCTTCTCGCCCGCCGCCAATCCGGCAAGCACTTCGGTCTTGCCGCCACCCTCGCGACCGGTGCGGACCTCGGCCGGACGATAACGACCATCGGACAGCGCCAGCATGACCAGCGTGCGTGCGCCGGTGCGGATCACGGCCTCGCTCGGCACCAGCAGCGCGGGCTTGCCGTCGCCCGCAAAGGCCACCTGAGCGAACATGCCCGGTCTGAGCCGCCCGCCGCTATTGGCCAGTTCGATGCGAACCGTCAGCGTGCGGCTGTCGGCCTGCGCGGTCGGCAGGATCGCGGTAATCCGTCCGGCGAAGCTTTCGCCCGGGAAGGCAGCAAGCGTAGCGCTTGCACTCTGCCCGATGCGCACCAGCCCGGCCTGCGTCTCGGGAACGGCGGCATTGAGCCAGACCGTGCCGATCCCGCTGACCTGCGCGAGGCTCTGTCCGGCCGCCAGGGTCATGCCCACGCGCACGTCGAGCGTCTGGATCACGCCCGCGATGGGCGAGCGAATCGTCACCGTGCCATTGGTCCGCCCGCTTCGTTCGACTTCGCTGATCAGCGCATCTGACATGCCCATCAGCTTGAGCCTCTGGCGCGCGGCGGCGGTGAGGTCCGGCCTGCCGAGCCGCTTCACCGCAAGGAACTCGCCTTGCGCGCCGCCCCATTCGGGCAGTTGCAGATCGGCGATGGGGGCACCCGCGCCGATCACATCTCCCGGCGCGCGGGCATAGACTCTGCTGACGAAGCCACCCGAGCGCGCCTGGACGATTCCCACGTCGCGCTGGTTGAAGTCGATCGTACCGTTGACCGTAAGGCCCGATGGCAACGAGCCCATCTCCGCCGCGACCACGCGCATACCGAGGCTTTGTTTCGCGGCGGCATCCACGCTTACGCCCGGCCCGGTGTCCGGAGCAGCGTCCGCATACTTGGGGATCGTCTTCATGCCCATCGACGAGAGCGAATTGGGATTGTCGTAGTGCTCGGTCGGCACCATTGGGTCGTACCAGTACAGCACCTTGCGCCCCGCAGGCCCCGACCCGGCCTCGGTCGCGGGCGCACCGCCGCGCTGCCCAAGCCAGTAACCTCCGCCGCCTGCAACCAAGGCCAGCGCCAGCGCACCCGCGCCCCAGCGCGCGGCATTCTTCCTGTCCAGCGTCATGGCCGAACTCCTCCATAGGTAAAATTGATCCGCACCGCGTCGCGCGCGACATCGGCTTCGCGCGACAGCGCATCGACTTCGGCTTCGGCGAGGGCCAAACTTGAGAGCAGAGCACTGCCGAGATCGAGCTTGCCCGCCGCGTAGCTCGCCATGTCGAGTTCGGCCCGGCGCTTGGCGAGCGGCACCAGCACCTTTCGGGCGTTTTCGAGCCTGGCCATGTGCATCTCGTGATCGGCAAGATCGCCATCGAGTGATGCTAGGATTTCGCGTTCGGCAGCGGCGCGAGTCAGGCGCGCCTGTGTCTCGCCGCTCAGGCTCGCCGCGATCTTCGGATCCTGCCGCCGCTTGGCGAAGAATGGCAGGTCGATGCTGACGCCCACCGACACCATGTCGCCATAGGCGGGATCGCGGCGGCCATAACTCGCGCTCACCCGCCAGTCCGGGCGCTTGTCGGCGCGCGCAAGGCCGGTGTCGGCTTCTGCGCCGCTGACGGCTGCATCGAGAGCCTTGAGGCGCGGCAACAAGGGAATGCCGGCGATCAGGTTCGCGCGGTCGACTTCCAGCATGGGCAGATCGCCCATGACATCGGCATCGGGATCACCCGTGAAGCGCACTAACCGGGCCTTCGCCCGAACCACCTCGGCGGCAAGTTCGCTGCGCCGGTCGTTGATGGCGGCGCGCAATTGGTCTGGTTCGAGCGCAAAGGCCGGACGAGCAGAACCCGATGCGAGACGGGCCGAAACGGTCGATTGAAGCTCGCCCAGGCTTGTGTCGAGCAGTTGCAACTGCGCCAGTCGCCGCTTGGCGTAGTAGAGATCGATCCACGCTAGTGCTGTCTCCAGCCTGACATTCTGGGTCTCAACCGCAAGCTCGCCCTCGGCCATGCCGATGTCGGCCTCAGCGCGGGTGCGCTGTGCGCTGCGCTTGGCGGGATTGGGGAACGGCTGCTCGACCCCGATCCGCGCCATCGTCATGCTTTCGCGCGTGAAGCTGAACGCGGGCGGGCCGGAAACGGGGAAGTTGTCGAGCCCCACATTGAGTGTAGGATCGGGCAAGCGGCCCGCGGCAACTGCGGCCGAGCGTCTGGCCTCGACACCTGCCTCACCCGCCTGGATCGAGGGCGCATTGCGCGAGGCACGTTCGATCGCTGCGTCGAAAGTCAGCGGTTCGGCCAGTACTGCGCCCGGGATCGCCGCGAGCAGCGGCGCCAGAACAATCAATCGCATGGGAATCTCCTGATCGGGAGAGCCATGGCCAATGCCGAAACGCAAAGCTGGACAAACGGGCGCCGGCGAAGGGGGCATTCTCCGCCGGCGCCACGCGCCCGGCCGTGTTTATTATCGGCTATCGGCCAGGCAATCGCCTTAGCCGGCCGAAGGCGCTGTGCGCTTGCCGCGCATGTCCATCATGCAATCGGCCGCGCTCATCTTCATCATGTCGCAGTTGCAATCCGCCATTTCGGAATTGCGGTCTTTGACCCAGACGCGAACCTGCGGAGGCAGGTTGGACTTGTTCGGTCCGAAAGTGGGACGGGATTGCCATTCCCAATGGCCACCAGCGTTTTGGTGGGCCGAGGCCACGGATGCGCCTGCGAGTGCCGCCGCAACGGCGGCGAGCGTGAGAATCGTCTTCATGTCGAAAATCCTTGATTGAACTACGAGGTGACGCACGGCGAACATGAGTTCGCGAGCGCGCCGCTTGCGTTCAGCCAAGGCGTGCGGGTGGTTCTGGTTCCGGTCCGGTGTCGCGGCCGATCAGCGGCGCGACCGGCATTTGCGGTGGCGCTGCAGCGCGCAGCTGCGGCGTGGCAGTGAATGCGAGCGGCGGAATGAGGGCCGCCGTCACCGCGCAGCCCATCTTGGCCACGCAGTCCGGCGTCATGCCCTGGCAGGGCTTTTCGGGCTGCTGCACCTGCTTGGTGAGGCCCATCATCTCGGCACAGCCGGCGCTCATCTGCGCAGCGGGGGCCGAGACCTGCTCGACCTTTGCGACCGGCATGACGTTCGCAAACGCGACTTCCTGACCGAGTAGGCCAAGAAGTGCTCCGGCGAGCAACAGCAAGGAGAGCAGGCGTTTCATAGAACGCTTCATAGCACATCGCATCGGAACAAAGTCAATTATCGGTCATTGCGGCGCCGTCTCAAGTCTCGGCGCGAGAGCATCGATGGTCCCTATCAACGGCTACAGTCAGCCCAATCCTTTCATTGAGATTTCACCACCAAAGGAAGTCCGGCAAACAACATGACGACCTCGCCAACAGCGGCAGCCACATCCTGGTTTATCCTTCCCGCGACATCGCGGAATCGTCTGGCCAAGGCGTTGTCGGGCACAATGCCCAGCCCCACCTCATTGGCGACCAGAATGACCGGGCCCCGCGCGCCCAAAACCGCACTCAACAACCCTTGCGTTGCCGCGACAGTGTCCCGCTCCGCCAAGAGAAGGTTCGACGCCCAAAGCGTCAGACAATCCACCAGTACCACCGTGCCTGGCGCGCTACACGACGTGATTGCTTCCGCCAGTTCCAGAGGGGCCTCGACGGTCGACCAGCGCGCGCCGCGATCGGCGCGATGCAGGGCAATCCGTTCGCGCATCTCGCCATCGAAGGCCTGTGCCGTGGCCAGATAGACCAGCTCGCCCTCCAGCGCTTCTGCCCTGGTCTGAGCATAGCGACTCTTGCCCGAACGCGCCCCGCCCAGAACCAGCAAGTGCGAAGGCGCGCCGCTCACGCCCTCTCCTCCGCCGTACGCGGGGCCGAGCGCTCCGCCGTGGCCAGCGCCACCAGCGCGTCGATATCGAGATGATCCTCCAGCGCGGAGGCGATCTCGTCCAGCGCCTCCTCGACCGAAGCGCGATAATCCGCTCCTCCGCCTGCCACGTCGATGCGCGACAGCAGCGCGCGGCGCTGGCCCGCATCGGCGAGCAAGCCGTGGACATAGGTGCCGAGCACCGTTCCCGCGGCGTTCATCGCGCCATCGCGGCGACCGTCGGAGAGGATCGCGAAAGGCCGCTCGGTATCCGGACCGCTGGTTTGCCCCATGTGCATTTCATAGCCCCCGAACGGCGCGCCCAAGGCCATCCCGCTGACGGGTCGCAGCGCCTTGCTCGCATGCAGGGTCGTTTCGACATCGAGCAAGCCAAGCCCGCTGACGGTGCCCGTCGGACCTTCCAGCCCTTCGGGATCCGATATGCTCCGCCCCAGCATCTGATAGCCGCCACAAATCCCGAGGGTCATGCCACCGCGCCGATGATGCGCCAGAATATCGATGTCCCAGCCTGCGCAGCGCAGCGCGGTAAGATCGGCGATGGTCGCCTTCGATCCCGGCAGGATGACAAGCACAGCCTCCGCCGGGATCGGCTGACCGGGCGGGATCATGCGCAGTTCGACCCCTTCTTCCAGTTTCAGGGGATCGAGATCGTCGAAATTGGATATGCGCGGCAGGATTGGACAGGCGATAAGCATGCTGCCCCCGGCCTTCGCTCCGCCGCGCTCCAGTACCACGGCGTCTTCGCTCGGAAGCCGTGCGGTGGCACCCAGCCAGGGCACCACGCCGAACCCCAGCCAGCCTGACAGGCTCTCGATTTGAGCGTAGCCATCGGCGAACAGCGCCGGATCGCCGCGAAACTTGTTGATGATGAAACCCTCGATCATCGCCGCATCGGCGGGATCGATGACCGCCTTCGTGCCGACGATGGCGGCGATGACCCCACCGCGATCGATGTCGCCGACCAGCACCACCGGCACGTTCGCCGCGCGAGCGAACCCCATGTTGGCGATATCGCCGGCGCGCAGGTTGATTTCCGCAGGAGAGCCTGCGCCCTCGACGACAACAATATCGCAAGACTGCCGGAGCCGTTCATAGCTTGCCATCACCTCGCCCAGCAGCGCACCCCGCTCCTGCCGGAAGTTACCGGCTCCCAGCGTGCCACGCACCTGGCCATGCACGATCAGTTGCGAGGTGCGGTCGGCCTGCGGCTTCAGCAGCACGGGGTTCATGTCGGTATGCGGTTCAACCCCGCAGGCCATCGCCTGCAAGGCCTGCGCCCGCCCGATCTCGCCGCCATCGCTGGTGACCGCCGCGTTGTTGGACATGTTCTGCGGCTTGAACGGCAGGACGCGAAGTCCACGTTTCTGCAAGGCCCGGCACAGACCTGCTACCAATACCGATTTGCCCACGTCCGAGCCAGTGCCCTGAAGCATCAAAGCGCCCATGCCACTCCCCCCGCAATGATCCACAGGCACAGGCAGGCACGGCCGTAGATGGCCAGAGCGCGCCGAATATCCGCTGCACCGGCGGGGCGATCGCTCTCGCCGATCCATAGTTTGTCCGAAGCGATGCCATCATAGGCGATCGGTCCGGCCAGACGCAGGTCCAGCACTCCGGCGATCGCCGCCTCAGGCCAGCCCGCGTTGGGCGAGGCATGATTGGAGGCATCGCGCCATAGGATGCGCCAGCCCCGTCCACCGCACAGGCAGATCAGCACCCCGGCGATTCGCGCGGGCACCAGATTCAGGACATCGTCGCTGCGGGCCGCCGCCCAGCCAAAGGCACGCCATCGCTCCTCACGGTGGCCGATCATGCTATCGGCGGTGTTGATCGCCTTGTATATCCAGATGCCAGGCAGTCCCAGAACGAGCAGCCAGAACAGCGGCGCGACCACCCCATCGCAAAAACTTTCCGCCAGACTTTCGATGGCGGCCCGGGCAACGCCGGCCGCGTCCAGCTGTGCTGTATCACGCCCGACGATCATACCGACAGCGCCGCGCGCAGCGGGAACGTCCCCCCGCTCCAGCGCCTCGGCAACCGGGCGGACATGATCGTGCAGGCTACGCTGCGCCAGACCCGGCCAGGCCGATACGGCGATGAGCGGCCAAGCCCAGACCCCGGCAAACGCTTCCAGCAGGCTTTGCACCATCCAGCCCACACCGCCGGCCGTGGCCAGCAGAACCAGCACCGTCGCCACACCGGCCATGCGCCGCGCGCCGTCGGAGCGTGCGGCGCTGTTCCACCGCCGCTCCAGTCCGGCGATGATCCAGGCAAAGCCGCCGACGGGATGGCCAATCCGCCGGTAAAACGCCTGCGGCCAGCCCATCGCGGCGTCCAGCACCAGGGCAAGCAGCGCTACCGATTCAGCCATCGGCCAGCGCCTTGTCGAGACGATGCAGCCCCTCCTCGCTGGCCGGCAGGCCCAGGCGCAGCCAGCGCGGGTTGTAATCGAACGGGCGCGTCAGGATCGACGCTCTGCCGAGGCGCTCGAACAGGGCGGCGGCATCATCAACCTCGATCAGCCGGAACAGCGGACAATCGCCAGTGACCCGCAAACCGTGTCGGGCGAGCAACGCATGTAGGGCGGCGGCCTGATCGGCAAGGCCCGTCCGCGTCGCTGTGATCCACTCCGCGTCCCTGTAGGCCGCCGCGCCGATAGCCAGCGCCGCCGCCGAAAGCGGCCAACTGCCGAGCCTGCGGCGATATTGCGCGATCACTTCTCTCGGGCCGAGGACGAAACCCAGACGCAGCCCGGCCAGCCCGAAGAACTTGCCGAAAGACCGAAAAACGATCAGCCGTCGCGTATCATGCACATGGCCTGCAACGCTGATCGCGGGCAGAACATCGGCAAAGGCCTCGTCCACGACCAGCCAGCTCGCCGCATCACGCGGGGCATTCAGCCAGTCCAGTAGCGTGGCCGGTGGAATCATGGTGCCATCGGGGTTGTTGGGATTGGCAAGGATGACGGTCCCTGCCCGTTCACGATCCAGATCGGCCGGCGAAGCGGCGCGGCTTCCGGCGATCATCTCGCCATGGGTGCCATAGCTCGGCCAGGCATGGATGGATGGCCCCGGCACGATGTCGCCCAGCATCCGCAGCCCGATCTCGGTCCCCGGCACGGCGCAGACGTGGTCGGGGTCCGCACCGAAAAAGGCGGCTGCGGTCGCTTCCAGATTATCTAGCCCACCCGCGTCGGGCAAAGCCTGCCAGTCCACCGCCAGACGGTCGGCGCCGGGCCAGCCGTGGGGATTGATGCCGGTGGAAAGGTCGATCCACCGATCATCGCCCGTGCCGAAATGAGCCATGGCCTCTGCCAGCCTGCCGCCGTGGAAGGTAAATCCGGTCATGCCGCCAACCCCCAACGGGAAGCGAGCAGCAGTGCCAGCAGCAGCGCGGTTTCGGTAAGTTCGATGCCTGCGCCATGGCCATCACCGGAAATCCCGCCGATCGTGCAGCGCAAATGCCATCCCCACCACAGAACCAGCGCGGGCGTAGCCAGCAGGGCGGGGAAGAACCACGAAGCAGCCGCAAGAGCAACGGCCCAGACCATGATGTGCGGCAGCCCGATGGCAGACCGGAACCTGGCGCCCAGCCCCTGATGCAGCGGCTCAAGCCACCAGGTCCAGGCCAGCGGGCCGATGCGGGCGGCAAAAGGCACCAGCACGAGCGGAAGGAATGCGCGCGCGTCGGTCAGGCAATCGAGCAGCACGAATTTGGCCAGCAGTTGCAACACGAGGGCCACCACGCCGAAGCTGCCCAGATGGGGATCAGCAAGGACGGCCAGCAGCCGTTCGCGATCCTTCTCTCCGGCCTTATGCGCCGCACCACTGGCATCGGCGATGTCGGCCAGCCCATCGAGATGCAGCGCCCCGGTCATGCCAGTCCACATGGCCAGCGCCGCGAGTGCGCCGATACGGTGATCGACCAGCGATCCGCTCCACGCCGCGCCCGCCACCAGGGCACCGATCACCAGCCCGGGCACCGGAAACCAGCGCATCGAGCGGGCGAAGGCGGAATCGTCCGCCACGATGGCAGGCAGCGGCAGCCGCGTCAGGAATTGCAGGGCCAGGATTAGCCCCTTCATGGCCGCAGCCCCATGATCTGCGCGACTGGATTTGCTCCCGGCCAGACCCGCAGCGACAGCAGCCCGGCATAGGGCAGGTCGAAAGCCCAGACCTGGCGCGCGTCGAACCCGCACAGGACCGCCAACGCCGCCCGCATCGCCCCGGCATGGGTCACGATCAGCGTGGCACGCGGCGCAAGATCACCGACGGCTGCCGAAACCCGGCACTTCAACGCCGACCAGCATTCCCCGCCGGGCGGCGCATGGACATCGGGATCATCCCAAAACCGCGCCAGTGCGGCGTTGTCGATATCGGCGGGAGGCTTGCCGTCCCATGTACCGAAATCGAGCTCGCGCCAGCGCGGATCGATCGCCAGCGCCGTGCCGGCGGCAGCGCCGATCGCCTCCCCCGCGAGCCGCGCGCGAGAAAGATCGGATGCGATCAGCACCGGCGCCTTCAGGCCCTGCGCTTGCGTAACGCAAGCGGCGATCCCGGCGACCGTCGACGCGGCATCGGTGCGCCCGATCAGCGCGCCCGCGCCTTCGGGTTCGCCGTGCCGCAGGAGGTGGAGCACGAAGCTGGTCACAGGCCGCCCGCTACTCCGGCCTCGGCGAAAGTCGCCATGCCATTATGCGTCGCCAGCGCGGCGCGGATGATTGACACCGCCAAGGCCGCGCCGCTGCCCTCGCCCAGCCGAAGCCCCAGCGACAGCAGCGGGTCGAGGCCGAGATGCGCCAAGAGGCCCACATGCCCCGGTTCGGCCGAACAATGGCCTGCCAGGCAATGATCGGTAATGTCGGGAACAGCGGCGGCGAGCGGTGCAAGGGCGGCGCAGCTGATGAAGCCGTCCAGTATCACCGGCACGCGCTGCCGCCGGGCCTCAAGTACGGCCCCGGCAATGGCGGCGATTTCGCGGCCGCCCAGACGGCGCAAGGTTTCAACGGGCGTGTGCGGGGCGTCGGCGTGAAGGGCCAGTGCCCGTTCCACCACCGTGACCTTGCGCGCGATCCCATCGGCATCAAGGCCGGTTCCCGGCCCCACCCATTGCGCGGGCAAGCCGCCAAAGCTGCGCGCGCAGAGCGCTGCGGCGGCGGTCGAATTGCCGATGCCCATTTCACCCACCACCAGCATGTGCATCCCCGGTTCCACCACCGCCGCCCCGGCAGAGAGCGCGGCAAGGCATTCGTCCTCGGACATGGCGGGGGCCGTGGTAAAGTCGGCTGTGGGCCGCTCCAGATCAAGCGGAACCACCCGCAGGTCCAGATTAGCGGCCCCGGCCAGCGCGTTGATCGCCGCCCCGCCGCCCGCGAAATTGGCCACCATCGCGGCGGTCACGCTGGCCGGAAAGGCACTGACGCCGTGGACGACGAAACCGTGGTTCCCGGCAAAGATCGCCGCCCGGACGCGCTCGATCACCGGGCGATCGGTGCCCTGCCAACCGGCCATGAACACAGCGATGTCTTCCAGCCGGCCGAGCGATCCCGCTGGCTTGGTCAGATTGTCCTGCCGCGCGCGGGCTGCGGCTATGGCCCGAGCATCGGGCCGGGCCAGATCGCGCAAGGCCGCACCGAACGCGGCGGGTGAGGAAAAGCCGGTCATTCCGCCACGAACCCCGGTGGCGGGGTGCGGGTGATAAAATGGCCCTTCACCCCTTGCGGCCACTGCTTGAACGGCACCCGCCCATGCTCGCTGGCGGCATAGTGGACGGCATAGTCCAGAATGGCCGTCGCGGCTTCCTCGTCGGGCGTGAACCGGCCCAGCACATAACCGACCTTGCCCGGCGCGCGCAGGTGGATGGTGCAGAATTCGGTGCAGGCGAACAGGCAGGGCATCTCCTGCACCGCAATCCCGGCATAGCGGGCATCGCTGTTCCGCGCGGCCTGTAGCGCGGCCACCATCCGCAGGCCGCCACGCATGCCCGAAGCATCTTCGCGCTCGTCCGCGCTGTGGCGGCAGGTGTTGCATGCAACAATGGCGGGGCCATCCTCCACGGGTGTCAGCATGGTAACTTTTTCCTTTGGGTGAGGGTCATCGCTCGAACACCCGGTCGGCCAGGGGCTCGCGGGCTTGCCAGCCGCGCTGCTCCAGTTCGGGCATGTTGGATTCCTGAGCCGGATAGCCGATGCACAGCAGCGCGATCAGCGACCAGTGCGCGGGCACGTCCAGCATGGCGTGGACCGCCTCGGGATCGAGGATCGACACCCACCCGAGGCCAATGCCGCGCAGCCGCGCCGCCAGCCACAGGGTGTGGATTGCCAGAACGCAGGAATAGCGCAGCGTTTCGGGCATGGTGGCGATGCCAAGGCCATGTCCCGCCTCTGGCCGGTCATCGCAGAACACGGCCATCAGTTCGGGCGCCTCGCGCAGTCCGTGAAGTTTCAACGAGAGATAGTGTTCATGCCGCGTCTGCCCGGCATAGCCCTGTGCCGCGCGCGCGCTTTGCTCGTCGACATGCGCGGCAAGCGCATCACCGATCGCGGGCGAACGCAGGCGCACGAAACGCCACGGCTGTGCATTGCCGACCGACGGCGCGAGCGCGGCACAATCCAGCAGCGCGGTCATGTCCGCTTCCGCCACCGCACGGGGCGCGAAATGCCGGACATCGCGCCGCCAGCGCAGCAGTGCGTTGAAACGCTCGGCAAAGTCAGCGTCGAACAAAGGCGGCTGCGCGCTCAGAACTCGATACCCTTCTGCGCCTTCACGCCGGACCGGAAGGGGTGCTTCACCATGGTCATCTCGGTAACGAGATCGGCCGCATCCATCAGCGCTTCGGGTGCGTTGCGACCGGTGACGATGACGTGCTTCATCTCGTCGCGCGCGGTCAGCACCTCCAGCACTTCGTCCAGCGGCAGATAGTCATAGCGCAGCGCGATGTTCAGTTCGTCGGCCAGCACCATGTGATAGGAGGGATCGGCGATCATCCGCTTCACTTCCTCCCAGGCGGTGCGGGTTACGGCGATGTCCCGCGCGCGGTCTTGCGTATCCCAGGTAAAGCCCTCTCCCATCGGCTTGAATTCGACATTGCAGGGGAAAGCATCGAACACGGCTTTCTCGCCGGTGGTCATCGCACCCTTGACGAACTGGACCACGCCCACCTTCATGCCGTGACCGATCGCGCGCACGACCATGCCCAGCGCCGCGCTGGTCTTGCCCTTGCCCTTGCCGGTGTGGACGATCAGCAGCCCCTTCTCGCGGGTCTTGCTGGCCATGATCGTGCCGCGGGTGGCCTGCTTCTTGCGCATCTTCTCGGCATGGCGGGCATCGCCCTGCACCTGTTCACCATCACCTTCAGGCACCATCGTCCCGCTCCTTTCGCATCAGATAGACATCCATGATCCAGCCATGGCGCGCGCGCAGCTCCGCGCGCCGCGCGGCGATCCGGGGTGCGGCCTCGGCCAGCGCTCCCTGTTCGAGCGCTTCATGCGCCATGCCGAGATAGGCGCCCCACCAGATCGAGATGCCTTGCGGATCGAGCGCGTCGAAGGCGCAGCCACTATCGAGCATGACGACGACGGTATCCGCCGTTTCGGGCCAGCCCCCTTCCCGCAATTGCCGTCCGGTGGTGATCGTCACCGGTCCGGCCAACGGATTCAGCGGGATGGCGTGGGCGGCGGTCAGCGCCTGAATGCTGGTGATGCCCGGCACGACGCGAACATCGATCTCCAACCCGGCGCCTTGCAGCCTTTGCGCGATCCGCAGCGTGCTGTCGTAAAGCGAGGGGTCGCCCCAGACCAGCATGGCAAGCCTGCCGCCACCTGGCAGATGCGCAGCGATCTGCGCGCGCCATGCGGCGGCGATGGCATTGTGCCAGTCGTGGACGGCATCCAGATAGACCGGATCATCGCTGCGTACTGGCAGGTCGAACTCCACGATCTGGACAGGAGCAGTAAGCACGGTGGCGCAAATCTCGCGCCGCAGGTCGATGAGGTCCGATTTCGCGGCGCCCTTGCGCGGCAGCAGGATCAGGTCGGCACGGTTCATCGCCGCCGCCGCCTGCGCGGTCAGGTGATCCGGGTTGCCCGTGCCGATGCCGATGAGGTGAAGCTCGATCATTAGGCCGGCGCGATCATATGGAAATAGGTGCCGGTCACATGGCCCCGGTGCGATCCGGTTTCGGCCACAGCCTCGCCGTCGGCATCGGTCACCCGCGCTAGCGGGGCGTCGGTCTGCTCTAGAATCGTGGAATAATGGAATTCATGGCCGCGCAGTTTGGTCCCCGCGGCAAGGCCCGCCACCGGCGCGAGCAGTTCGGCATGGCGATAGCCCAGGTGCATCCGGCGCTGGGCATGGCTGGTAACGAGGCCGAGCAGCCCGGCCATGCGGTGCCGCTCGCCATTCTTGTCGATCAGCGCCTCGCCCAGCACCATGTAGCCGCCGCATTCGCCATGGACGGGCCGCGTCTGGGCATGAGCGCGCAGGCCGGACAGGAACATCGCGGCACCGGCGATCATCCCGGCGTGCAGTTCGGGATAGCCGCCGGGCAACCAGGCCAGATCCGCATCATGGGCCGGGGCTTCATCGGCCAGCGGCGAAAAGGGCATGATCTCAGCCCCGGCCCGCCGCCAGCCTTCGAGCAGATGGGGATAGAGGAAGGAAAAGGCGGCATCGAGGGCGATGGCGATGCGCTGCGCCGGTGGCGGGGGCAATCGCCCCGCGCCGCCCCCGGCCGCGCGCGTTCCGGCGGCGGCGCGGATCGTGGCAAGATCGGCATGGCCCCGCATGAACGTGGCATAATCGCCAATCGCGCGGTCGAGATCGGGATGCTCCTGTGCCTGAACCAGTCCGAGATGGCGTTCAGGCAGCGTCAGGTCGCCGCGCCGTGGCAGGGCCCCCAGCACAGGTATCCCGACCGCCTCCAGACCCCGCCGCACCAGCCGTTCATGACGCGGGCTGGCCACGCGGTTGAGGATCACGCCGGCGAACGGCAGTTCCGCATCAAGCAGCTTGAACCCCAGCGCCGCGGCGGCGGCAGACTGCGCCTGTCCCGATACGTCCAGCACCAGCACCACCGGCCAGCCCATGCGGCGGGCGATGTCGGCGCTTGCGCCATTCCCTGTCGCCCCGGCCTGCGCGACGCCATCGTAAAGACCCATCGATCCTTCGGCGAGCACCATGTCCGCCCCAGTCGCCTGCGAAGCGATCGTATCCAGCAGAGTGCCGTCCATTGCCCAGCTATCGAGGTTGAACGAAGACCGGCCACTGGCGGCGCGGTGGAAAGCCGGGTCGATATAGTCCGGTCCGCTCTTGAAGGGCTGCACCGCCAGCCCGTCCTCAGCCAGCGCGCGCAGCAGGCCGAGCATGACCGTGGTCTTGCCCGTTCCCGACGCGGGGGCGGCGATCATCAGGCCCGGTGGAAAGCTGCCTGGCACGCTCACTTCGACGCCCCAGCAAACCGAGACGTCGCGTCCTGCGGCCGGAACCGGCGATCATAGCCGGGCGCGTAGAGGCTGCTCTCGGCAAAATCCCCCGCCTCCAGCACCCGCCCGACCAAGATCAGCGCAGTACGCTCCATGCTACCCGCGACGGCTTCCTCAATGGTTGCGAGCGTGGCGCGCACCACCCGCTGGTCTGGCCAGCTTGCCCGCCAGACCACCGCGACCGGACAATCCGCGCCATAGGCGGGGACCAGATCGGCCACCACGGTCGCGAGGTTGTGGATCGACAGATGAATGGCCAGCGTCGCGCCGGTCACTGCGAAATTGGCCAGGCTTTCGGCGGGCGGCATTGTGCTGGCCCGGCCCGGCGTGCGGGTCAGCACCAGCGATTGCGACAGTTCGGGCAGCGTCAGTTCCGCCTCAAGCGCGGCGGCGGCGGCGGCGAAGGCGGGCACTCCGGGCGTGACCGTGAAGGGAATGTCCATCGCGCGCAGGCGGCGCAGTTGTTCGCCCATCGCCGACCAGACCGAAAGGTCACCCGAATGGAGCCGCGCGACATCCTGCCCGGCGGCATGGGCAGCGGCGATCTCGGCCATGATCCCGTCCAGTTCCAGCGGCGCGGTGTTGATGATGCGCGCGCCAGGCGGGCAATGCGCTAGCACCGCCTCCGGCACCAGCGAACCGGCATAGAGGCACACCGGGCTAGCCGCGATCAGGTCGCGCCCGCGCAGGGTCAGAAGGTCGGGCGCGCCGGGGCCAGCGCCGATGAAATGCACGTTCATGTCGATTGTCCTTTGACGATGGCGCAGGTGGCCATGCGATCGGGCGAGATATGGCGCGGCCCAAGCAGGCACGCGCCCTGGCCTGCCGCGGCGAGAGCACTGGCTTCGGCGAGGCTGCCGGTGCCGTGCGCGGCCAGGCTGGCGGCGGATCGGGTGATCGTCGGAACAGCGGCCAGCGCTGCAGACTCCACCCCGGTCAGCGGCAGGCCTAACGCTTCGGCCAATGGGGCCAGCGCCGCCAGCTTGTCGCACGCGGTGGCGAGATGAGTGACTGGTGGGTGCCCCTGCTGCGCCAGCAGGAATGCCGCGCGCAGCGAAGCCAGGCTCGCACCCGAGCGGAAGCCGAAGCCTGCAATGATCACAACACCACGCTCCACTGCACTACGGGATAGCGCGCGCGCCAGCCCCGCCGGGTTCCGAGCGGCGCGGCATCGGCCAGTTCGATCCGCAGGAGACTGCCGGCTTTTTCTCCGTGCCACCGGATCAGCAGCGCTTCGGATTCCAGCGTCACCGCGTTGGCGACCAACCGGGTCCCGGCGGGGAGGCGCGCCCAGAGTGTTTCCAGCAAGGCATCCGACAGCCCGCCGCCGATGAACACGGCATCGGGCACCGGTCCATTGGGCAGGACATCGGGCGCGGCGCCGGTCAGCAGGTCAAGCCGGTCCACGCCCAGCGCCGTCGCATTGGCACGCGCACGCTCGACCCGCACCGGATCGGCCTCGATCGCGCAGGCCCGGTTCGCCGGATGGGCCAGCAGCCATTCGACGCCCACCGACCCCGATCCCGCGCCGATATCCCACAACAGATCGCCCGCGCGTGGTGCCAGTGCCGACATGGTAAGCGCCCGCACCGGGCTCTTGGTCAGTTGCCCGTCGGACGCAAACCAGTCGTCCGGTCGTCCCGGCGTCAGCGGCAGGGTGCTTCCGTCCCCGGCACATTCGATGCCAACGGCGACGGGGTGAGCCACATCCGCAAAGAGCAGCCCATCGGCGGCTGCGCTGCGGACCCTTTCGCGCGGGCCGCCCAGCGCTTCCATCACATGCAGCGTCGAAGGGCCAAATCCCTGCCGTGTCAGATAGTCGGCCAGCGTTGCCACGGCATCGCCATCGCGCAGCAGCGCGAGCACGCGCCGCTCCGGCGCCAGATGCGGGCGAAGCCGCTCCAGCGGGGCGGCGTGAAGGCCAAGGCAGGCCACGTCCTGAAGCGGCCAGCCCAGCCGGGCCGCCGCCAGAGTAAAGGTGGAAGGCGCGGGGATCGCGGTCCATTCCTCCCGCTCCAACGCCAGCGTCACGCTGCTTCCCGCGCCGAACCAGAAGGGATCGCCCGAAGCCAGCATGACCACGCGTCGCCCGCGCTGCGCGAGCAGCACGGCGATGCCATCGGCAAAGGGCACTGGCCATTCGATCGCCGGACATCTAAGCGCGGGGAGCAGCGCAAGGTGACGGGCTGGTCCCATGACCATCTCAGCCTTCGCCAGCGCGGCCTGTGCAGCGGGACCGAGGCCATTCACCCCGTCCTCGCCGACGCCGATGATCGTCAACCATGGGGAGGAAACCGTGTCAGCCATGCCCAACATCCTCCTGCTGGGCGGCACGACGGAGGCCAGCGCGCTGGCACGCCTGCTGGCGAACGCGGGCGTCCCGGCAACGCTCAGCTATGCCGGTCGAACGGATAATCCCCGCCCCCAGCCGGTGCCGGTGCGGATCGGCGGCTTCGGTGGTGTGACAGGTCTCGCCACCTATCTGCGCGACCGCGCGATCACCCATCTCATCGACGCCACCCACCCCTTTGCGGCGACGATGAGCGCACATGCGATAGCGGCGGCACGGGAAGTGGGCGTTCCCCTCGTCGCCCTGTCCCGTCCTGCCTGGCAGCCCATCGCGGGTGATCGCTGGAGCCGCGTTCCCGACATCGACAGCGCAGTTTCCGCCCTCGCCGGCCCCGCCCGCCGCGTCATGCTGGCATTGGGACGCATGCATGTGGACGCCTTCGCTGCCCAGCCGCAGCACCACTATCTTCTGCGCTTCGTCGATGCGCCGGACCAGCCGCCCGCCCTGCCCCGGCACACCCTGATCGTGGATCACGGGCCGTTCACGTCGGAAGGCGACCGCGCGCTCATGCAAGCCCACGCCATCGATCTGGTGGTTTGCAAGAACGCCGGCGGCATAGGCGCCGAAGCCAAGCTGATTGCCGCGCGCGAACTGGGTGTGCCGGTGCTGATGATCGACCGGCCCGCCCTGCCCGACCGGATGGAAGTCTATCGTCCCGAAGACGTGCTCGCGTGGCTGGATCACGATACAGCCTCCGGCACGAAGCGCGGAGTGTAGAGGATCGGACGCTCCGCCCGTTCGATGATGCGGGTGTGGCTCGATCCCACGATGACCATCGTACGCATGTCGGCCATCTCGGGCCGGGCCTCGCCCAGCGATGCTACCGTCAAGTTCTCATCCAGCGTGGAGACGGCACGGGCAAACAGGATCGGGCGATCATCGCCACAAGCCTCGCGCAGCACCTCCAGCACCCGCGCAAAGCCTTCCGGCCGGGCCTTCGAGCGCGGATTGTAGAAAGCCATTGCGAAATCGGCCTCTGCCGCCAGTCGCAGGCGCTTTTCGATCAGCGGCCAGGGCTTGAGATTGTCCGAAAGGTTGATCGCGCAGAAATCGTGCCCTAGCGGCGCCCCGGCCCGCGCACTGGCGGCCAGCATAGCGGTGATTCCGGGCAGCACCCGGATATCGAGATCGCGCCAATGCGCGGGACCGGCCTCGAGCGCCTCGAACATGGCGGCGGCCATCGCGAAAACGCCGGGATCGCCCGAAGAGACGACCACCACGCGCCGTCCTTGCGACGCCAGCTCCAATGCCAGGGCAGCGCGATCCAACTCCACCCGGTTGTCCGACGAATGCAGAACCAGCCCCTCGCGCGGGGCCACCCGGGCGACATAGGGGATATAGCCCACGACATCGCTAGCTTCGGCCAGCGCCGCGCTGACTTCGGGCGTAACCAGCGCCGCGTCCCCCGGCCCCAGCCCGACAATGGCAAGCCAGCCGCTAATGGCCTGCGCCGCGTTCATGGCCTGCGTCCTTGGCCGTGAATCAGCAGGATCGAGAAATAGGGCGTAACACTCTCCGCTTCGGTCAGCCGTGTCACCCGCTGGCCGGGCATGGCGGCATGCTCCACCAGCCAGGCCGCGTCCTCGCGCCCGGCGGCGGCAACCGCGCGGCGCAGCTTGGGAAGGTTGCGCCCGATCTTCATCACCACGAGCGCATCGGTATCCCTGATCCGCCGTGCCAGTTCGTCCTCGGGCAGGGTCGCCATGGCCACGGTCAGAACGTCGTCGCCCCAGGTGATGGGCTGGCCCGTGGCATTCCAAGCGCCGGCCATGCCGGTGATGCCCGGCACCACGCTGATCGGCACCACGCCCGACAACCGGGCATGGAGATGCATGAACGAGCCGTAGAAGAACGGATCACCCTCGCACAGAACCACTACGTCCTCACCCGCCCCCGCCAATGCCGCCAAACGTTCGGTGCATTCGGCATAAAAGGCGGAAAGGCAGGCGTTGTAGCCTGGATCGGATACCGGAATCTCGGTCGTCACCGGATATTCCATCGGGATTTCGACGACATCCTCGCGCAGCATGCCCTCGGCGATGCTGCGGGCTTGCCCCGGCCTTCCGGCCTTGCGGAAATAAGCGACATGGAGCGCCCCGCGCACCAGCCGGTCAGCGCGCACGCTCAACAGATCGGGTGCGCCGGGTCCAAGGCCCACGCCATGGATCGTCCCCACACCGTGAACCGTTCCGACCTCGATCGAGCTTGGGAGCACACTCATTCCACGCGGCTCGCCAGCGCGTTGACCGCTGCGACCGTGATCGCGCTGCCGCCAAGCCGCCCCTCAACGATGCAGCAGGGCACCGGCGGTGCCTCCCAAAGTGCCGCTTTCGATTCCACCGCACCCACGAAGCCCACCGGGCAACCGATGATCGCCGCCGGGCGCGGGCATTCCAGGTCTTCCAGCATGTTCAGCAGGTGGAACAGCGCGGTGGGCGCATTGCCGATGGCCACCACCGCGCCCGCCAGATGCGGTCGCCACAGTTCCAGCGCGGCGGCGGAGCGGGTGTTTGCCATTTCCCGGGCCATCGCAGGAACTTCCGGCTCGTTCAGCGTGCAGACGATCGGATTGGCCGCGGGCAGGCGGGCGCGGGTGATCCCTTCGGACACCATCCGCGCGTCGCACAGGATCGGTGCGCCACCAGCCAGCGCCCCGCGCGCGGCTTCGGCAAAGCCCGCCGAAAAGCGGATATGCGCAGCCAGTTCCACCATCCCGGCGGCGTGGATCATACGCACCGCTACCGGCTCCTCCTCGGCCGAGAAGCGGGCAAGATCGGCCTCCGCGCGGATTGTCGCGAAGGACTGGCGATAGATCGCCGCGCCATTGGTTTCATAGACGTGCGGCATCAGGGCGCCTTTCGAACTGGGCAAGAAGCTCCGCCCGGCTGAGGGCGGCGGACGCTGGAATTGAATTGAAGGCGAGATCGTAGAGTCCCCCCCGTCCCGTCACGGTCACGTCAGCCGGGCGGGAGCAGGCGCAAGCCTTGTCGCAACCCGAAACATGCAGTTGGCCTGCGATCTGAGGCGCAAGACATCGGCCAAGGTCGCGGGTCTCAACCGTGGCCTGCGGACAGTCCGGCGCGCCGGGACAAGCGTCGGCGCGCAGCAATGAGTCTACCGGATCATCAATCAGGCCTTCGATGGGGACGAACCGGGCCTCTTCGAGAAGGAAGACGCGCCAGGGCGTGATCCTGATTGCCGGGGCGGACCTTGCCGCCTCAGCCAGCACACGGGCATTCACCCGGCCGAACGGCACCCCATAGGCCGAGCCGCGCGCATAGGCTCCCGGCACAATGGCGGCAGCGGATAATGCGGGCTTGCTACGCCCCGTCAGTCCGGCAGGCAGCTCGGCCCGATGGCGCGCCATCCGGCCTGCGTCAGCCCCACCGCTTTGAGCGAACCACCGCGCGAGCGAAATCAGCCCATCGACTTCCCGCCCGGGCGCAACCTCAATGCCGTGCGCGCGGCCCTCGGCGCGCAGAATCAGGCCGCCATCCTCGCCCCGCTCGATCCGGAAATCGCCCGGCTCATTCGCCAGAATGCGGCGCGGGCCAGCGTCCACCACGAACCCGGCCTTCCCCGGAAGTTCGGGCAGTTCGTCCAATCGACCCAGCAATTCGGAGGCTATGCGATGGCTGTCATCACCCACCTGCCAGTCGGGCGCGACGAGCATGTTGCGGCGGCTTTCGCTGGCGGGATCGGCATCGACCAGATCCAGCGCAAGCAAGTGCTCCAGCTGGGCGCGCCAATCCGCTTTGGCCACGCCCCTGATCTGGAGATTGGCCCGGCGGGTCACGTCCACCAGCCCGTTGCCCCATGCGGCAGCGGCCTCACACAGCGCCAACACCTGCTCACGCATAAGCCGACCCAGCCTCGGCTTGATCCTTACCAGCAGGCCGTCGCCCGACATCATCGGGCGCCAGGCATCGGGGCACCAGCCTTTCACCGCAAAACTGCTCATACCGCGCCTCCAAGGCTGGCGAGGATGGAGTTGCGCCGCGTCTGCCACAGTCCAGCAGCGTGGAGCGCGGCAAAGCGGGCTTCCATCGCCGCCAGCGCGCCGGGATTCTCCCGCGCAAGGAAGGCGCGCACCTCGGGCTCGCCCAGCGTGGCATCGTGATAGATGTCGAACATCTGCGGCGGTACGCTGCCGGAAAGATGCGCGAAAGCGCCAAGATGATCGAGCGTCGCCGCCAGTTCAGCCCCTCCGCGAAAGCCATGCCGCATCATGCCCGTCACCCAGCCGGGATGCGCCGCGCGGGCGCGCACCACCCGGGCGATTTCCTCGGTCAGTGTTCGCGCGGTGGGGCGAACCGGATCGCGGTTGTCGAGATGATAGAGTGCCGCCGTGCCGCCCGTGATCGCCTTTGCAGCGGCAAAGCCCGCCTCATGGGCGGCATAATCCATGCTCAGCAACAGGTCGGTCTCGGGCAGATCCTGCAGGTGAACGAAGGCATCGGCCCCCGCCACGCGCTGCGCCAGCCCGTCGGTATCGGCCACGCCATCCGCCCCTTCGGACGCAGTATCGAGCACATGATCCGATGCCGCCAGCCATGCTTCGCCCGCCGCGCGGCGGGCCTCATCGGTATAGGTCTCGGCTGCGTCACCAAGGCCCAGACCATAACGGCCCGGAGCCGGACCATAAACGCGCGGAGTAACCAGCTGCCCGGCAAAAGGGTTCCATTCAGCCGGCTCATCGCGCCCGCACAGCGCGCGTACAGCCTGCCCGAACAGCACCGGCAGCGTGGGGAAGGCATCGCGGAACAGGCCCGACACCCGCAAGGTGACGTCAAGGCGCGGTCGGTCCATCACAGCGAGGTTGAGGATTTCCACCCCCGTCACCCGCTCCGACGCCATGTCCCACACCGGCTTCGCGCCCAGGAGGTGCAGCGCCATGGCGAACTCCTCGCCCGCCGTGCGCATCGTCGCCGAACCCCACAGGTCGACCACCAGCCCGCGCGGATAGTCGCCGTGATCCTGAAGGTGCCGACGGATCAGTTCTTCGGCCAGCACCACGCCCTGCGCATATGCGGCGCGCGAAGGCACCGCGCGCGGGTCGATCGTGTAGAGATTGCGCCCGGTCGGCAGCACGTCGCTGCGCCCACGGAAGGGCGAACCTGAAGGCCCCGGAGCCACTCGCCGCCCGTCCAGCGCAGCCAGCAGACCGGCCCGCTCTGCATCCCCATGTTCGCCGCGCCCGAACACGTGCAGCCCGTCGCCGAACTGGCTTTCCTTCACGTCGCATACGAACCGGTCGATCCGGGTGATCGCCTCCACCAGCGTGGTCGCCTGATCCAGCCCAAGCTCGGCCTCCAGCCCCAGCGCCCGCGCCTCTTCGCGAATGTCGCCCTGCAACCGGTCGCGCCGGGCCGGGTCCAGCCCCCCGGCATTGGAGAATTCGTCGAGCAAGGCCTCAAGCCGATGAAGCCCAGCGCCGGTGCCCGACTGCGCCAATGGCGGCGGGGCATGGCCCAGGGTAACCGCCCCGACCCGCCGCTTGGCCTGCGCCGCCTCGCCCGGATCATTGACGATGAAGGGATAGATGACCGGTAGCGAACCGGTCAGCGCCTCGGGCCAGCAGCAATCCGACAGGGCGACCGCCTTGCCCGGCAGCCACTCGAGCGTGCCGTGCGCACCGACATGAACCAGCGCATCGACCCCTTGGACGCGCAGCCAGAGGTAAAACGCCACATAGGCGTGGCGCGGACAGCGGGAGAGATCGTGATAGTCCCTATCGCGGCTTGCGGCATGGCCACGCTCCGGCTGCAGGGCGATGCTGGCGTTTCGCACGGTCGTTGCAGCAAAGCGGAACGAACCATCGACAACCGCTTCGTCATCCTCTGGCTCGCCCCAAGCCGCCGCCAGATCGCTGCGCAATTCCTCGGGCAATTCAGCCAGCGCGTGGCGATAGTCGGCAACCGGCCAGCAGACCTGTTCGCACTGCAACGCGGTCGTCAAATCCGCGCCTTGCCCCACTGCGTACCCCGCCTCGGCGAGATAACCCAGCATGGCCTGTGCCGAGGCCAGCGCATCCAGCCCCACGGCATGCGCCATCTGGTGCGCCTTGCCCGGATAGGTCGAAAGCACCAGCGCCAACCGGCGTTCCCCCGCCGGCTTCTGCGCCAGGGCGATCCACCCGGCCACCCGTTCCGCAATCGCCTCAACCCGCCCCAAATCCGCGCGATGCACGCCGCGCGAAAAGGCAAGGTCCGGGTCGCGCTCGCTGGCTTCCTTGAAGCTCGCGACCCCCGCCAGGATCCGCCCGTCGATCTCGGGCAGCACCACATGCATCGCGAGATCCGCCGGGGAAAGCCCGCGCGAAGCCGCCGCCCAGGCATCACGGCCCGAAGTCGCCAGCGCGATCTGGAACACCGGAACGCCCGCTCCATCGAGCGGCGTATCCCCATCCTCGCCCCGCGCCGAAAATGCCGTAGCATTGACGATTGCGGCCGGCGCCAGAGCGCGCACCCACTCGTCCATCTGCCTGCGCACTTCCTGCGCTTTCAGCGAGGGAGCAAAGATCGAGAGCGTATCGAAGCCGCGCCGCTCCAGCGCTCCATGCAAGGCTACGAAGGGATCGAGATCGTGCGCCGTCAGGTAGGAGCGATAGAACACGATCAGGACCAGCGGCCGTTCGCCGCGCACGAATGTCTGCGGATCGACAAGCCCCCGCTCTGGATGCCAGAATCCGACTATAGGCAAGGGCTCGCAGTCCGCCTCAGTCCCTCCGCTCAGCCCTGCCGCGCGGGCCAGGACGCCCAGCGCCGCCTCCGCCGCCTGAGCACCTCCCGCCTCGCATAGCCGCGACAGCTCCCGCAGAGCGGACGCCGGAACCGTCGACACGCTATCCAGCCGCTCGTCAGGGCGGCCATCGCCCGAAATGACCGCCAGCGCCATCCCGCGCGAGCGGGCCAGCGCCTCGACCTGCTGGAGACCATAGCTCCAGTAGGGCGTGCCGCCGATCAGCCGGATCAGGATGGCCCGCGCACCCGATAGCGTCCGTTCAAGATAGGTATCGACCGAGAGCGGATGCGCCAGCGCGGCCAGATTGGCGAGCCGCAGGTCCGGAAAGGCTGCATCGCGCGCCCGCGCCAAACGCCATCCGCCCGCGAAAGCGCCCAGGTCGCTGTCCGAGAAGGACAGGACCACAAGATCCGCGGGCTCCTGCCCCAGATCCTGCGGGACGGCGGTTTCCTCCATCCCGTGGGTTTCGCGGAAGATAACGTGCATCGGCAGCGGTCAGTCTTGCAGCACAGCGTGCAGAACGCCGTGGTCGATCGCGTCATGCTCGGCGATGGCGACCAGCGTTGTGCGCCGCGCCTCACCGGGCCGCCACGGGCGATCATAATGATGGCGCACACGAGTACCCACGGCCTGCACTAGCAAGCGCATCGGCTTACCGGTCACGGCGGCATAGCCCTTCACCCGCAGGATACCATGATCGCGCGCCAGCGTTTCGATCCGGCCCACAAGGTCCGTCGGATCGGCAATCTCATCGAGCGCGATCACCGTGCTGTCGAAGTCCTCGTGCTCGTGATCATCGTCACCATCATGATGCGAAGGGCGCGAGGCAATGTCATCCTCGGCGGCAGAACCAAGCCCCAGGATGACGCGCGGATCGATGACACCTTCGGTCAGCTCGATCACCGGCACCGGGCGCGGAGCCTCGGCGGCGATCACCGCGCGCGCGGCGGCGACACCTTCCGCCCCGGCCAGATCGACCTTGGTCAGCAGGACCATGTCGGCGCAGGCCAGCTGATCCTCGAACACTTCGGACAGCGGGGTTTCGTGATCGATGCCGGGATCGGCGGCGCGCTGGGCATCAAGTGCCGCCACATCAGGCGCGAAACGCCCGGCCGCCACCGCTTCGGCATCGGCCAGCGCCAGCACGCCGTCCACGGTGATCCGGCTACGGATCGCGGGCCAGTCGAACGCTTTGAGCAGCGGTTTGGGCAGCGCCAACCCCGACGTCTCGATCAGGATGTGGTCGGGGCGCGGTTCGAGCGCGAGCAGCTTTTCCACCGTCGGGATAAAATCGTCGGCCACGGTGCAGCAGATGCAGCCATTGGCCAATTCGACGATGTTCTCCGCCGGACAGTCGGGAACGGCACAGGATGCAAGAATATCGCCATCGACGCCCAGCGTGCCGAATTCATTGACCACCACCGCCAGCCGCCGCCCGCCGGCATTGCGGATCAGATGGCTGATGAGCGTGGTTTTCCCGGCGCCCAGAAAGCCGGTAACGATGGTGACAGGCACCTTGGACAGGTCGGTCACATGCAATCCCCCGCGCGCCAGAGCGAGAACAGGCGGGGCTTGCCGGACGTTGTCCGGCCGGCGCGCGAGCGACGGGCGGGCGCCGCAAGGCACCCGTCACCACACGGCCGTGCAGCCCCAGCCGCACAGCTTCGTCGCTCAGACGGAGAGTTACCGTGCCATGACCATCCCCTGGATCAGGCAAGAGCGACCGGTGCGCCGGCAGGTCTCCTGGCTCGCGGGTCACAGCTTGATGCACGCCTTCCCGGATTTGCACTGATGCCCAGCATCATGCATTGCCCAGTGGCCGCCCCTCACGAAGAGAGGCATGTGCATCGCGCTATCCGCTTACAGTTGCAGGGACAGCCGCGGATTTGGGAGCGAACCCCCGCACCGCATTCCCGATTAAGCCCCTTGCGGGGCACCGGCGCGATCATCGAAGGACGGGCAAGCCCGATCCTTCAGACCTGCCCCTAGACGAAAATGTCGGCCAAGCCAATTGGCGTTCTGGCTTCATCCTCTTCGCGCCATCGCCTTATCACAGCAGGGTCCGCCGCAAGCTGCTCGATCGCAAGGCAGGGATAGGTCCAAAGTGAAATCTCGGTTGTGCCCTTCTTGATCCTCGATATCCCCGACAGCGCCAGGCGGCCGTCCTTGCCCCACCGAATTCGCTCACGGGACGTGATACCAAGTATTTGCTCGACCTGCCCTTGGCTAATCGGCTTGCACGCGATCCTGAACAATCTTTCCCGCAGCCTCATGATGAGCTGTTCTGCGGCCTGCCGCGAACCTGCATCAAAGACACAGCTTTGGCTGGATTTGATGAAAGTTCCGCCGGAACGCACCATAAACATTCGAATGGCAGCGTCGCGCTCGCCGTGATGCACCCGCAGCCCGAGCGGCATTCGGACGTCGAGATTGATCGAGACGGCCCAGGAATCGTCGCAATGCTTCATCACGACGCAGCGATTGCCATGGCGACGATCAGGCAACGGCGGACACCTCGATCTCGTCAAATCGCTTCCATCGATAGATCGCGAAACTGGCCAGCCAGCACAGCACGAAAAGGCCGATGATCGCGAACCCCAGACTGTTGAAATTCTCGCCCAGTTCGGTCGCCAGACTCCATGGCCATCCGGTCAGGCCCAACTTCTCGCCGATCAGCGCCAGCGTCTCGATGCCGCCGATGACGATGGCCACGATCGCCGAAATCAGGGTGATGGTGATATTGTAGTAGAGCTTACGGATCGGCTTGACGAAGGCCCATTCATAGGCGCCGAGCATCACCACGCCGTCCAGTGTATCGATCAGCGCCATGCCCGCCGCGAACAGCGCGGGCAGGACAAGAATCGTGCCGATCGACAAGCCATTGGCGGCCTGGCTAGCCGACATGCCCAGAATGGCGACTTCGGTCGCGGTATCGAACCCCAATCCGAACAGGAAGCCCAGCGGTGCCATGTGCCAGCTCCTGTTCACCAGCCGGAACATGGGCCGGAACAATCTTGAGAGCAGCCCACGCCCGCTCAGAAGCAGATCAAGGTCGTCGTCAGCATAGCTTCCCCCAGTGCGGACATGGGCAAAGGTTCGCCACACCGAGCGCAGAATCACGAGATTCATACCGGCAATGGCGAAGAGAAACAGCGCGGAGATCACGGTCGCGATCATTCCGCCGAGATCCCTGAATGCGCCGCCGTCCGACAAGGCGCTCGTCGTCAGCGCGATGGTGATCGACGCGATGGCAATGATCCCGGAATGACCGAAAGCGAACCAGAATCCGACCAAAACCGGTCGCTGACCATCTTGCATCAGCTTGCGGGTCACATTGTCGATCGCCGCGATATGATCGGCATCGACCGCGTGACGCAGCCCGAGCCCCCAGGCAAGCAAGGCAGTGCCCAGCATCAGGGGCTGCGCGTAAAATTGGCTCCACGCCCATATCCAAACGGCGATGTTCGCGAGAATTAGTGACGAAAACAGAATGACGATGCGTTGGCGCAACAAGGATAGTGAAGGTTCGGCAGAAGCGGTCATGATCGATCCCGGATCGAGGAAAACGCCGCGCGGCAGGAATGATCCACCGCGCGGCATTGTTGGCATGGCTGTCAGAATGTGAACTTGGCACCCAATCTCACGGTGCGAGGCTCGACGACGCGGCTGAGCCGATCTTCAACCGGACCGCCTGCGTCAAAGGCGGGAATGTAGGACTCGTAGTAGTAGGCGATGTCCTTGTCCCGGCTGCCGAGGACATTCAGCACCTCGCCGTAAATCTCGACCCGCTTGCCCTTCCATGCCGCGCGGGCATTGAAGACCGTGCTGCCGGAATCACGGATGCTATTGTCCTCGACCAGGGGTGAAGGGCCGAGATGACGCACCCGGAGGCTCGCCTCCCATGGATCGAGAACCAGAGCAACACCGGCCGACGCTGCGTTTTCGAACGCGTTGGGAATATGATCGCCGTTGTCGTAGCGCGCGTGGCTGGCAGTGAAGTTGCCATCGAGCGCAAGCCATGGAAACGGCCGCCAGAATGCAACGATTTCATAGCCGCGCCTTCGACTGGCCCCCGACGGTTCGACGGCATTGGAATCACCCACAAAGCGCAGTTCACTGCCGACATGCAGCCACCAGTATGTCGCTGTCAGGCTCACGCCGGAGAATTGCAGGCGCGCGCCCAGTTCCTTGCCGGTGCCGCGGACGAGCACCGGGACAGGACTGGCCGTATTCACCGCACCGCGAACATCGTTGGAATGGAAACCCCTGCCCCAGTTGGCGTAGACCTCGAAATGCGGCGTGATCCGATAGGCCAAGGCAGCCTTTGGCGAGATGATCGCGTCGGAGCCACTCCCCTCCCCCAGCGAGATGGCAGCCGGATCGCGCGCCTCGACAGAATGGTGGTAATAGTCTCCGCGCAGGCCGCCCGTCAGGCGCAGCCCTTGGATCGGCGTCCAGGTTGCCTCGCCATAAAGGGCGGACGACAGTTCCTTGACGCGATAGTGACCAAGCGAGGCCAGGAACGTGCGGTCGGCGGTGCGGTCAACGCCGACATTGCCGATGGCGTCATACCGGTTCTCGGTGCCCACCGTCAGCGACAGACCGGGTGCAGGTTCCCAGCGCTTCTGTGCCATCAGCCCGAACACCCAGCGCTGGTCGAATTGCCGGATCTGTGCGCTGGTTCCATCGGCGTCGGCATAAGTTGGGTTCGAGAACATCGACCAGTCGTAGAACTGGGCATAGGCATTGGCGCGCCAACTCGGCTGTTCGACCATGATGTTCCCGATCAGCCGTGTGGTTTCGCCACGCGCGGATGGATCAGGAGAGCAGAACACGTCCGGGCACAGAGGCGTGCCGACGACCCGCTCGGGAATCTGCTCGGTCGGGCTCCATGTCGCCCGATAGGCATGAAGTGTAGCCTCAACGGTGCCCGCGCCGACCGGCATGCGGTATTTGGCGAAGCCTGAGTAATGACGCAGGCGTTCTGGCTCCTGCCAGGGACCATCATAGACCTTCGCCTGGCCGACGAGGGTTAGGTCGCCCTGTCCCAAACCGCGAAATGTTCCGCCGACGGCAACCCGGCGCCAGCCATAGGAACCGGCCTCGGCCGATGCCCAGGGCCGTTCGTATTCGTCGATGGTGGACATATAGGCTGCCCCGGCCAGGGCAAAATCGCCTCCATCGGCTCGGTAGGGGCCTTTGCGAAAATCTTCCCGCGCCACGATTTCCGGGATCAGGCCATTGAGATCGAGATAGCCATGACCGTGGCCGTGTGTGCGGAAGTTCATCTGCACACCGTCGATATAGGTCGTGAAGTCCGACCCATGATCGAGGTTGAAGCCGCGCAGGAAATACTGGTTCGCCTTGCCGCTCCCCGAATGCTGGGCCGCCACCATGCCGGGAACCGCTTCCAGGAGCTCGGCCACGCGAAGGAGCGGACGGACCAGCAGATCGGAACCGGCAACGCTGCCTTCGCTGGCGGCATGAGCCGTACCGATCTTCGCTTCACCGCGCCCGAAAACCACGATCTCGCTGCCCGATCGTTCGGCTTCGGCGGCATCGGTTTCTGCCGCCGTTTCGGCATGCGCGAGGGCAGGCAGGATGAGCGCGACGAGCGCGCAACTGGAAAGGAAAGTCTTGGTCACACATAGTCCCCCGGCGTCTTGCGACGTGGCCGGGGCGTGCCGTTCGCGAACGGTCGGCACGCGCGGCGGCCGGACGCCATGGGCGGCCAACGCACGTCTGCCGATGCGGCCCCAGCCGCTCGTTCGTCGCTCAGACGGAGTTCACCGTGCCGCGGCCATCCCCTGGACCAGGGCAAGAGCGACCAGACGCCGGCAGGTCTCCTGGCTCGCGGGTCACAGCTTGATGCACGCCTTCCCAGGCCTCGCAGGATTTAGCGTCCGGCCCAGTGGCTGCCCCTTTTCCATCGAAGGGACGATGTGCATCGCGCTATCCGCTTACAGTTGCAGGGACAGCCGCGGATTTGGGAGCAAGCTCCCGCACCGCATTCCCGATTAAGCCCCTTGTCAGGGCACCGGCGCGATCAATGAATGCTGAAAATATCCAACATTCAGCGGGCCGATTAGACGATGCGGTTGCGGATGCCAATGCCTTTGCTTCTCGGTGCAGCAAGGAGCGTGGGATTTGAGCATCGTCAGGATTGCGCAAGTCGCGCCATCCTGACGCAGTACTGAGCTCGAGCGCCGCATCGCTCAGGCCGCGATTCTGATATCGCTTGTTGGAACAGCGATGCAGGGGAGGAACTCGCCGGGGCGCAGCGAACAGGCAAGGCCCGGCCCATGTTCGACGCTCCCGGAAGCAAGATGGCGGCGGCAGAGGCCGCAGTGCCCGGCCCGGCAGTCGGACACTGCCGGAATGGCATGCGTCTCCATGGCGGCGAGCAAGCTGGGATAGCCCTCGACCGGGATTTCCGCCTCGCCTACGGTCATGGTGAAATTGCCGCACAGACCCGCGCTGGTAGCAAACAACTCGTAGTGGATGCGCGAGCGCGGGACGCCCTTGTCGCGCAGCCCCTGTGACAGATCCTCGATCATCGCGTGCGAGGCACAGAACAGGTAGTGGGCACGGCCATTGTCGGCGGTGACAAGATCGGCTGCGCTGAAACGGCCTGTATTTCCTTCCCACATGTCGTCCTGCCCCGTCAGGCGGGCGTGGTATCGGAAGGAGGTCCATTCCCGTGCCAGCGTTTCGAACTCTTCGTGAAAGATCAGGCCCGGCAAGCTTCGCGCCGTGAAGAACAAGGTGACGGGGCCACTAGCCCGCGCGCGCAAGGCATGGATCATCGACCTGAGCGGAGTAATGCCGACACCGGCCGCTATCAACACGATAGGCGCGTTATCGCCGATCTCCGGCAGGACGAAATCACCCTCCGGCAGACGGCATTGCAACTCGTCACCTTCACGGATCGTCTCGTGCAGCCAGCCCGAGACGCGGCCCATCGGTTCCTTCTTGATCGTCAGGCCGTACTCGCCGGGCGAGGCATCCCAGCGGTCGAGCGAATAGCGGCGCTCGGCGTGGTTTCCCGCCGGAAGCAGGGGGCCGAGGACGGTCAGATATTGTCCGGCAATGAAAGGACGGCACTTGCCTCCCACCGGCGTAAGATGGAGCGAGAAATGCGTTTCGTCATGATCGATCCGCCGGGTCACGCGGAACAGGTGCGGCCGCTGACGCCATGCATCCCATCGGCGACGCAGCGCCCTTCGACCGGCGTCGGTCAGCCAGAAGAGGATCGCCAGAAGCGCCAGTCCGCAAAGGGCGAGCAGCAGGCTGAGCATAGCGTGTCCTGCTATTCGGGACCGGTCAAACTGGCTGAGCCTTCTGCTTTTGACTGCGCCACCACATCCAGCCGCCGGTAAGGCAGAGCATCAGGAGCGTCGCGCCCAGAATGTCGATCCATATCCACTCGGCGCTCTTGCCGAAGAAGAACTTGCCGGTGTGGAGGTCCATGACCAGCTTTTGCAGCGTGTAGGCTTCCGGCTCCCTGGCGGCGAGAACCCCAAGCTTGGCGAATCCGGGAGCTTCGATCCAGCTCTTGCCACCATCGGAACTCAGCAGCGTGCCCTGGTCCTTGAGATAGGCGACAATGCCATTGGGCATCAGCCCCAGACCATGGAAGTCGCCCTCGCGAAGCTGTGTCCACGCGCCGCTCCCGGCCCTCTGCCAAAGGCCATACTTGCCGGCGGCATAGAGCGTACCCGCAGCATCGGCCTTGACCGAACGGAACTCGCCCTTGGGTATGCCCGGCTCACGAACCGGGAAGCCGCCGACCATCCTGAACAGGCCCGCCTGGCTGGCGATGAAGGTCGCATCCCCAACCGTAGCGACGTCGCGCACGATGACTTCGGGCATCTTCATGTTCATGGCATTGCCCGCCATGGCAGGCGCGAGTTTCAAGTCCTGGGTGCCCAGAGACTTGTCGTGCGCAATGAAGATCGCCGTCGCGCCGATGATGAACATCGGAATGAGCAGCGCGATGCTCACCCACTTATGCCACCCGCGTGCGGAACCCATCGCCATAGCCACCCCGTTTGCAATTCATTCTCAGTATGACCCGCCCTAGCCGAGATCGTTGACCGAAATCAAGGATCGGTCGGATACAATTGTTATTGCGAAGCGTTCGCATCTACCATATTGCGCGGTTCATCCGGGGGGATTGATGGCTACACTTGCGGTATCAGGGCAAAGCAAAAGCACGCGGAATACCGTGGGTTTTCCGCTGCCCGCTGCTCCCCCGCAGACAGGCGAATCCAATATCTTCACAGCGAGAGAGGTAGATTCACCGCAATTTCGAAGTGAAGGGCCAGTCCGAAACGAACTGGTTTCATTGGACTGTGAGAGATCGCAATATAACCCCGGCGCGAATCGAAAAATTGCGTTCGCTGTAGCCTCCCTGCTTCACGGGTTGGCGATGGCAGCTTTGTTCGCAGGGTTCGGCCCAGGCCTTGGTCCTCTTCGTGTCGAGAAATCCGAGCGCCTGACAGTCGTCCAGCTTGCGCCGCCCGCTCCGCCGCCAGCGCCAGCCGCCGCTGAGGCGGCAGAGCGGAAGGCGGTTCAGGCACCGGACATGAAGGCAGCGGCCATAGCGGACGTTCCTGCACCGGTTTCCATTAATCTCGCTCCCAACGTGTCGCCGACTGCGGCTGTCGCAGCAGCTTCGCCTGCTGCTTGGCCGCCAATGCGGGACGACGCACCCAAGCCGACTGTTGCAGAAGCGCCGCCCGCACCCGATCGAGTAGAAATCAAGCAGCAGCAGAGCCGCTATGCAGGCGTACTGATGGCCCACCTCGGCCGGCACAAGCGCTATCCGCGCGAACTGCGCGACGCCGGAATCCAGGGGCGTGGTCTGGTGCTGTTCAACCTGACGGCGGATGGCCGGATCGCCAGCCTCAAGCTTGTCCGTTCGACCGGTTCGCCGGAGTTGGACCGCCAAATCCGCTCGATCTTCGAGCGGGCACAACCCTTCCCGATCCCGGACTGGAGCCGGGACGTATTCCAGACCAGCTACACCCTGCCGGTCGACTTCACCATCACCAGCTAGAAAAGAAAGACGATATAATGACCTTGCAGCCGATTCAGGCCCCGGCCTTCCGCACCCTTCGTTCCCAATGGATGATCGGGGTGGCCCTTATCGGACTGTTCGCCCAGCCCGCCCTTGCCGCTGAAACGGACGGAGGCCCCCAGAAGGGTGAGGTGTCGCAGGAGGAACTCGACAACAGCGTCCTTCTTCCGAGTCTCAGCATGGCCGGTGCCTCCGAAAACAGTGTCGTCATCACCAATGACACTTCGGCAACCGCGACGATCACCCGCAAGGACATCGAACGTCGTCCTTCGGGCTTCATTCTCAACGGCGTCATCAAGCGGCTGCCCGGCGTCTATACCGGCGGCGGTCCTGGCGAAGACAAGGATTTGCGCCTGCGCGGCCTCGACAAGGAATATTCGCGCCTGCAGGTCGATGGCATCCAGTTGCCGGGCGGCGGCGAGAAGCGCGAGTTCAACCTCGACATCCTGCCCAACGCCCTGATCGGTTCGGTCACCGTGATCCGCAACGCTCCCGCCGAGTTCGAAGCGGACGGGCTTGTCGGCCGCGTCCATGTCGAGACCCGCGCCATCCCCGAGGAGCAGCAGATCGATGCCGACATTGCGCTGGGCGGCACGAAGTTCGGGAGCGATGACGGCTGGGGTGGCTCCTTTGCCTATGGCAACCGCTTCGGCGAACATTTCGGCTTTCAGGGCGCGGTGTCATACGTCGATGAGCCGAACATCAAGAGCAAGGACAAGCTGACTGCGGCCGGATTGCTGTCGTCACGCGAAGTCGAGGACAAGCCGACGAAGCGGTTCGCCATCGATCTCGACGCCGGTTATTTCTGGGAAGGCGGTGAATTCCATATCCGGCCCAAATACTTGTCCTCGCCCGAGGACAAGTTCAAGACCGCATTCGCGTACAAGATCACCGGCACGACGGTAATGTCAACGCCGGTATAAAATGGGGCCAGCCACCGGTTTAAAAGTGGGCCAGTCAATTCAAACAAAAAGCCTCAGTTTGAGGCTGGGTTTAATCGGCGTCGGGGAAGCGGCTGTAGCGTAGCGGAAGCCGATTTCCCGACGCCGATTGCCGTTTCTGATCAGGTCATCTTGCTGCTCTCCTTTTCCTTTTGTCGCTTACGGCTGCTAGCAAGACGGAAGCTGTCACCATTCATCTCGAGGATGTGGACATGGTGGGTTAGCCGGTCGAGGAGCGCGCCGGTAAGGCGTTCGGAGCCGAACACCGATGTCCATTCGTCGAACGGTAGGTTGCTGGTGATCAGCGTGCTGCCGCGTTCGTATCGCTGGCTGAGCACTTCGAACAGGAGTTCGCCGCCGACGGCAGTGAACGGCACGTAGCCGAGTTCGTCCAAGATCAGCAGCTTGACTGATGCCAGTTGCTTCTGGAGCATGCGTAATCGCCGCTCATCTCTGGCCTCCATCAGGTCATGCACCAGCGCTGCCGCGGTGGTGAACGCCACGCTTTGGCCCTTCTGGCAAGCGGCAAGACCCAATGCGAGGGCGGCGTGCGTTTTGCCTGTACCGCTCGGCCCCAACGCAATAACATTACGCCGCTGTTCGATCCATTCCCCGCGCGCCAGTTCCAGCACCAGTGCTTTGTTCAGCGATGGCTGGGCGGTAAAATCAAACGTGTCGAAGCTCTTGGTGTGCGGGAACTTGGCCATGCGAATGCGGCGTTCCACCATCCGGCGTTCGCGGTCGATCCGCTCGAGCTCGCATAGCCGCAGCAGATAGCGCGGATAATCGGCACGGTCTTGCGCTGCTTCAAAGGCGACCTTTTCATGCTCACGCGCAAAGGTTGGCAACTTGAGCGCCTTGAGGTGGTTGGCCAGCAACACCGCTGGCGGAACGCTGGTAGAAGTTTGCGCCATGGCAGGCAGCGGCATCAGGGACTCGGTCATGCCAATACTCCCGCCGGGGAACCGCCTGTCTGCGACAGCAAGCCCATATAGCTACGCGGGTCAGTGCGCCCGACATCTGCGCGTGGCAGGTGCGGATAAAACTGCAAGTCAAGCCGCGGTGGCCGCCGCTCGAGCCGCGCCAGCGCGATCATCTTCACGGCATCGAAGCTGATCGCCCCCAGATCCAAGGCATGAGCCACTGCCCATTCCACAAGGCTTTGCTCGAACCGCTCACAAAGCCGCAGCACCTGGATAAACTCGCGCCGCCCTTCTTTGCCGCTACGCGCCTCCATCAATCGCCGGATGCGATGCATTGGCTCGGCCAGAACCCAGCCATCAAGCGGTGCGGCCTGATCAAGTGCGCGCGGCTTTTGCTCCAGAAGCGCCAGGTAGTGCAACGGATTGGCGATGAAGTCTTCGCGTTCATAGCTGCGCGGATGCACCGCAATCTGTTCACCCCGGCAGATCACCGCGACACGGTCGACATAGCCTTTGATCACCACCTCCTGATGGGCATAGGCCGTGGGCACTGAGTAATCATTGGTGCGATAGCGCACCAGTGACATCGACGAGGCACGCCCCGTCACAATATGGCAGGGATCGAATGGCACCGCTGGCAGCGACATAAATGCTGCCAGATCGGCTTGCATGCGCGTCTCGATGTTTTCGCTGTGCCCGCGTAGCACTGCATGCCTGCGCTCCATGCATTGTTCGACAAAGCGCGCGTTCATGGCATCAAAGCTATCGGCAACCGGCATCGGAACCATGAAGTGCCGCCGCACATAACCGACCAGCCCTTCGACCTTGCCTTTGTCGTTGCCCTTGCCGGGCCGACCGAATTTGTCTTCGAACAGGTAATGGCTCTGCAGGGTCGAGAACATCCGGCTGCGCTCGCGCTTCCCGTCACCCAAGATCTGCGCCACAGCAAGTTTGGTGTTGTCATATAGGATCGATATCGGAATGCCGCCGAAGAAGGCGAAGGCTGCGACATGCCCATCACAAAAAGCCTCGGCCACCTCGGCAGGATAAGCTTTGATGAATGGCGCATCGCTGTGCGGCAGATCCATGCAGAAATAGTGGAACCGCACCAGCTTGCCGCCAATGATCCCGTCCGCCTCACCAAAATCGACCTGAGCGTGGCCAGGCTTATGGCTCAAGGGAATGTACACTTCGCGGCTGCGCAGCTTCGCCCCGGCCACGTAATCACGTACGATCGTGATGCCGCCGGTAAATCCATGCCCATCGCGCAGGCGCTCGAATATCCGCACCGCTGTATGCCGCTGCTTGGCATGCACGCTGCGATCATCTTCCAATATCTGATCGATGGTCTCGGTGAACCCGGACAACTTCCGGCTATAACTCACGCCTGTCCGACCATGCTCAGGCGGAGCCGGGAAGGCCAACATCTTGTCGACGGTCTTGCGGTTGATACCATAAAATCGCGCAGCAGAACGACGGCTCATCCCGTCTATCATCACAGCGCGGCGAACCTTGAGATAAAGTTCCACTCTCTTCACCCTCCGCCTCCGCGCAAAGGCGAAGGTCTAGCAGGAGTGGCCCCTTTTTAATCCGGTGCTACCGTCCGATGAATGGCCCCTTTTATTGCCGGTGTTCTCAGGCAATTTTGCAGAATCTCGTTCAAAACGTCGGCGACGCTATTATTATTATATAATCTCGTGATTTTTCCGAGGATGGACTGACCGACGGCAGTCTGGATGGTGGCAGGAAGGGACATGGCCGCACTCCGGATGGGGCGGTTGGACCATTCCCCTCGCCTCACCCGATCTCCCCGCCTCCCCTTTGTCGCACAGACACCAAACTGCTCAGCCATCATGCAGCGCGTGCGTCGATGAGTTCGACGAACCTCCGGCGTACTGAAGCGGCATCGGGAAAGTGATTGTCAAGACCGTGGCGACTGAGAATTCCGGCCCGCGCCGCTGCAACGGCCTTCGCTTCATCCAGCGTCGGTAGCCGTGGCGGCTTGCCCTTCACGAAGCGCAGGCCGGGCGGCATTGCGGCCTCGATCGCACGGCGCTCTGCGGCATCGGCTTTGGCCTGCACTATATCCCGGTGCAGCGACGGTGTGAGCAGGCGCGGAGCCACGTCGGCGAGCCAGCGCCCGGGCTGGAACGAGAAGGTCGAAGCCGCCTCCATGCCGACCAGATGACGATAGAGATCGCGATTGTCGGCGGCATCGACAGCCGCGGCAAGGTCGTGGGCGGAGGCAAGGACGCAAAAGGCGCAGGACAACCGGGTCGCACCGAAGCGGCAATAGGCCTCATGTAGCGGCAGGCCATGACGGGCATGGGCTGCAAAGACATCCTCGACCGTCCAGTCGACGCCGGGATACCAGTTAATCATCCGGGTGCCTGCGGCATTCCCCGGCTTGGCGAAGCGCTCGTCTGCCCGTGAAATCGGCGTATCCCGCCGACCATGGCTTTCGGCGCGGCGAAGGCCGATCACCGAAACGACCGTATCGCCGCGATACCGCCGGGCCAGCGCCGGTCCAATCACCTGCGCCTTCAATTCCGAGGTGCAGAAGCGCTTGTTGGCCTGACTCCACGGACCGATCAGATGGTAGAGTTCGAGATTCTCGTAGCGGCGGCACCCGTTGGCGAAGCGCTGTTCCCAGCGCGCGATCATGTCGCCGGCACTGCGGCGCACTACGATGAGCGGAAGGCCAAGACGCTCAGCGATCGCGGCGACAGTCGCGGGTGTCGAACGCCATTCGGCGCGGCCGAGATCGGCATGGATAGCGATGCGCCGTTCGCGAGGATGTCCCATATGGTCGAGCAGGGCGATGGCGGCCTGGGCAGAGGCGGTGGAGTCCTTGCCGCCCGACAGATTGAAGGCGAACCAGGCACGGCGCGCTATTGCGTAGATGATCAGGTCATCAATGGCAGCGTCTAGGTCCGTGCCATCGATTGGACGCACTGATGAGAGCGTGATAGCCACCGCGTTTCTCCGATGCCGGTTTTGGAGTCAGTTTACAGCGAGGAGAATGGCGAGCGCCTGGCGGATTACCTCATCACCGCCGCCATTCACGATCACGGCAGCAGGATTGGTGGCGGTGACTGCCCGCGCCACAAGGTCGAGGGGGCGCTTGCGCAGCGGATACTGGAATATCTGGCCCCGCTCGATCGTGACGAGGTTGGTGCGCAGCAACCGCTTCAGCCTGCGATGTTCGAGTTCGTGCGCAAGCAGGTCGCCGACTTCAGCCTCGAGGTCATGTTCAAGGGTGAGGCCCTGGAAAGCGCGGATCGGACGATTGGCCTTGAGCCAGGCACTGACTTCGGCCTCGGTCCATCGCCCGGTCTGGCGGTAGAAATCACAGCCGCCCTGCCCCTGATTGCGGGCGTCGAAAGCATGCTCGCCATCGATCCAGACCTCCGCCGAATAGGCATTGGTCTCTTCCGACAGTTTCGGATTGTGATTGATGCGGCGTAGTTCGATTTTCATGGAGTCCTCCTGTCACCACCCGCTTTCCGAGCCTGCGCACGGCCTCCTCCCTTCCCTTCGGGATCACTGACCAACATGCAGAGGGCGGGATTGCAGTCGCTGGGCATTCGGGCGTGCGGGCACAACGCTGTCTTCGCGTTGCGTCGCGAACAGTGACGTCTTCGTGCCACGGCCAATCACGACGTCCGATGTGGCATTACCAGGGAAATACGGTCAGGCTGGTGATTTCGTCGGCATCGCAGTCGAACAGCAGGTAGTCGCAGCCTTGGTCGCGCCCAAAGCGCATGGCGGCGAGCACCTCTTCAGGGATCTGCTGACGATCGGGTTCCTCGGCCTCGCGGGTCGGAATGAACCATCCATAATGCGTCGAAGCGACCGCCAGCGGACGGCTGGACGGTTCAAGCACGGCCCAGGCGTCGAGCAGGTCGGCGGTCTTCATGCAGACATGTACGGTGCTGAGCACGAGGTAGCGCCCGAACTCCACGGCGATCTCCTTGTCGGTTGACGGGATGTGGGCATGCCGGTGCCCCGTCGGCGAAGGCGCGGCACCGGCATGGTCATGGGCGGCTCAGTTGACCTTTTCGAGGAGCTTGCGCGCCTTGCCCTCGATTTCGAGGCGTGTGTCCTGGTTGGCCTTGGTGCGGGCATGCGCGGTGATGCCCTGCACGAAGTCATATAGGCTCTCGGGCGGGTGGCCTTCCTCGGCGAGCACCGTCGCGATGATCTTGCCGGTTTCGGCCTTGGTGAAGCCGCGCTTCCGCAGGAAATCCTCACGGTCCTCGTCCTTACGAGCGACGATGCGTTCGCGGGCCTGTTTGATCCCCTCGACGAAGCTTCTCGGCGAGGAATCGGCGAAGTGTTCGAGCGCGGGCGCGGCCTCGTGGGCGAAACGATTGGCGGCGAACTTCGAGTGGCGGATGTTGATTTCCTCGAAATTTTCGACACCCCAGAGGTTTCGATTCTGACACACAGCTCGGAGATAGAAAGTCGCGATTCCCAATGCCTTGGCGCCGACTTCTGAGTTCCAGGCGTAAAAACCGCGAAAGTAGAGATCGGGCTCACCATTGGGCAATTTACCGGCCTCGATCGGGTGCAAATCGTCGACCAAGAATACGAACACATCGCGGTCGGACGCGTAGAGCGTGGTCGTCTCCAGACTTACATCGACATGGGGATTGTAGATCATGCTGCCCCAATCGAGCACACCCGGTACCTTCCAGCGGGTATCGCCAACGCCGTTCCCGGCGATCCGCATGACGGCGCTCACGAGTTCGTGGTCGAATATACGACCGTAATCTGGCCCAGTTACGGCGCGCAGTTCCGTCCGCCCATCGTCGGTCTGGAACAGTTTCACCTGCTCGCCGCGATGCGAGAGGAGGCCATGCTGCATGTTGATGCCGGCAAGCGCGGCGGGGAGCGTGCGCAGATAGGACGCGGGCGCGCCGACCAGGCTGGCGAGCTGCCCGAACGACCAGTTGGTGGGCGCGATCGGCCGCTCGTCGCCGGGCACGATCAATGAGAGCCGCTCGGGATTGTCGCTGCGCGCCTCGACCCGCACCGCCCGGCTCTCGACGATGCGCGTTGTGGCGCGATCAGCACGCCGACGAACGCTGTCGTGCAGCGCGGTCAGCGACAGAAAGCGTTCGTCGTCGGGGCGGGAGAACCATTCGGACGAAACGCGGTTGACATTGCGGCCACGGGAAATATCGACCCGGTAGCCGCTGCTGACCGGACGGTCACGAGAGGAACCGGCAGGCGCCGGATGGTCGAGGACATCGTGGTCGATTACGCGGGCAAGACTGGCCATGAAGCTGCTCCTGGAAACTGAGGTGAAAAGAGCCGGTGCATCGCCGCATCCGCGCTCATCCTCTCCCACCCCCTTCCTTCCAGCACCCCGCGCGTTCAGGCCGCAGCGGGCAGCCATTCGTAAAGAACGTGCGCATCCGGCTCGTGCTCGTTGCCGACAGCGATCCGCACCAGGCGCCCGTCGCAGGCAAAACTGCTGGCGCGCGGAAAGTCGCAATAGCTGCGCCCCTCGAACACGAAATCCTTCGAGCGGATCTGGATGACCTTGCGGGCCGTGCCCAGCGCCCGATGCTTGTAGGGCGCGTGCAGCAGGGTCAGGCTGTCGCCGGGCTTGAGGCGCTTCTTGAAGCTCGCCAGCGATACCAGGTTATCGACGGGATTGGCGGGCCCACGCCGGGCCGCAAGCGCTGCCCAATAGGCCGGGACGATGCGCACTTCGTTGTAGAAGGAGACCGCCATGAAGTCCTGGTAGAAGTTGGAGCGGGCGTAACCGAAACGCTCGATCTGATCGCGCACCCTGGCGATGAAGGCCTCCTGCGCCTCCCGGGTTGTCAAATCATCCGGCGCATCAAGCACCTCGGCAATGATCTTGCGGCCGCCGGAAAATCGCTCGCTGCGAATGGCGAAGCGGACTTCGGGGAACTGGCTGGCCAGATGCCGTTCGATCCGGCGGCACAGCACCGGTAAATCGTCGGCGGGGCAATAAAGATCGCCCTGATAGTGAAAATTGCCGCGTTCGTCGTGGTCGGTCTGGCTGTATAGGCGCGCCGAAGGCTCCGCCGGTGCGGATATGGTCATGGATACTGTCCTCGTGTCTGAAGGGTCAGGCTGCGCGCACGGCAGCCCAGGCGGGATAGCCGAGGCGTGTATCGCCATTGGCAACCTCGGCCTGCCAATCGGCAAGCGGATGTTCTGGAAACTCGTCCCAATGCCCCTGCCCAGGCGGCGGGGCATCGTACGGATCGCTATTCAGCGCCCGTTGGAGCATCTGCGCGGTGTTGTCGAAGACAATGCGATCAGGGAAGATAGCACCGGCACCGCCGCCGAACTCACCAATCCGGGCACGTGAACAGCTACAAGCCCACTCGAAGCCGATCGGCGCCTGCTGCAATGTGGATTGACAGCAATGCTGGATCAGTCGTGCCAAGGCGTCGGGCTGGAAGTCGGTCGTACTGTAGAGATGGACCGTGCTGACATCCGGCCGATCGAGTGTGTTGCCGCCCTCGAAATCGACCCCGAAATTGGGGAAATCGGGATCGGGAAAGATGCCGACAAATCCGCTCCAGGGATCGCCGGGTTCGAGTGGTGGAAAGGCTGCCAAGAACTCCGGCGTGGGATCGCCCGACGTGCTTCCCGCTTCGAGGTCGTAGCTCGCCTGGAAAGCTTCCTCGATCAGCGCCATTTCCGCGTTTGTGCAGGTGAAGGCGAAGCTCCCTTGGACATAACTGTCAGCCATGAAGCGCCTCCTCTACGGGAGCATCGACGGCATCATCGTCGATGATCGCGAAGGGCGGCGGCACGAATTCCGCCTGGACGAACCAGGCCTCGACCGCTTCCATCGTGCCGAGTTCGCGGACCAGGCTCCGGGCAAGCACGATCTCGTCGTTCTCGGTCATGTCGAACTGCACGGCAGTACCGACGCCCGTGAAGACCACGCGCTCGGGTCCGAAAACACCGCCGCAGCTGCCCGAACTGCGGACGTAGGGAATACCGCGTTCCTCGCAGAATTGCTCGGTCCAGTCGAAGGTGCCGCCGGGCAGTTCATATGCGCAGGCATCGAGGGTATCGCCCGCGCGGATCGAAGAGGGTTCGAGGGGTTCGCCGTCCCAATCGGCGCGGCCACCATCGCTGGAAATGGCCTCGATCAGGCCGGGAATGTGGGAACGGTGAATGGCGCCGCCGATGACGATCGACGCGCTGGCTCGGTCTGCCATGATGTTTCTCCGGATTCAGGGGATGCAGAGGGACGCGCGCGTCAGCGCTCAACAGCGGCAGCGCCGATCAGGTGGCGCAGTTTTGACCAGGCGAGATCCTCGCCCGCACGCAGCCCCCGGTTGAGGCCCTGGCCGTAAAGCCGGTAGGCGGCGGCGGTGACTTCGGGCGTGGCGGACGCGGGAAACAGCGTGACGAACTGGCCTTCGTCGTCGAGCAGTTCGAACACGTCTCCGCCCGACGAAAGCTTGGTCATCGCGATGCGGGCCGGACTGTTGAGCGCCTCGAGATCGGCGTTGAAGCTCTTGACGAAGAGCGGGTCGAGAATGGGGTCGCTGTGTGCCATGGGTTTCTCCGGGAAAGGCGCCCGACCATCCGAGCGCGCTTCCCCTTCCCCACTTCCCTTCCGGGCGATCGGTTCAGGTCCGGCTAAAACCGGTCAGGCGAGGGCGGGAAGTCCGAACGCCTTGCGGACCATGATACGGGTCGAGGCCAGCGCTGTCTCGAACGTGCGACCCATGCCGGCCAAGTCCTTGAACGCCTCCCGGCTCTGCTTCGTGCCGGTGAGCAGATCGAGCAGCAAATCTTCGTCTGGCGACGCAATTCCGCCACGTCCCACGCACATCGGACGGCGCAGCACTATCTCGTAGAAATGCATCAAGCTATCCAGCACTGGCGCCAGGATGTCGCCACCTTCGCGGACAAGCTCGGTGTACAGGTGCGGCTGGACGGCCAGTCCGGTATCGCGCGCCTCGCGCCACCGACGCGCGGAGACGAGAACGAGTCCGAGGATGGAGATCGCTCCGGCTTCGATGGGCGCCGAAAGATAGGTCATGCGATGCGCTCCGGGCGACTCGCTAATTATTGCGAATGGTTCGCAATAATTAGCGGACGGCATCTGGCAGGGCAAGCTTTTTGTGACGGCTTGGGGTGCGTAATCGCCAGTTCCGTTCGGTGGAACAAGGCTCATGCCGAGGCCATCGCTATTGCCGCGAGGACGTCCTCGGCCCGGTCCATCGGCACGAACGTTCGTGTCGAATAGGCGATGACTTCGGTGAAACAGCCCCGCGCCTTCAACCATTCGCGGTCCAGCGGATTTTGGCCGCGCAGCTCGAGGCGGCGGCTGTTGTTGACGAAGACCGACACCAGGCGAACGCCCTCGAGGCCCGGCACCGGCACACCCTCGTCGCTGCGCGCGGCCGCGATCAGTTCGGCTGGCGTCAACCGAACCGAAGCGGCGAGGCCGAACTCGGCTTCGAGCTTCTCCACCGCTGCCGGCATGACGATCCGACCGAGCAGCGCCTCGCCAGTGGCGTCGCCGATCCGCCATACGCGCACATCGTCGGCAGGCAGCTTGTGCCAGACGGGCAGCAACAGCCCGGTTGCCACGCTGATCGTCTCGACATCGAGTCGCGCGCTGGCTTCGCTCACCTCCATTTCCCAAGCTTTACGGAAATCCTCGCGTTCGATCGGCTTCCAATGGCTGGTCCAGAGCGTGCCCATCGACATGCGATCGGTGCCCGTCGGCCGGACGAGCTGACACATCGGCACCGGCTTGCCCTCATCGTCGGTGACCGACCAGGATGGTACCCGCAACGCCACCCGGCCCGAACGGCCATTGCGCAGGAAAGCGATGTCGTCGGTTCCCTCCCAGATATGCATCAGCCGGTTCCAGGATGTCGTCCAGGGGCGCATGTGCAGTTCAAGCCGGAGCAGCCGGGTTTCGGCGCCAGTCAGCGGATCCGTGCGCAGAACCTGATCGGACAGGGGGACAATTCGCTCAGCGCGAATGGTCTCGACACCCATATCGAGTGTGCCCGCTTCGCGCGCGGCATCGACGCGCGCCTGGATCAGGCCGATATATTCCTCGAAGATCGCATTCTGCGTCGCGATCCTCAGTGCCAGGATACGGTTGAGCCAGCGCTGGATCGGCGGCAGGCGCTCAAGCAGCCCGCCGCCCTGCTCTTCCACCAGTTTCAAGCCGGTCATCGCCTGAAACTGATCCATTGTCGTGCTGGAAAGCTTACCGGCGTGGAGCAGGTGATACCACTGCGTCAGCGCTTCACGGGCATAGTCGCTTTCCAAATTGTCGGCGGGATCAAATAGGTTCTGCCCGCCCGTCTGGCGCTGGCCGCGGGTCAGGGCGCCGAGGCTATCGAGGCGGCGCGCGATGGTGCTGATGAAGCGGCGCTCACCCTTGCAGTCGGTGGTGACGGGGCGGAACACGGGTGGAGTCGCCTGATTGGTGCGATGAGTGCGGCCCAGCCCCTGGATCGCGGTTGCAGCTTTCCAGCCCGGCTCGAGCAGAAAGTGGATGCGGCGCCTGCCCGCGCTGCCACAATTGAGATCAGCATGGTAAGAGCGTCCCGTCCCGCCGGCGTCGGAAAACGCGAGGATCGTCTTGCGCCCGGCCATGAAATCGTCGCTGTCGGCTTTACGAGCGCCGGCTGCGCGGGATTCGAGCTTCTGGTTGCCGCGTGGATCAAGGACGATGCGCTTCGTGCGCCCGGTCACTTCGGCCACTTGCTCGCTGCCGAAATGCGCGATCAAGGCATCGAGCGCGGCGGGGATCGGCGGCATACCGCAGAGTTGCTCAATTAGCGCGTCACGCGCGGCGAGCGCCTCCTGGCAATGGACCGGCTGGCCATCGTCGCCCACCATCATCTCCGAGCGCATCGTTCCGTCGCTCGCCCGGAAGGCGCGCAGTTGCCTCGTTGGAAAAGCGTTCTGGAGATAATCCACGAGCGTCTGAAGCGGAGAGATATCCAGCATGAGGTGAGCCCGATCCTGCGCCGAAAGTGCGGCGAGCCGCCGGTCGAGAATGGCGGCAGCCGTGGTGACGAGCTGAACGACAGCGACATGGCCTGCGGCCAGTTCCGCCTCGATCGAGCGGATCACGCTCGGTATCTTCATCGAAACCAGAACCTGGCTGAAGAATCGCTGCTTCGCGCTCTCGAATTTGGATAGCGCAGCCCCCTTGGCCTGCGCGTTCAAGGTGTCGCCCGACATGCGATCGACAATGTTCGAAGCCTTCATGGCCTCGGCCAGGTTGGAATGTATTATTTGCCACGCATCGCAGTAGGTATCGTAGATAGCGATCTGATCTATGGTCAGCCGATGTTCGAGCGCCTCATACTCGACACCTGCGAAGCTCAGGGCCCGGGCGGTATAAAGCCCCATGGCCTTCAAGTCGCGGGCAACGATTTCCATGGCTGCGATCCCGCCATTGTTCATCGCCGCCATGAACGCAGCCCGATCACGAAACGCCGTGCCCGGCCCCCAGAGGCCAAGCCTGGCTGCATAGCAGAGGTTGGCGGGATCGGTCGCGCCCGTCGCCGAGACATAGAGCACCCGCGCGCGAGGCAGCGCATGCTGCAGGCGCACGCCCGCCAGCCCCTGCTCGGAACCCCTAGCCGCGCCGAACTCGGTCTCGGTGCCGGCGGCATTGGCGAGCGCATGCGCTTCGTCGAACACCAGCATGCCGTCGAAGTCTTCGCCCAGCCACGTCCGGATCTGCTGGAGGCGCGAGGCCTCGTCATGGCGAGAGGAGCGCAGTGTCGCGTAGGTCAGGAACAGGATGCCGCTGTCCATGCCGATGGAATGGCCGAGCGGGAAGGCGTCGAGCGGCTGGATGTCGATGGGGAGGCCCCCGAGCGCAGCCCAGTCGCGGCGGGCATCTTCGACGAGGCCGGAGGCGACCGATATCCACGCCGCCTTGCGGCGTCCCCGGTTCCACTGGTCAAGAATGCAGGCCGCAACCTCGCGCCCCTTGCCGACGCCGGTGCCGTCGCCGATGAAATAGCCGGTGCGGTAGACATGACCGCCCGGCGCCTCGTTGAGCTGGTCGCCAGCATCGTTTGGGAGAAAGACGCCCGGCAGGTTGCGCTCGAAGGCTTCGCCCGCATGGATGACGGTTTCGAGCTGGGCATCGGACAGGGCCAAAACGGCGCGCTGCTGCAGCAGCGGGCGGTAGCTCGGCGCGGGCGGCAGAACCGAGGCCATGGCGACCGACTCGACCAGTTGGTCGGGGTGGGCCTTGGCACCTGCAATCTCGATGCGGGAAAGCCGCCAGGGGACATATATGCCGACAGGATCGCCCGCGGGGAGCGGCATGTCGCGGACGCTATAGTCGAGCGGAAGCGGGACATCGTCGATGCGCGGCTCGCGCTTGGGCGTAACCAGGCGCGGACCTGCCAGACCCGCGAACAATGCCGATGGCGACGCCTTTGGAGCGAGCCGCACAAGCGGCTGCGCCATAGCAGGCGCGGGCGGCGGCGATTGCGAGGGATCGAGGCGATCCGGAAGGCCGAGCACGATCGGCAGCGCCGCCTCGATGCTATCGACCGTATGGCGCGCCGTCTGGCCCGCCCAGCCCTTGTCGTAGATGATCAGCCGCACCGCGATGCTGGTGCCGTGCTTGGCGTAGGGATTGCCGAGGATGGTGATTTCAGCACGCGGGCAAACGACTTCGGCGACTGCGGTGTAACCGGCGGCTGCGCTGCCGTCAGAGGCGAAACCCGGCGACATGATCGCGACGCAGCGTCCGCCGTGGGCAAGCCGGAGCAGGGCTGAACGCAAGTGGCGCGCGCCGGCATGGCGATCACGACCGCGCCCCTCGCTGCGGCTGAAGGGCGGGTTGATCAGGACTACGCTCGGGGCAAGGCCGGTGGTCAGTCTGTCGTGGATGAACTCGGCGTCATGGGTGGTGACGTCATGGCGGAACGCGAGGCCGAGCAGTGCGGCACGCTGGTCGTCGCGTTCGTTGAGCAGCAAGCGTGCGCCCGCCCTCGCGGCATGGGCCGCGAGCATGCCGGTGCCCGCCGAGGGTTCGAGCGCGTAGTCCGACGACGTGATCCTGGCGGCTCGCGCAGCGAGCCAGGCGAGCGCAAGCGGGGTGCTGAACTGCTGGAGATCGACTTGGCGCTCGGAGCGGTAGCTCTGGGTCGGCAGGCGGTTCTGGAAAGCGAGCAGCCCCGCGAAGGTAGCCTGTGGATCGTCGCCCTGCCCCACCTGCCAGTCGTCGCGGCCGAGCAGCAGCACCTGCGCCGTTTCCAGGGCGTCATAGGCATCGCGCATCGACCACGCCCCATTGGCATCGGACGCACCGAAAGCCTCGGCCATCAATCGGGTGAGAAACTGGCGGGTGACGGTGCCGGAATGGGCGAGCGTGTCCACCACAATCCTGGCGACCGAAAACAGCTTTTCGCACCTTGTGGCGCCGATGTCGATTTCCGGCTCTGCAAGCTTGAGAAGCGGCATGTTCATAGCAGGTGATCCTTGGGAGTTCGGGCGGCCATCCGCCCCGTCGCCAATCGCCCTCCCCCCTTGCTCCCCATCGGCCGGGCACAAGGAAACGGGGCCGCGGCATGTGCGCCGCGGCCCCGTCGGGAGGGTTGGGTTGTTGGTCAGGCAGCGGCTGCGAGCGATTCCGTGCCGTCGTCCTCATGATCGCCGGGCTCGATGCCCAGATCGGTTTCCGCTGCGGCGTCCCCTTCCTCGGTCTGCTCGCCCTCCGAGTCGATCATCGAACGCGCGGTGTCATCGACCGGCACGAATCGCATGGCATCGGGCAGCCAGCTCATCGCCCGCTCCTTCGTCTCGGCTTCGACGAGGATGTCGCCAGCGAACAGCTTTTCGGCCGACGCGGCGAGATCATGCTTTTTCGACGCGCCGTAGCGATGCCGCAGTTCGACGCCGCCGACTGCCTCGAACAGGTCGAGGATCGCGGGCTTGGTGATCCGGTCGAAGTAATTCTTCGCGCTCGGCCGCCACCAGGCCGCGACGTCGATCGTAAGCTTGGAACCGAGATGATCGATGAACGCGCTACCCGTCCGGCCGGCAGGCACCGCATCGAAGGTGCGCGCGACCGCCCAGCCCAGCCAGGCGGCCCGCGCCTCGTCGGACAGCGCGCAGAACGCGTCGTAGCGGTCCCGCACATCGTCATGGTCGATCCAGCTGCGGTCGAGCGCCCCGTCGAGTTTCGCCCATTCCGCGGCCGCAAGCGTCCCGCTCTCGAAATTGGCGACGCGAGGGGACGGCGACCGTGCACGCAGTTCGCTCGCGAGATCCATGCTGCCGTAATGGCGGGTCGCGGCATCAGCCATAATGAAGGTGCCGACATCGAGCGCAAAACGCGGATCGCTCGCGACATGGACGCTGAGTAGTTCGGACTTCATCATCGCCAGCTCGTCGGCGAGCCGCTGGCTGACGACGGGTTTGGCCGGGCCATCGCTCTCGCCGCTGTGGTCCAGTCCATCGTCGCCTTCATCGCCTTCGCCGTCGTCGCCATCGTGCTCAGACGTTTCCACCGGCGCGACATAGAGCTGCTCGTGGATGCGAGGCTGGCCGTCGCGGCCGATCACGACATAGGCGAGCGCCGAGGCCTTCTGCTCATCGGTGAGGACCGGCGTGCGCGACTGAATCGCGTCGTATTCGGCTTCGAGCGCCTGAACCCGGGCTTCGTCGTCCTCGGTGTAGCCCTCGCCGTTTTCGTCCGAAGCGGCTTCTTCGATCGCTTCGAGTTCGACCTGGATCGCCTCGCAGCGCGCTTCTTCCTCGTCGGTGAGCGGCGGCAGATCGCCCTGCACTTGCCGCAGGCCATAGGTCTCGGTGTAGGGAATGTGAGATGCGGCGACCGGGCGGATCTGGGCATAGCCTTCGCGCTCGCGGATCGCTTCGGCGGCGGCGGCGAGCTGTTCCTCGGCGAGATGATCGAGGATGTCGCCGTCGATCCACATCTCGCTGGCATCGTCGGAGAAGAGATCGGCATCGATCCGGCCGCCCGCAGCGATGTAGACCTCGCGCCCGACCAGCAGCGCCTTGGGGTCGCTGCCGCGATAACCGCCCGAGGCGAGCTGGCGGCGGATCTCGCCGACATTGGCGCGGTAATAGCCCTGCCCGAGCTGTTCGAACACCGAGGCCTGGCGCGCGGTGTCGGATGTGCTGGCATAGGCCATGGCGATGTCGAGCGTGATCGCGCCCTCGCGCAGCGCCTCGAATACCGGCTCGGCGAGATTGGCGAGCCGCAGGCGCCCGAGCACGAAGCGCTCGGTGAGCCCAAAGCGCTTGGCGATGTCGGCCGGCGTCTTGTTCTCGGTCTCGATGATATCCTGGAATGCCCGGCAGGCATCGGCAGGATTCATCGCTAATTTGAAAAAGTTCTCTGACAGGCTGATCTCGACCGCGTCATTGGCATCGGCGAGGACCTTGACCGGCAGTTCGTAGTCGGCGGGGAGTTCACCCTTTTCGATTGCGCGATGGACGGCATCGAGGCGGCGACCGCCGGCGGTGATGCGGTATTGCCCCTTCTTGCGCGCGACGGGCAAGCCGATGAGGTTCTGCAGCACGCCGTGCGCAACAATGCTGGCTTCAAGCTGGGCGTCGGCCTCGGCGTCGCTGGCCTTGCGCACATTGCTCGGCGACTTGGCGAGCTTGCTCGCTGGTACGAGGATGATGGGTTGGGACATGGATATTCTCCTGACGGACGAGGCCAGACCATTCAGGCCGCTTGCCGCAACCAGCTCCCCACCCCCTTTCCTTCCGCTCGCAGGACATCATTCCAGTCGTTGAAGCCCTGGGGCGGCCAGACAACCTCGATCGTCCGGCCCGGCATCGCATAAGCATTCATGGCCTTGGCCGCGCCGATCCGCCCGCCGCGATCATTGTCGGGCAGCAGGATCAGACGGGTGACGCTGTCGGGAATGGCGATATGAGCGAGGCGTTCGTTGCCAAGCGTCGCCCAGACCGGGATGTCGAGCAGGAGAATGGCCGAGAGGGCGGTTTCGATGCCTTCAGCTAAGCCCAGTGTGTCGGTTGCCGGTGCGAGCATGACCGCGCCGCCGCCGGGATACCCCAGCATGCGGCGCGGGTTGGTGAGATCGCGGGCGCGGAGCGGTTCGTTGGGGTCCAGGAATGTCCGCTGGAGCGCGACCACGTGTCGCCGCTCATGGAGTGCCGCGATCATGGCCGGCCTGAATACGGCCAGCTTTCCTCGGCCCAACGGCGTGCGCGGGTGATATCGCAAAGCTGGCGGCAACAGGGTGATGGCGCGGCGCTGGAGGTAATGATCGGCGGGCGTTCCTGCCAGCGGACGTCCATCGTCCCATAGGTCCAGCGCCCGTTGCCGCAGCCATGCGGGGCTGAGCGCTGAAACGGATTGCGAACCATCTCGCCCGGCGCTCAGCGGAATATCCTTGTCGAGGCGCCTGATTGCACGGATTACATCGATAGTGTCGCAGCCCGCGAAGCATTTGAAGAGTAGCGCCTTCTCGCCGACGCGAACCGACAGGCTGGGTGTACGGTCATCATGGGCCGGGCACCGGCACATCGCGCCATCTGGCGACCAAATCCCGCCAAGATGCCTGACGAGATCAACCGCCTGGGACTCCAGGTCACGGCTCTGGCGAAAGCGGGATGTGGCAGACATAAAGGCTCCGAAAGGCACCTTCCCTCTCCCATCCCTCACTTCCTGAGTCAGCTTTTTGAAAAGGGAAGCGACCGGAGTCGCCAACTGCTCGGCTGCTCGGCTGCTCGTTATCCTCCACACTTCGGGTCTTGAGTTCGTTCATGACATGAAGCCAGAATTTGGCGCTTCGTTCTGCTCTTGTACTTGCCAGTCTTGTTGGTATCGCGCTCGGCTTCATCGACCCGCTCGTTCTCGGCGCCGACCTTAAAGTAGCTGCACCCACCTCGGCGTCGGTGTAACCACGGCGCCATGATGCAGGATACCGCCAATGCAGCGCCCGCCCGTAACCTGCCGATGGCATTTGGCGGCGGCGCGGTAATCGGCTCTCTCGGCGGTCTTATCGGTCTGGGCGGCGCGGAGTTTCGGTTGCCACTCCTGATCGGCACCTTCCGGTTCGCACCGCTTGAGGCTGTCATCCTCAACAAGGCCATGAGCCTGATCGTGGTCGCCACCGCCCTCATTTTCCGCACCAAGTCGGTCCCATTCGAAGCTGTCGCCGCGCACTGGCCGATAATCCTCAACTTGCTCACCGGCAGTCTCATTGGTGCCTGGTTCGGCGCCGGATGGGCAGTGCGGGCGAAGTCCGAGACCCTCTACAAGGTCATTGCCGTGCTGCTGGTGGCCATCGCGGCGGTGCTGCTCTTCTGCCACGGCTCCAGCGCGGGCCAGCCGCCATTGGCCGGGACCGCTCAGCTTGTCGCCGGTATTGTCGCAGGGCTTGCCATCGGTATTGTCGCGTCGCTGCTGGGCGTGGCGGGCGGCGAGCTGCTGATCCCGACACTCGTGCTGCTGTTCGGCACCGATATAAAGCTGGCCGGCAGCCTGTCGCTCGCGGTGAGCCTGCCGACCATGCTGGTCGGCTTCACGCGCTATAGCCGCGACCAGAGCTTCGCCGTGCTCGGCCGCAACCGGACGTTCCTTCTGGTGATGGCGCTCGGCTCGATCTGCGGAACCCTTGTCGGCGGACTGCTGCTGGGGATCGTTCCGGGATCTGTCCTGCTACCGGCGCTGGCCGCAATCCTCGTAATCTCAGCCGTCAAGGTCTGGCGGCACACGTAACCCGCGGCCTCCGGGCCACGCTCACGCGCCGACATCGACGACCGGTTCGCGCCGCGCGACAGGACGGGATCCAGATTTGAGGCAATCCCGCATTCAACGGCAATGGGGCTGCTTGTGGATCGGGTTGGGTTCATTCGGCAGGCCCAGCGTGTGAGCACCAACTGGCGTTGCGGTTTGGGCATGCCCGGTCTACATTGGCGATGCCGGGGCGAAGCAACCTCCCGGTCAGGCGTCACCGCCCAAGTGTTGCCTTGTTTGTCCGCGGCCGAGCGGATGGAAAGGCATGGGGAAGAGTGACCAAATTTGCCGAATCGACTGTTTCGACCGATCGCCCGGATTTTGGCGAACTGTTACGGGTATTCACACGTATCGGTTTTCTCAGCTTCGGGGGGCCGGCCGGTCAGATCGCGCTCATGCACCGCGAACTGGTGGATGAGCGCCAATGGGTTAGCGAGGATCAATATCTCCACGCGCTGAACTTCTGCCACCTGTTGCCCGGTCCCGAGGCCCAGCAGCTCGCCACCTGGATCGGCTGGAAACTGCACGGTCTGCGCGGCGGGCTTGCCGCAGGGCTATTGTTCGTCATCCCCGGTGCTCTGGTGATGCTCGGACTATCGATGCTCTATGCGTTTGCGGCCAACCTCGACTGGTTTGCGGCATTGTTCCTGGGAATCAAGGCGGCCGTCCTGGCAATCGTGGTGCAGGCGCTGCTGCGCATAGCGGGCCGTGCGCTCAATACCGCCTTCAAGAAGGCGCTGGCCGTGGTCGCTTTCGCCGCGCTCTTCTTCCTCAACCTGCCCTTCCCACTCGTCGTGCTCGGCGCGGGCGCGATCGGCATGCTGGTTGCTGCGTCAAAACCCGAATGGTTGGGAATAAAACCCGGCGGCGCAACTCCCGTTTCCGGCCCTCGTCCCTGGGGTCAGACCCTAAGGACAATCATCGTCTGGGCCGCCATCTGGGCGGCACCGATGGCAGTTATCCTCGTGACGCTTGGGCGCGGCCATGTGCTGTGGGAGATCGGCAGCTTTTTCTCGCAGCTCGCCGTGGTCACCTTTGGCGGAGCCTATGCCGTACTGGCTTATATGGCCCAGCAGGCCGTGCAGGGTTATGGCTGGCTCTCACCCGGTGAAATGGCTGACGGTCTCGGACTTGCCGAGACCACCCCGGGGCCGCTTATCATGGTAACGCAGTTCGTCGGCTATCTCGCTGCCTTCCGGGCGCCGGAACCATTCAGCCCGCTTGTCGCTGGTCTGCTCGGCGCGGCACTGACGACGTGGGTGACGTTCGCCCCCTGCTTCCTCTGGATCTTCACCTTCGCTCCCTGGATAGAGCGGATGGAGAACGCGAAACGCCTGAAGGGCGGTCTCGCAGCATTGACCGCCGCCGTTGTGGGCGTGATCGCCAACCTGACGGTCTGGTTCCTCATCCACGTCCTGTTCGCCCGCGTCGGCGAGGTTGAGACAGGCCCTTTGCGCCTCTACAGCCCGGACTGGACGAGCTTCGACTGGCGCGCCGGACTGCTCGCGGCATTGTCCGCGGCGCTCGTCTTCCGCTTCAAATGGAATGTCATCAAGGTGCTTGGAATAGCCGCCATCGGCGGACTGATGCTTGGCCGGTTTGCCTGAAAGGAAGTAGCTATGAGCGAAGTGTCACGCCGTACTGCGATTGGAAGCCTTGCCGCCGGAGCGGCCGGACTTGCCATCGCCAATTCCGCCACAGCCGGTGAGGCGCAGACCGCAGCGACATCCGCAGCAGTTCCGGCCTTCGCCAGCCAGCACCAACCCAAGCCGTTGCGTTTCGATCCAGCAAAGCTGGATGGGCTATCGGAGCGGCTGATCCGCTCGCACTGGGAAAATAACTATCAGGGCTCGGTCCGCGCGCTCAACATGATCGAGGGACGGCTCGCCGCCGCCATGGCCGACAAGGACTTCCCGCCGGTCGCCTATGGCGGTCTCAAGCGCGAGGAACTGCATCGCACCGGATCGGTCGTGCTGCACGAGCTGTATTTCGATGCGCTGGGTGGCAATGGCCAGGCAGCGGGCAGCATCCGTCAAGCGCTCGCCACGTCGCATGGTTCGTTCGAGGCCTGGGAGGCCGAGTTCCGCCGCACCGCGATGGCACTATCTGGGGGCTCGGGTTGGTGCATTCTCGCCTGGAACCATCATACGACGTCGCTGCACAACTACTGGTGCTGGGATCACACCAACGGTCCCGCCACCGGGACGCCGCTGCTCGTCCTCGACATGTACGAGCATGCCTTTCACATGGACTACGGCGCCGCGGCCGCGAAATATGTCGATGCGTTCATGCGCAATCTCGATTGGGAAGTCATCGATGGCCGTTACCGTGCCGTTGCGAGCGCGAGAGGATAACCGCCATGAAATGGGTCACCCGCGAACGCCCGAAGATCGACCGCATTGCCTGTCCCTGGCTGATCCTGCGCTTCGTCGATGCCGAGCCTGAATTTCTTTATGTGCCAGCCAACGAGGTTCTTGCTGTCGCTAGCAAGGAAGGAGCAACGCCATACGATATCCCGGATGTCGAGTTCAGTCACGTTGGCGAGCTATGCAGCTTCGATGCGTTTCTCGCCAAATATGCGCTCGACAGTCCCGCGCTAAGGCAACTGGCAGTCATCGTGCGCGGGGCCGATACGTCCCGGCTCGACCTTGCCCCGCAGTCAGCCGGGCTGTTCGCCATCTCGCTCGGCTTGTCAGCCCGCTACTCCGACGATCACGAGATGCTGCGCCACGGTCTTGTCGTTTATGACGCGCTCTACGCCTGGTGCCAGTCCTGTCAGGGCGAGACGCACAACTGGCCGCCTGCGATGGCGTAGACACGCCTGTCTATATGGCAGCCAGTTAACGAATTTCCGCCAGTGAAATGGCTGCTGCCTTGTCCAGACAAACGAAGTAGTCGAGCATCTCCCAGCGATGATCCGCTTCAACCGAGAATTTCAGAACGGGGCATTACCCGACATCACTACGAAGGGAACGGTAGCGCACGATCAAACGCATGGTTTTGGAGGTCGGAAAGAGATAGAAAGTTCGAAACGTATCCATTAAGGGGAGCCAATTCTCATTCCCAGCAGGGCGCAGGTGTTCCCGGAAAGCTTTACTTTCCAGCTACTTCCTCCTTACGCCCGTCCCCATCGCTCTCCGTTGTTCCCAGCAGTTCCCGCCGCAAAGTGGGGTATGCGCGGGGGTAGCGGACCTGCCGGCGGGGGTATCGCATGCTGACCGATCAGGCCTGCCGCAATGCGCGCGCGGCCGACAAGCCTCAGAAGCTGTTCGATGGCGGTGGGTTGTTCCTGCTCGTGACGGCGAAGGGCTTCAAGAGCTGGCGCCTGAAATACCGGTTCGGCGGCAAGGAAAAGCTGCTCACGATCGGCGCCTATCCGGAGACGTCGCTGCGCGCGGCACGCGATCGGCGCGACGAAGCGCGCAGGCTGCTGCGCGAGGGGACCGATCCCGGGGAACAGCGAAAGGCGGTCATGGCGCGCCGGCGCTGGGGGATCGACGAGGCCCGCACGTTCGAGGCGATCGCCCGGCTGTGGCATGGCCAGCATTGCCCGGGCTGGAAACCGAAGCACGCGCAGGACGTGATCAGCAGCCTCGAGAACGAAATTTTTCCGACGCTAGGGCGCCGCGACATCGGCGAGATCCGGGGCTCAGAGATCCTGCAGCTGCTGCTGGCGATTCAGCAGCGCGGCGCGATCGAGACGGCGCACCGGATACGTGCCCGCGTTTCGAGCATCTACGGCATGGCGATCGCGGTGGATCTGGTCGCGGCGGATCCGGCGGCCAAGCTGTCGCAGGCGTTGCGCCCGATCGGCAAGCGCATGTTTCCCGCGCTGCTCAAGCTGGACGAGGCGCAGGTGTTTCTTCGGACGATGGAGGAACAGCCGGCCGATCCTACGACGAAGCTGGCTTCGCGGTTGCTGGCACTGACCGCCGCGCGCCCGGGCATGATCCGTTTCTCGGAGCTGCGCGAATTCGAGGGGCTCGATACGGCGGACCCGATCTGGCGTGTGCCGGCGGACAAGATGAAGCTGCTGCTCGACGAAGCGTCGCAGGAAGCCTTCGAGTTCACCATCCCGCTCTCGCGACAGGCGGTCGACGTGGTTCGCGTCGCGGCGGCGTACGCAGCCGGACGCACTTACCTGTTTCCGTCCGCGCGTCATCCGCGCCGGCCGTTCAGCGAGAACGCCTTGTCGACGAACTATCGCCGGGTGCCGGGATTCGGTGGCCGGCATGTTCCGCACGGATGGCGCGCCAGCTTCTCGACCATCATGAACCAGCGCGCGCTCGATCAGGACCGCCCCGGCGATCGCGCCGTCATCGACCTCATGCTGGCGCACAAGCCCGCCGGCGTCGAATCCCGCTACAACCGCGCTGCATACATGGGGCGCCGCCGCCAGATTGCGCAGGAATGGGCCGACCTGCTGGTGCAGGGCTTTGCGCCGCCGGAAACCCTGCTGGATGGCCCGCGCCGCTGAAAGCCGGAGGCCGCGCATGACGGCGCGGGCGATTGGCGATGTCCTTGCCGGCCGGCAGGGACGCGGAGACAGCCCGCGCAGCGGCGAAGCTGTCTGGCGCAACAGCTACACCGAAGGGACGATCGAGGATCGCATATGGCGGCCGATCGGCGATGGCAGTCGAAGGGGCGCGCGACGAAGGATCGGGGCCGTGGTCAAGAGCGCCCGCGCGCTCGAGGCCCGGACCAGGCGCGAACGGCAGAAGTCGCAACCGGGGTGCCGCAACGGCATCCTTGGCCATATCGGCGTCGCGGTTCTGGAGGCGCTGTACAACATCGTTGATTTCAGGACCGGCCGCCTCGAGCCGGCGATCGCCACGCTCGCGGAAATGGTCGGGCATTCCTACCAGGCCGTTCATAGCGCGCTGCGCCGCCTCCGCGCGGCCGGCTTCCTGCATTGGGTCCGACGGTCGCGCCCGCTCGAAAACAAGGGTGAGGCCGGTCCCCAGGTCGAGCAGATCACCAACGCCTATGCGTTGTTCCTGCCCAAGCCGGTCGAGGACATGGTGCGTCGCCTGATCGGCAAGGGGCCGGCGCCCGACGACGCCAGCTGGGCGCGCGAACAGCAGAAGGCCCAATGGCGCGAAATGCTCGACGCGCTGGACCCGGCCGACTTCGTGGACGCCATCTGGACGGGCGATCGCCTGCGAGGCGAAACGCTCAAGCGCATCGGCGAACTGATCGATGCCCGCGACTCACGCGAGCGCGAATCTTCGACGAGTGGAGAGACCGGGGTCATCTGATAGATGACGTGAAAGGACGGCCTTCGGCCGGCGTAGCTCGATCCCGTAACGCCCGAACAGAGGCACCACCCGCCAGAGGCGGCACACCAGGTCGCACTGGTGTACGGGGCGGCATGCGCCGCCCCGGGCTTCCCAGGGGGAAGAGCACGGACCGTGCCATTCCGCACCCGCCGTCGCGCCAGCGGTCAGGGCAGCGGGAAGTTGGAAACGATCAGCTCGGTCACCTTGCCCGCGCGGGTTTCGCTGGTGCCGATCGCCCAGGTCGTTTCGACGGGCCGGATCTGGAACCGGCCGAAGCGCTCGCGGATCGCCGGATGGTCGTTGATCGATAGAATGAACTTGGCCCGGCCGGCGGCGAGCTGCGCGGCCAGTCGATCGAAGTCCGCGCGGTGGAACACGTCCGCGCCGTAATCCGTCTCGCAGCCGTAGTATGGCGGGTCCACATAGAACAGCATGCCCGGCCGATCGTAGCGCTCCAGGAAACGGTCGAATGGCAACTGCTCGATGACCACGCCGGCCAGCCGGTCGTGAATGTCCGCCAGCATCGGCTCGAGCTTGGCGACATTGAAACGCGCCGGCGCGCGCGGATCGACGCCGAACCCCCTGCCCTTCACCTTCCCGCCAAATGCCAGCCGCTGGACATACAGGAACCGGGCCGCGCGCTGCAGGTCCGTCAGCCGATCGGGTGGCAGGGCGAGCAGGCGCTCGAATTCCGCGCGGCTCGCCACGCGGAACCGCATCATATCGATGAAATAGGGGTAGTGCTCCTGGACGACGCGGAAGAACGTGGCGACGTCGCCGGAGATATCGTTGATGATCTCGGCCCGCGGCCGCATCGATCGACGCAGGAAAATGCCGCCCATGCCCACGAATGGCTCGGCATAGGATTCGTGCGGAGTCTGGTCGATCATCGCGCAGATGCGCCGCGCCAGGTTGCGCTTGCCGCCCTGGTAGCCAGCGGCGGGGGAGACAGGGCGGACGGAACTCAGGGTTAACGATTTCATAGGGATTGGTGGTCCACGAGGCCCCTGCCCGTTGCGCGGGTGCGGGGCGGCCAGTTGGCCAGCTGTGTCGTGGCGAGGCTCACACTCGTCGGTTTTCCGGGTTGCAGCCCGGTGCCCCCGCCTCGCGGCAGGGAATTCGTGAAATCAGGCTGTCAGCAACGCGCCCCAGCGATCGAACAGACGCCGGCGTTGTTCGAGCAGCTGCGCGCGGTTGTACGCGGCCTCGACCTTGCCCTTGCCCGCGTGCCCCAGCGCCGCATCGATCGCGGCGCGGTCCTCGGGGTGCAGTTCGTTCAGGATGGTGCTGAAGCTGGCCCGCCAGCCATGGGGCACGTGCCGGCCGGCAAAGCCCGCGCGGGCATAGAGCTGGCGCAGGGCGCCCTCGCCCAATGGACTAGTTCGCCGCGCGCTCGGAAAAACTAGTCCACCCGAAGAATGGGTATCATACCCGATCTCGGCCGCGGCGCGCAGCACGGCCACCGCCGGCGCCGACAGCGGCACCAGGTGCGCGAAGCGGTCCGATTCCTTTTTCGCCCGGGCGAGCTTCATACGGGCCGGCGGCACGCGCCACAGCGGCGCAACGCCGTCAAGATCCTCGAGCTCGTCCCAGCGCATGCCGCGCACTGCATCGAGGCGCACGGCGGTCAGCGCCAGGAACCGCGATGCAAGCGCGGCGGCCGATGATGCACCGGCAACGCGATTGCATGCATCGATCAGCGCCCGGCATGCATCGATCGACGTCAACGCGGCGTGCGGCTGCGCCAGCGCGGGCGCCATCATCGCCCGGCCGAGCATCGCCGCAGGGTCCTGCGATGCCAGCCCCTGCGATATCGCGTAACCGAAGATCGCGCTGCAACGCTGCCGGATCCGGCGCGCCGTTTCGCGCCGGCCGCGCCGCTCGACCGAACCGATCGCGTGGAGCAGCTCGGCCGCGCCGATCTCGCCGATCGGCCGCTTGCCGATCGCGGGGAAGACGTCGCGCTCCAGGCTGGCCAGCACGTCGGCCGCATGCGTGGTCGACCAGCGCGGCACCTGGTGCGCGTGCCAGGCGCGCGCGAGCTGCTCGAACGTCTCCGGCGCGGCGCCGGCATGAGCTGGATCGCGCCCATCGCGCAGCACCGCCTTCGCCTCCTCGCGGCGCGCACGCGCCTCGGGCAGCGAGACCTCGGGGAACCGGCCGACGGTGAGCAGCTTCTCCCGGCCGCCGAAGCGGTACTTCAGCCGCCACGATTTCCCGCCGGTCGGTGCCACATGCAGGAACAGTCCACCGCCATCGAACAGCTTGTAGGCGCGCGCCTGCGCGCCGGCGGCTTTCACCGCGGCGATGGTGAGCATGAGCTATTCCTAACTTGCGCAATTCAGCAAACTGACCCGAATGCTTGTCTCACGCGCGGGCGATGGTTACCTTGGCTGTGCAGCGCAGGCCTCGACGCACCGTCATGGTCCGAAAGGGCGGCCAATCAGGCCGCCCTTTCCTTGTTCGGAACGCGGCGGATAATCCCTCCGCCGCGCGCCAAGGCGAAATCGGCCGTTTTCCGCGCGAAAAGGCGCGGGTGTGGCGCGTCTTTACCCCCAGCGATACCCCCAAATCAAACGCTGTACGGCCTCGGCATCACGCCGGGCACCAGACTCATCTGATCGACGTAACACGCCTTCGTCGCATCGGGTGCGGTGCTGCTATCTGCGAACATGCGCAGGCGCACGATCGTAGCGTCGTCGGGGATTTGATATGGTTCCAGCACGGTCCAGCCAAAGCCATTGGTCTGCGTGATGTTCGCATCGGCGATCTTGACGTTTTTCGTTCCACCGATCGACGCGGCTGTGACCACAAGGCAAAGCCTGCCTAGAAAATTGCTGCTACCACCCGTGTCACGCCACACACGCGCGCAACCGGTCACCCAACGACCCAGCAGGTAGTTGCGCAGGGCAGCGGGCACTTGCTGTTCGATGTAGCTTTCAGCCGTACCGCTGCCGATCATCTTGCAGCTAAACGGCTTGCGCGGGTTGGCGTAGTTCGTCGTGTCCTTGCTGATCGCAATTCCACCAGCGCCGCCCGCCGTCCATCCGTCAGGCGCGGCGGCCGTGTTGGTCCACGTCTGGAAGTCGCCATTGATGATCAGTTGCTGATCCGCCGGCAGCAGCAGCGAGGGCTGGCGGGCAATGCCGACACCTGGCGAACTGGCATCCCACCACTTGTTGAGCATATCGACATAGAGCGCGCAGCCGGTGCCGGTGCTCTCATGGATGCCGTCGCCGTTGTAGAGGCTGTTCGGCTTCCCGGCGGCAAGGTAGGCCTGATAGACGGTATCATCCACCGCGATGCCCCACGCCGCCGCATTGTTCAGCAGCGCCGGGCGCCAGCTCGTCTCCCCATTGGTGTTGGCCTGGAGCGGATGCTGCGTGGTCCACAGGATCGGTGCCGTCGGGTTGACCGTGCGGAACTGCTCAATCGCGGCCAGCATCTCGCCGGCGATATTGGGGAAGCTGGCCAGGTTAATGCCGTGCCCGATGAACAGGGCATCCGCCGGCACCGCCGCCAGCGCACGAAGGAAGTAGGCGTGCATGAAATAACGCGGGATCGAGCCGGAGACGCTGGCCTGATAGATGTCGAGCCACAGCCCGTTGCCGGGATCGCGCGGCGTTTCGGCGAGCACGTATTTCTGGGTGGTCAGGCTGTCATAGACATAGATGCGCACGCCGTGCGTCGCCGGCAGGCGGCCGGACGCGATCAGGCTGTCCGCCCATTGCGCGGGATAGCGGCGCGGCGTGCCGTCGGCGGGCACGCTGTTGCGCGTGGTGCTGTCGCCCCACACCAGGATCGTTGCGCTCTGCCCGGCCGCCAGCTTGCGCTTGACCGATGCCAGCCAGTTGTCGCGAAAACCGATGCCAGCGGCGGCAATGTTTGCCCGCTGCGCGCCGCGCGAGGCCAACAATTGAGCGAGAGGATCTACCGCCATATCAGTTGCTCCCGTCCACGAGGACCGTGGCCGAAAACTTCAGCCATCCCGAGCCCCGCACCGAGTAGATGCCGGCGCTGGTGATCGAGGTTACGGGAGTCCCGTCCAGCGCAAGGAATTGCCAAGGGTAATACGTGACCCCGTCCTTCGATCGCAGGACGGTAACGGTTCCCGCGCCATCGTACTGCACTTCCACCGCGCCAAAGGCGCGAGCGTCGAACGCCGTGTTGGCGGCTAGGGGTGCCGCCGCGGCAGCCGGCAGCGAGACCACTTCCGCAAACGACGTGTCGCCCATATCGCGGAAACGCTTTGTGATGCCGCTCAGGACGGTTGTCAGGAAGTCGGCCATATCAGTTCTCCTTGGGTGCGGGGTCGTTCGCCGGCACGCGGGCCTGGCGCTCGATCCACGAGATCAGTTCATCGAGCTGGAGGGCTTGCTGGGTGGCGTCCCATCGCTGGTCGAGAGAAAGTCCGTCCGCGCAGGCCGGCGCATCAGCTCCGGGCGCGGCATCGCGAACGCCGGGCACTGGCTCGCCTCCGGCCGCACCGCCAGCGGTTCCAGCGGCGGCCGCGGCTTGCTGGCGCAGCTGCTCATAGCGAGCGCGATAATCGGCAAGGCGCCGAGCATAGTTTTCCGCCACATCGGTGGAGATCCTTTCCTGTTCGCCCTTCACGCGCGCCAGGCGAAGCGTTTCGTCGCGCGCAGCCTGCGCCTGCGCCTCCTGGTAATGGTCTTTCGTCGCCTGGTGCGCGGCGCGTTCGGCATCGCGCTCGCGCCGCGCGGTCGCGGTCGCGGCGATCGCCGCGTCACGCTCCGCGATCAGCCCCCCGCCCAGCACGGGCGCGCCGTGGATCTGCACCAGCAGGCCCAGGCAGATCCCGACCAGCGCGATCGCGCCGGCGCGCCAGAGGTTGCCGGTCAGCGCGGCCCACATCAGCGGCACTCCGCCAGGTTGACGTTGCCCACGCGGTTGATGATCCAGCCCGGCATGAAGTCCTCGAACTTCCCGTCCTGGCGCGTCAGCGTCAGGTAGTAGACGGCCTGCTGCGCATCGAGCAGCTTCACCGTCAGGCGGCAGGCTTCCGCCGTTCCCCGCGCGCGCTGCAGCTGCCGATAGGCGGCGATTGTGCCGGCTCCCACTTTGCCGTCGACGGCGATATCGGCGTAGTCGCGGCCGCCGCGATTCAGGCTGTTGAGCGCCAGCTGGAACCAGCGCGAAGGCTGCGCCGGCCCGGTATTGACGCCGGCGTCGATCGCCTCGATCGCCACGGGCCGCGCGATCTCGATCAGCGGGCCGAAGCCCGGTCCCATGATGTAGCGATCGGCCAGGATCTGCGCCGCGCGCTCCTGTGGCAGATCGCGCATCGGGCCGGTATAGCCCGCCTCGCGCGCAACCGCCTTCGTCACGCCGTGGTTGGTTTCGCCGCCGGGATCGCTCGGGTGGTTGACGTACCCACCTTCCACCCCAAGCAACAGCGCAAGCACCGCCATCACGCCAGCGGTCAACCCGCTGGCGCGTTTCGCATCGATCGCCATGATGGTGTTCCTTCTAGGGGTCGTGCCGGCCCTCGCCGGCGACATCGTCGCTGGCCGCCGCATCCGGCCCATGCAGCCAGCGCTGTACGGTGGTGGTCTCGTAGATGCGCAGCGCCGTCCAGATCACCGTCAGCAGCGATGCGATGGCGGGCAGGATCTGCACCAGGGCGCCGACCAGCGAGAGGACGGATACCGTGTCGACGGTGGCCTTGAGGTTGTCCGAAAGGCCGTCGAACGCGGCATGCAGCAGGTCGCGCATGGTAGTGCCCTTCTCAGTCGTCGAGGAATTCGTACTTGCGGAAGGCTCGCTCGCAGTGGTTGGGATCATCCCCCAGCGCGATCGCCACGCGATCGATCATACGCGCAGCCAGGATCGCCCAGCGCTGTCCAGCGGCGGCGCACTGCCCCACAAGGCTGCTGATCAGTTGCCGCCCGCTGGGCGGAGGGGCCAGCCCCAGCCAGTAGAAGGGCAGCACCAGCAGCGTGTCAAAGAAGATATCGGCCGCCGTCGCCAGGGCGGCCAGCCCGATCTTAAGCCGGCCCATCACGCGGCATCCTGGACGACAGTTGCCCAATCGACGTGCGCTGCGCTAACCGCAGCTGCAATGTTCGCAGCCGCCGCCACGGCTTGTTTCGCCGCCATCCGGGCCGCCTCGATCCTTGGACCGATCGCGGCCCATTGCGCAGCGCGCGCCGCCACCACGGCAGCGAGCGCCGCCACCGTCACTCCGGTTGCCAATGCCTCGGCCGTCAGAAACGGCACCACGGCAGAATTGTCCGCAAGATAGGCGGCGGCCTCGGCCTCCTTGCGGAGATAGGTCATCGCCTGTCCGGAACCACTGGTGATGAACTCCCCGCGCGTCGCCTCCGCCTGCTGGTCGATCGCTGCGCACATGTGCGCGATCAGCGCGGGCAACAGATCTTGAGTGTCCAGCTGCCAGAGCGCCACAGGCACTGTCAGGATCGCGCACCCCTGCGGTGGCTGCTGGAGCGCGGCACCGCCATCGGGAACAGCGCCCCTGCCTTCCAACGCGCCAGTGTCGGCCCGGTAAATCAGGAAATAGTCGGTCACTTTTTCAGCTCCACAGCTTTCAACAGGCGGTTGGTAAAAGCGGCACCGACATCGGTGTGTGTATGATAGGCGCGCGCCTGCACCTTGTAGATCGCGGTTCCCGCACTCGGCGTGTCGATGACCTCGAAGTATCGGTAATCGGCTGAATAATCGGACGGGTAGAGCGCCGGTCCGGAGAATATCTCGCTGCCGTTCCGCAGCAGCCGGATGTCAACCGTGGGGATATAGCCGGCATCGCCCGCATAGATCGCGTTGACCGCGAAGCCGACCTGCAGCGCGACGCCGATGGCCGAAACCGTCAGCGACTGCACGTCTGACCACGATGGATAGCCATCGCTCGAAACGCCCCCACCCACGCCGGCGGAGAAGACATAGCCCAGCGCGGTCACGGCATTGGTCTGAACCGATGCCGTCGATACCTTGTCCGTCTTGATCGTGCCGTCGGAATTCACGCCGGCATTGGCGGCGTTGGCCCCGCTTTCGACGGTCGTTGCCGCCGTCCCGCCGACGTTCGTGCCGGCCGGCGCGCCTACCGTCGCGCCGGCGGCGATCCCAGCGAGCTTGCTGCTTTCGGTGGTGTTGATATCGGCAAGGGCAATCGGCTTTCCGCTCAAGGCGTTATAGGCATTGAGCGCGTTTGCACCGACAACCCATGTGCCGCCCAACCGCAGCTTGAACACCGCATACGTGCCCGAAATGTCGACCCACAAATCGCCGTCGACGCCACCCGGGTCGCTTGTGGCGTAAGTGACGACGTTGCGGGTCGCATTGTCCTGCGGCTTGCCCCATCCGCCTATGCCGGCCCACTGCGCCAGCGTTGCCGCCTTGGCGTCGATCGCCTGCGCCAGATCATAGAGCGCCGCGCCATAGGCATCGCGCGCGCCGTCATAGGTTGCGCGCACCACGGGTGAGTCCTGCGTGATGTCGTTCCAGGCAGGTGCCAGCGCGGCCAGCATGCCCAGCCATGAGGCCCGCGCCGATGCCGCGGCGCTCGAGCTGACCGAAAGGCTGGCCGCCGTGGCCGAAAGCGACGCCCACTTGTCCGCAAGCCGCGCGGATTCGGGGATCAGCTTGGTGATCTTCTCGTTGATCGAGATGATACCGTCGTTGGCCAGACCGGCGACTTTGGTAATCGCGTCATGTGCGGCGCCATAGGCTTCGTCGGCAGATGCCTGGACATAGCCGATACCCACCACGATCGGATCGTTCAGCGGATCATAGGTGATCGCCGGCGCGGCGACCACGGCCGGCCGCTCGTCCGCATCCCAGGAATAGATCGCCCCGGCTTCCTCGCGTAGCACCATCGGGCACGTGCCATCCTGCCGGATCGTATGCTCGATCACGCGGAACAGCTTGTTCTCGAACGCCAGCGCCGGGAATGTCAGCCGCACCACGCTGCCCACCTGGCACCGCCACGCTGACGCCAGGAAATCGGCGGAGAACGTGCCGGGATACTGCGCCCGCTGTAGATAGGTCTTGGCCAGGCGCTGCGCCTGGCTGGCGCTCTGCACCATCGAAAGATCGAACGTGCTCGATCGCTCGATCCCGTCCATGCTGTCGATCGACACGTCGGGGTAATCGACCAGCTGGTACAAACCGGCGTTGCTGGCATCGACGTACTTGCCGCGCACGGTCGTGAAGCTCTGGTCGATCGGTGGCGATTGCAGCCAGGTGAAAGCGTCCACCAGATCCGCCGGTCCCAAATCGACGATCGGCGTGCCCAGGTCGTTGTGCAGGATATCGAGCGAGAGCTTGCCGCCCGCATCGCGCAGCACGCCATTCATGCTGGCCAGCAGGTTTCCGAACACGGTCGAGGGATCGTCGCCCTCGGACCATACCCCGTCGGCGCGGTAGCGCGGTTCGGTGCCACCCACGGCCAGGGCTACCGCTTCGTCGCAGAGGTTCGCTGCCGCGATGAACGACGGGACGTCGATGCGCGATGCCGGCAGGCCGATGCCCACGGCGAGCTTCCAAGCGCCCGTCAACGGGTTCTGGATGCGCCAGCCCAGCAGGAACCACAGGAGCTGCAGCGCCGGATTGCGGCCGACGTCGTCGGAAACCCAACCCCAGGTCGCCTGATCATTGGCCCGCTGCGCACCGCTGCCGCCGACCGTGCTGTCCTGGCGCGGATCGTAGAGCTTCGCACCACGCCCCCGGATCGTGATCCGGCTCGGCACGCTGCTGGAAAACGGGCTTTCAGCGTTGCTGGTATTCCCGGTCAGCTTGTAGCGCAGCCACAGATAGGCGCAGCCCGCGAAGCGCGATTCGGACGAGACCCAGCTGGTCGATCCCGTGATCGTGAAGGCGTTGCCCGCCGTGCCCTCGGTCCGCGTGGTCACCCACAGGTAGCCGGCATACTTGCTGGCAACGCCGCCCGTGGCCGACCAGGCCATGGTGTCGTCAAACCAGATCTCGTCGATCGACTGCACGGCATGGCTCGCCGCGACGATGATCGAATTGAGGTATTCTTGGTTGCCGCCCGTGTATTCCTGATAGCGCACGTCGCAGTTGCCGGCGGTGTGCCCTACCCAGCTCTTGCGGTACTCGCGCGGGTTCAGCGTCGCCGTCAGCCTGTCCGTCGTCGCGGCGCTTGTCTTGGCGGGTTTCGGTCCCAGCCCCAGCACGCCGGCGACCGTCTGCAGAGCACCGGAAACGCCAATGCCGATCAGGGAAACCAGGGCGACGTTGGCGATCGTCGCGGCGGTGCCGACCGCAACGCCGGCGCCAGCCAGCGTGCCGAAGATGGTGCCGCCGATCGCCGCGCCCACGCCGGGTATGACAAGCGCCGCCACGCCGACGACGGCGGCGACGATTTTTACAACCTTGCCCACGGTTTAGATCGAGAACGGAACGCGCCAGGCGCGGGTCCACTGAGAGAGAGATAGCTGGACAAGGCCGGGCATGCCGTCCTCCTCGCCGACGAAGCAGGCAACCCGACCGATGCACACGCCCAGGCTTCGGCCATCGAACACCACGTCCCCGCGGCTTGCGCTCGCGGGGCCGATCTCCACGAAATGCGCGGCGGCGATCGCCGGCACGTCTTTCCAGCCCATCCGCGTCATCACGCGGCGCGCGCCGATCGGCGTTGCGTACCGGCCCCGCATGCCGGCGGCGGGATCGATGCCCGTCATTGCGCCGATCGCCCCGGCACAGAACAGCACGCAATCGATCCGCCCCCACGCGAACACGGCATCACGGTTGGCCAGCAGGTAGTCCGCCAGCGCCTGTTCCCAGCCACCGTGCCGCACCAGCGCGCTCACAGGTACAACTCCCGCAGCGTGCTGGCCCGCTCGCTCACACCAGCCCCGCGCACGCTGGACGCGCCCGCGACGCCCTTGGTCGATCCATTGGCAATGCCGATCGTCAGCGCCGCCGTGTTGTCGTCGTTGTCGAACTGCGCCTGGTCCAGGTACGTGCGCCCCGATGCCTTGGTCAGGCTGGCGAGGTAGGTTTCGACATCCAGCTTCACCGTCTGGCCGCTGGGTTCGCCCACGATCTGCAGGGCGGACATCCGCCCCGTGTAAAACGGCCAGATCGCGCCCTGCTGCACGCCGGCTGCGTCGTAGACGGCCGCCCACAGCCGCGCCGTGCGCCCGCGCCACAGCGCCGCGTTGCCCAGCACGTTCAGCAGGTCTGTATCGGGGCCGACGATGCCGGAAAGCGTGAAACTCAGCGTTTCCGCGCCGCCTTCCTTATTGTGAACCTCGGTCACGCCAACCAGCGACGGATCCACCGCATCAAACGTGCCGTCGAGCTCGGCGTCTCCGGTGCCAGCAAGGATTAGCGTCCGCCCCGCCGTTGTCACGCGCACGGGATCGCCGTCGAAATCCAGCCACGCCAGCCATGCGACATCGAAGTATCCGCCGGCGAGCTGCGCGCCGGCAAGGGCGTCGGGCAAGGCCATCAGAATGCCTCCTCCGCCTGGAACGCCAGGGTGTACTTCTGCCCGGGATCGACCGAGTGGGTGAAACTGTCCTCGGTCAGCGCCACGTGGGCGAATGGCAGGATCGTCTCCACGCTGCCCGCTCCGGTCGTTGCGTCAGCCCGCAGGGCCGGCGCGAACGATGCGGTGGTGCCCGCGATCGGCGCGGTCAGCACAACCAGCTGGTACGTGCCGTCCACCAGCTTTACCGTCATCATCGCGCCCTGCGGCAATGCCGGCGGCGTGGCGGACAGCGTCAGCGTTCGGGCGCCGGCCGCGCCCAGCACCACGGTCGGATTGGCGCCGCCGTGCTGGGCCGCTTCGACGGCGATCACCGGGAACAGGTTCACCTGCCCCTTCAGGCCGTTGAAAAACCCGATCCAGGGCTGAGCGGCGGCCATGCCAATCATCGGCCGCAATTCGGCCGAGCAGCTCCACCACGATCCGCCGGGCAACGTGGAAACTTGCCGGCGCCCGGTCCACCCGGACCGGTTCACCTGGTGCGGCTGCTTCAGCGTCCACTTGATCGACCGGATGGGGATGGCCGCCGGCGGCGATACGATCGTCACAGGCTCCTCCGGTTCAGCTGGCGCGTGGTGTTGGCCGTCGCGGTCTGCACGATCACCGGAAGTGCATTGGCCAGCTCGCGCCGGATCATCGCCACCGTCTCGGCCGTCGCGCCGGGCGCATTGATCTGGATGGTCACGCCGCCGGCGCCGTCGCCCCCGCTGGCCGCAGGCCCGGCGCGAACGACCGGCAGACGCGGCGATACCAGGCCGCCGGCGGCAAAGCGCGGCAGTTGCCCTGCGTTCATGGCTTCGATCAGCGGCCAGTAATTCCGGGTGGCAGCGGCAGTGTTGATCGATTCACCGTTCGAGACCGCGATCGGTTCTCGCCCGCCTACCAAGGCGAGGATACTGTCAGATGTTCCTGTGCCCGGGCCGGAAATCATCCGGCCGCCGCCAGCAAACCCAGCGATGCGCCCACCACGCGAAAAACCGAGCACGGCCGTAATCGCCGAGCCAAATGCGCTGCCGAAGCTGAAGCCGCCGCCCTTCCCCGATACTTGAGCCGCCACGAACTGTGCCAGCACCCGCGAAATTACGCGTGTGCCGATCTGCTCGAAATCACCCCAGATGGCGGAAACACCGCCGCGCATCCCGTCCTCGAACAGGTTGGTCAGGAAATCGACCTTCCGCTCTTCAAGACGGTAGGCTTCATCGATCACCCTCTGCCGCGCCTGCGCATCTTCGGTACGGATGCGTTCGATGAGCAGCAGCTGCGCGTCGTATTCCTGCTGCGTCGATTGCTCGATCGCCTTGCCCCGTGCCTCCGCAAAAGCGGCCGACGCATCACGGACCGGATCCTTGAACTCCTTGAGGATCGCGTCGAGCCGAGCCTTCTCCGCTTCGCGCGCAAGCGTTGCTTCAGACTTGCCGCGACCGCCGCCAGCGCCGCCGCTTTTTCGGGCAGCCTCTGTTGCTGCGTCACGGGCCTGCGAGGCCCTGAGCACTTCGGTGCGATAAGCCGCTTCAGAAATGGCATTTCGCTGAAGACGCGCATTGAGATCATCCAACGTCCGTTCGTATCGGCCGTTCGCAGCGGACACGGCATCGGTTTGCTCGATGACGGATTGCCGGATCTGCGCGCCGCGCTTCAGCCTGATCGTTTCATCGCTGGCCGAAATCTGGGCGGTGAGGCTTTTGATCTGCCCCTGCAGGTCCGTGACGGTGCGATCGAGGAACGGAAGAACAAGGCTGTTGCCTTCGCTGCCGGGTTCGCCGGATTGGGCGCCAACCTTGGCAGCAGCAGCCCGCGTCTGAGCGAGTTGAAGCTCTGCGATGGCCGCTTTGCGGGCTTCCTGCGCGCGTTGGCGCAGAGAATTTGCCTTGTCGATATCGGCTTGGATGCTCGCTTGGGTCGAACGCGCCTCACGGACGGAGGCCTCATGGAGATCGTCGATTGCCTTGCGGAGTTCTTCTGCAGCATCGGTGTGCTTGCCCTCGGCTGTGGCGGCGTCGCGGTGCGCCAGCGCGAGGTTTCCAACGATGGTAATGGCCGCGATCAACGCGGCACCCCACGCACTGCCCAGGAATCCGATGAACCCGCTAGCCTCACCCTTGAGCAGGGCAATGGCCTGGATCATCTGCGTGCCCTGTTGAGTGAACGCTATGAACGCCAGTTTGGCCGTTTCGGTACTGCCCGCAGCTGCTCCCAGCTGAACGCCGAGGTCGGAGAGATTGTACGAGATCTGCTGCATGGCGGCCTTCTGCTGGCCCGCCGAAACGACAATCCCCCGCCCACCGGCGGCAAAGACCTGCTCCGCTGCGCCGGCCTGCCGCAATTCGATTTCAAGCGCCTCGAGCTGGGCCGCTTCCAGCGCTAGCGCCTGAGCGCGCTTCTCGGCCGCGATCGTGGCTGTGCGCGCGGCCTGCAGGTCGAAGCCGTAGGCCGAAGTCAACCTTCCCTGCGCGAGCGCGGCACGGTTGACCGCATCTTCGATCGCGCGGGCATTTGCCGCCTGTTGCCGGGCAGCTTCGGCTGCGGCCCGCGCATCCGATGCTCCGACTGACAGTCCACCACCTGCGTTGGCGGTTGATTTCGACGCCAGCGCCTGGATACGGCTGAAGCTCGACGCGAATTCGTTCTCGACCTTCTGCGCTGCAGCGGCCGCGCTACTCTGAAACGGGCCGAACGACTGATCGCCCATCTTGGCGATCTGCCGCCCAACCGATTCAGCAACCTTGGCCGCCTTCCGGTCGAACGCTACGAGTGCACCTTCGCCGATCGCCAGCTGCTGGCGCATCGCTTCAGTTGGCGCGTCCACTTCCAGGAACAGGCTGGAAGTTTCCCGATCGGCCATAGTGGTCTCCCGGCAAGGCGGCAGGCGTCAGGGTTGCGCGGCGCGGTTGAGGCGCTCGTACCCTTCGACAGCGGTCCAGAATTCATGCGGGGTGGCGCGCCAGAACTGGTCTGGCTGCCACCCCAACGCGGCGATCGCGAAGCTGCTCAGCTTTCGGCGGGGACTTCGCTCGTCGTCGTCGTCCCCGCCTTCACTTCCCCCGAGGCAGTGAAGTTCCCCGTCACGGCCATGCTGAGCATGCCCGACACGATCCCCAGCACACGGGCCATGCCGCCTTCGGCCTCGACGATCAGCTGCCCGATTCGGACGGCGTTCGAGGCGGCGATGCTGGGCTGCTGGGTTGCGCGGCCCCATGCACGGATGCATTCGGTGACCACCTGCGACAGGTCGGCAAGGCGCATCTTGCCCTCGAGAGCGGCGCGGGCGAGCTCTAGCAGCCCCTTGTCTGTCGAAGCCTCGAAGGCGAAGATCGCCTCATACGAAGGGCGCAGCGCCATCGTGGCACCATCGAGCACGAGCGAGACTTCACCCCGCTCTTCGCTGGCGGGGCGGGCGGTGTTTTCCGCTTCGGCCATGGTGCGATCCTTACGCCAGCGCGTCCGTGGTCGGTGCGGCGGCCAGCGAGAGCTGCGAATTGCACTTCACCACGTCGTTCTTGCCGTAGTCGGTGTCGAAGCTGCCGATGTACATCGATGCCTCGAACACCACGTCGCCCGCTGCGCCGGCCGACCCGCCCTTGCGGATCTGAAATTTCTTCGGGCTGCTGCCCTGGGCGGCGGTTTCGAACAGCGTGTAGCCGTTGGCGTCGGGCAGGTTCGGATAGAGCTCGACGTCGATCGTCAGCGTCTTGAGGCCCGGCGCCTGGGTGCCATAGGGATAGTCGTCCTTCGTCGACGTATCGATTTCGCCGGCCTTGCGGCTGACCTTCATCGAGGTCTGGCCCTTGATCTCGTTATAGGTCCCGGGCGTGGCACTTTCGATCCACAGGCGGTAGTCGTTGCCAAGCTTCTTGGCCATCAGCGGTCTCCAACGAAAAAACCCCGCCGAAGCGGGGTGCGATTGGGGCCAGGGCGGCCCGGAGTGGGGTGTGGGTCAGTCTTGCAGGGCAAGGACCGCGAAGGCGGACGTGCCGATGTAGGTGCCGCCGTCCTCGCCCAGCTGCGCGTCGTCATCCTCGAACGTAAACGCCAGCGTCCAGCCATCCTGTTCGATCGTCAGGCCGTCCAGCGTGTCCTCGATCTGTTTCTGCAGCGCCAGCAACGGCGCGCGCTCTTCCGCGCTCACCTCGGCCTGGATCAGCAGCGAGATGCGGCGATCGCGATCGCCCTTCCCGCCGATCGGCGTGCTTTTCATATCGCCGACCACCACGATCGGCAGCATCGCGCCCTCCGGCGCATCCTGATAAACGGTCGCGCCGGTGACCGCAGCGTCCAGCTGCTGGAACGCGACCAGCTCGGTTATGGACTTGGCGTCAGTCATTGCCGCCACTCGCGATCGATCGCAGCGCGCGGGACCAGATGCCGCGCACGGCGGTGCCAATGTATTGGCGCAGCACCGGGAAGCTGCCGGTCACGAAGTGCTTGCCGGCCATCGCCCGCACGTTGACCGGGTGGTATTTCCGCCCCAGGTCCCGCGTCCGCTTGCCCGCGTAACGGCGATAGCCATTGCGCGGAACAGCCACGACGTAGCGCCGCTTGGCCACCTGCGCCTTCCGGCCCAGGTCCTGGATCCGCGCATAGAACAGCTTCGACCGTCCGGCGCGTGTTCCCAGCAGGCCGACGCGCAGCTTCATGGTCCGCTCCGAGACCTTGTAGGTAATGCCCTCGCGCGTGGCGCCCGTGCGCCGTGGCGCCTTGGCCCGCATCGACGATTGCAGGGCGCGGCCGCCGCTGTTCAGGACCGAAACCATCTGCCGGCGGAAGTTCTCCGGCAGATCACGCATCATGCGGCGCACCTTGCCAATGCCACGAAAGCCCCGCGCCATCAGGCTGCCGCCTCGCCCGTCGCGCAGGTCATCACGATCTCGCGCCGATCGTCGCTCCAGGCGATGGTCTTTATGTTCATCGCCTGGCCGCGCCAGAACAGGCGCAGATCCGGCGTCAGGCCGCTGCGCGCCCGGATCGTCACGCGGTAGATCTGCACCGCGCGTATCACGGCGTTTTGCAGCGCCTCGTCGCCGCGAAGAGGCAGCACCTCAGCCGCGACATTGCCGGCGACATCGATCCAGTCGCGATCGTCGCCGTCGGGGCGCTTGCGCCCGCCCCGGCCGTTGTCGACCAGGTTGCGTTGCTGGATCGCCAGCCGCTCGCGGTATCGCGCGGTCGGCCGCGGTGCGCCTGCCGTCATGCCAACCAGATCCGATGGTTTGCCAGGGCCGGCTCCAGATCGAAGGGCCGGTCATCGAACCGCGCGCGGATGGCGCGGAGCATCGCCACGCGCACCGCCGGCGGCACAGCCGTTCCGTCCGCACCGTAACCGACCTGCAGCTGGATCTCGATCGCGTCCGGCAGGTTTGCGGGCTTGGGCCAGGTCACTCCGGTTGCCGGGCGGACGCCCTGCTCGAGATCCGCACCGAACAGCACGTAGGCGGCGGCATCGACGGTAGCTTCGGTGCCATCGAGCGCGGTGTATGTGATCGCGTCGACGCTCCGCACCGGGCCGATCGGCAGGTGCAGCAGATCCGCGAACGATGCGGCCGCCAGCTTCACCGTCTGGTTGACCAGGCGGATCGAAGCAAGGCGTTCCACGTCCTCGCGCACGCCGGCGATCAGCGCGGATAGCTCCGTGTCGAAGCTGTCGATGTCCGCATCGATGCGGACGAATTCCTTCACCGCCGCCAGCGTCAGTGGCTCGGCCGCCGGCGCTGTGACGATGGCAGGGCTGCTCCACATGGATCAGCCGGCCGTCTTTGCCGTCTTTGCCGTCTTTGCCGGCTCCTTCGGCGCAGCGGGCTCTTCCGGCGCAACGGGCTTTTCCGGCGCGGCGGGTTCCGCCGGCGCAGCAGGTTCTGCCTGCGCAAAGGGCTCGGCCGAGATCGCAAAGCCGGCCTCGATCAAGCGCAGGGCCTCCGCGTCGTCCGCGAATTCGTGCAGATCGCCGGCGTGCAACGAAATGTTCGGTCCCGCGAGGGACGTCTTCATCTTCAACAGCATTGTGATTCTCCGGAATGGCGGGGCGGGCTGATGCGGCCCGCCCCGCGTTCGCTCATCCGGCCTGGATCAGGCCAGCTTGAGGTGCTTGACAGCGTCGGCGTCGACCAGCTCGCCGTCGTAACGGACGAGGCCGGCCATGCCGATCTTCGGCCAGAAGCGTTCGCGGACGGTGCCGATCAGCGGCGAACCCACCTTGCGCACCCAGTACCGGCTGAAGTCGCCGAAGATCACGGCGCGGTTGCCCGTGGCGATCGCCGGCACGTCGTCGTTGATGCTGTAGGGCTTGTCGAGCAGCATGGACGGCGCGCTGATGCGCACGTCGCCCATCTGCCACAGGTAGTTGCCCTGGCCGTCCTTCAGCTTGCGCAGCGCAAGCAGGGTGGTGTCGGCGAACATCCAGCGGCACTTCGGGCTGCGGCGGTACGGCGCGCGCACCGAGTGCTGCAGGTCGAGCAGCTCGTCCGCGGCGATCGCGCCGGTGGCGGCGGCCGTCTTGCCAAGCGCCGATGCGGTAACGATGCCGTTGGGCTGGCTGGCGCCCGTGCCGGTGGTCAGGCGGGCGTTGGTGCGACGGCCCAGGCGTTCGCCCAGGGCTTCGGCCAGGAACGATTCGAGATCGAACACCGAGTCCTGCATCAGCTCGAAGCTGATCTTCACCCACGGGGTGGCATCGACATAAGCGTCGAGGCGCTTCTGTGCGAACGTCAGGTCGCCGCTGTTGTCGTCGGTCAGGTCCGCGCCCTCGGCCAGCGCAGAAGCGGAACCGCTGGTGTCGTCGTTCGTCGGGATGTCGAACTCGTTGCCCGATCCGGTCACGATCTCGCGCACGATGTTTCCATCGTACATCGGACCCCAGTCCTTCATCGTCTTGACGATCTCGCGCGCCAGCTCGACCGGAACGGTATAGCCACCCGATGCCGCCGTGCCCGCCACCTGCACGCGCACTTCCGGATCGTGGCCGGCGCGCAGGATCGTGCGCTGCTCGTTGGTCAGCGCGCCGACATCGGCGCCGGAACGCAGAAACGCGTCGAAGGCGTCGCGGTATTCGGCCTGGCGCTGTTCCTTCGCGCTCTTGCCGGGCTTGTCGCCGCCATCGTGGTCGCCGGCGGCGCGGGTCTCGATGTCATCGCCGTTCGGACGCTGGCGTTCGCGGCGCTCCTGGTCCTGACGCTCGATCTCGGCCTGGCGCTCCTCGCGCGCGATGGACTTTTCGAGGGCATCGAATTCGGTCATGATCTTGTCATGGCGCTCTTCGAGCTCCTTGGTGCGCGCTTCGTCGGTGTTCTTGGTGATCTCTTCGAGCGCGTCGCGGGCCTGGGTAACCAGCTTGCCCCGCTTTTCGTGCAGTTCGGTCAGACTTGCCATCTGTCTCTCCTGGGCATGAAAAAGCCCGCCGCCGGTTTCCCGGGGCGGGCTGCGAAGACGGGGAAAGCCCGTCACCTCCGGCCTTCCGGCCGGGTGAAAATCAGATGCGGCGTTCGATCTGCGCTTGCCGTGCGCGCCGCTGCGCGATGCGGTTCATGGCACCGGCCTTGTTATGCTCGCGCCGCTCGGCGCGGGCGTGTTCCAGCGATCGCAGGCCGACCGTGGTATCAGGGTACGCGGGCAGCGCGGTATAGGTGATCTCGTAGAGCTCGGCTTCCAGGATCGTCCGGTGGGGCGGATCGACCGTTTCGTCCCACTCGCATTTGCGCGTGCAGAAGCCGAACGACATGCCCGGGATGTCGCCGCGATCAATCTGGATCGCCAGATCCTTGCCGTCCATCGTCCCGGGCAGCTCGTTCTCGAAGTACAGGCCCTGCTCGTCCTCGCGGAGCGTCAGGGTGCCGGCGCCGGTGCGCCCCATCACGCGGCCGATGTCGTGGCTGTGCAGCGCGACGACATCATTCTCGCGCAGTGACTTCGCGAAGGCGCCCGGAGCGATTTCCTCCGTAAACCAGTTGCCGATCGTCGTGCGCGAATTGAAGCGGGCGGCATAGCCCCGCGCCGTCTGCGCGCCGTTGTCGGCCGCGCGGCATTCCAGCTTGCTGGTAAAGGCGCGCGTCTCGCGCTCGTCGGCGCCTGGTTTAGTCTGCGGTGCCGGCATCGGCAGGGTCCTTCGGGTCGGTTGTGTCGTTGGGGTTGGTGGTGTCGTTGGGATCGGGCGGATCCGCGTTGTCCAGCGGCGGCCCGCCGTTGTGGACCATCTGTGTCGGCATCGTGCCGAGCGGCACCGTGGCCTGCTGGACGTACAGCCTGGCGCCGGCGCCCGTCGGGTCTTTCGGGCGGTTCTCCAGCGCGCGTGCCTCGTCGGGCGTCAGCTGGCCCGTCAGGATCGCGCGGGCGAGGCCCTCGATCCTGTCCTTGAAGGCGCCGCGCTGGATCCCGTCCAGGTTGTGCTTGACGGTGCGCGAGCGCCGGCGCTGGCCGAACAGCTTCAGGTTCAGTTCGTCTTCCAGCGCCTTGCACCAGTGGGCGATCAGGTGCTTCACCAGCTGCAGGTCCTGCTGCTCGGTGTTGCTCATCGTGCCCTTGGACAGGTCGCCCAGGAATACCGGCGGCATGCCGAAGATTCGGCCGATCTCCTGAATCTGGAACAGGCGGGCCAGCGCCATCTGCCCCTTGTCGGGATCGGTGCCGACGGACTTGAGCGAATGGCCCGGCGGCATGCCGAAGAATGGCAAGCCAGCCGCCTTCGCCTGGTCGATCGCGCGTTTGATGTCGGCCTGGGCGCGCCGCAAAGCATCCGCGCCGGTCGGCATCGGCCCCTCCAGCGCGAGCGGCGGGACGCCGCCGCCGGCGAAGAATGACGCCGCGAAGTCATGCATCGCGATCGCCAGCGCGATCGCCTTTCGGCCCTTGTAGATCGGGCTGTAGACGTCGAGCTGGTTGGGGCGGAGCATGAACGGCACGTCGATCACGTCTGCCGCCGCATATTCCTTGCCGTCGAACCGATAGTAGCGGCGCCCGTTGCGGCGGCCGACAACCGTGTTCGTGGTGTCCATCGGCCACAGCGCCACCGGACGCGTGCCCTGGCGCTCGATCCACGTCAGCCCGCGGCCCGTCGTGAACACCTGCTGCCAGAAATACTGGCGCCAACCGAAGCTGCTCCATTCGCTGTTCGGCGCTTCGTTCAGCAGCATCGCCAGTTCGCCGTCGATCTTGTCCTCGGATCGGTAGGCGTGAAGCGGCAGGCTCGCGTTGGTGCGGGACAGGAAACTTACCGCGCACAGCACCGCGGGCACTTCCAGCGCGGCCTCGATCGACACCGGCGGCAACTGGTTCGTGCGATCGAGCACGCCCAGCAGCGCGAGCAGCTCCTCGCTGTTCGCGCTCAGGCTGTACGCCGGGTTTTCCAGCGGATTGCCCGACCGGCGCTCTGCCGACATGCGCCGGTAGTCGTCTGGCGACATCAATTCTGACCTGTCAGGCTGAAGTTGGGATCGTCCCAGGGAGAGGTCGGCACTGCTTCCTCCTCCTTGGCGATCGCCACGCCGATCGCGGCGATCAGCGCTACGGGATTGTCGATCTTGGCGGTGTCGCGCGGCTTGCGCGGATAGACGTTGTCCTTCGCGTCGGGCTGCGCGACGACGTTGTTGATCTGCCACTCCATCACCGGGCAGCCAGCGTGCGCGATCGTTCCGGCCTTTGTCAGTGCGTCGAGCTCTTTCATCGGCTCGCTGAAGTTCAGCACGATCGGGCGGTACTCGAGGACCGGGAAGCCCTCCTTCACCATCGTGGTCACCATGTAGGTGGCCTGGTGCGGGTCGTATGCCACCTGCTCGAGCTGGAACATGCCGCGCACCTGGCGCAGCACTTCCAGGATCTCGTCGTAATCGATGATGTTGCCATCGGTGACGTTCAGCAGGCTCTGCGCATCCCAGCCCTGATAGGCTTCGACCTTCAGCACCGTTTCCGACGGCACGAAATAGAACCCGATCCGGATGTACGGATCGTCGATCGACGGCTTCGCCGCGATCGGCGGGAAGAGCAGCTCCAGCGCGGCGATGTCGACCTTGCTGGCAAGGTCCAGGCTGGCGATGCACCGCCGGCCGCGTAGGCGCTCCAGCTCGATCGCGTCGATCGCGCGCACCGGAATGTCCGGATCGCGGCACTTCCTCCATGCTTCGACATCGAAGTAGGCCGCCTTTGCCGCAACCCACAGGTTCAGGTGCTTCGTCTTGAAGACGCCGACCTTGCGCGGGGTCGATATCGCATCGCGCTGCCGCGCCTTCAGGAAGTCGGCCGAAACAGAAACGTCGTAATTCGGATTGGCCTTGCGGAGCGCGGCCTCCGATCGCCAGTCGTCGTCCTCGTCGATCGTGTATTCGACGAAGAACGTCTCGTCATCCAGCGGCGGGCCAGCCCCAAGGCCAAGCGCCGCGCGCTGGCCGGTAGTCTTTTCATCGTGGCCGATGCCGGCCAGCTTGCGCCGCTCTTCGTCGATCCGCGCGTAACAGGGTCCGGCAAGGTTATCGCCGGCGGTGGTGATCAGCACCTGCAGGGGCTGATCGCGCGCGCCCATGCCGGTCTGCATGCAGTCGACCTGCCCGTCGTCCGCGTGCTCGTGATATTCGTCGTGGATCGAGCAGCTCGGGCTTTGTCCGTCGCCCGGATCGCCGACGATCGTCTCGAACTTGCTGTTGTCCTGGACCCGGGTGAGGTTCTTGGCGTTGACCTCGATCCCGAACCGCTGGAGCAGCGCCGGTGTGCGCTGCGCCATCAGGCGGGCCGGGCCGAACACCTCCCACGCCTGCTTTTCGTTGGTCGCCCCGGAATAGACCTCGGCGCCGAACTCGTTGTCGGCGCACAGCATGTAAAGGCCGATGCCGGCGGACAGCGCAGACTTGCCGTTCTTGCGCGGCACGACCACGAACAGCACGCGGAATCGGCGGAGCCCGTCGCGCTTGCGAAGCCAGCCGAACGTGCAGCACAGGATCCAGATCTGCCACGGCTCGAGCCGGATTGTCTCCTTCGATCGCGCCCATTTGCCCTTCGAGTGCGGCAGGCGTTCGATGAACTTGCAAACGCGCGATGCCTGGTCCGCATCGAACCGGTGCGGGAAGTCCTTGCTCCGCTGCGCCTTCAGCTCGTCCAGGAACCGCTGGCATTGCAGCCGGATCGACTTGCAGGCCGGTATCTTCCCCCGCGTTACCTCGCGCGCATAGCGCTGCGCGATCTCGGGATAGTTGCGGCTCTCCACATCGAACTAGGCGGCGCGGCGATGCTTTCGGCGCACTCGCTTTCCGATGGTGTTGCGGTTCGGCTTCCGCGCACGGTGCGCCTGCGGCCCCTTCGAACGGTACCGACCCGTCTTTGCGCGGCGTGCCGTCGATCGACGTTCGACCACCACCGCCGGCGCCATCAAGTCCACGCCGGCAAGGGCTGGCTCGATCGGCAACATCAGGACCGGGCTGGCGAGCGCGAAGATCATGGCTCCCAGCAGGGCGCGCGGGTGAAGCATCGGTGTCTCCTTCAGAAGTCGTCGAAGGCGCCGGCCTGCGGCTTGTGGCCGCTAGCGATCCGCAACGCGGCGGCGGGGTTGAGCATCAGCTCGGCGATGAGCGATTGCGCCTGGCGCATCGCGTCCGACAGCATGGCCACTTCCGGCCGCGCTCGGATCAGTCGGGTGACGATCGTCACGTCGCCGATCTTCTTCGCCGATTCCGTGTGGTAGACGTCGCCTTCCACTTCGAGCACGGCCTGGTAGCGCTGGATCTGCTCCAGGCGCAGCGCCAGCAGCGCGACGTGTTCGGCATAGTGCGGGCTCGATCGACCTTCCGCCTCAAGCATTCCCGCGATCGAGCGGAAATGCAGCTGCGCCAGGTCGCTCAGGTGCAGCGGCGCGATCATCGGGGCCTCTGGCGCCGGCGTGCCGATCGCGTTCTCGCGGTCGGCCCTGGTCGTGCCGGCCAGCGCCTTCAGCGCCGGGTCCTTCCGCTTCCGTCCAGATCCCGGCCGGGCGCCGCCTTTGCTCATGCGTCACCCCATTTTCGCCCAATTCGGCCTAAATCGTGGCGTTCAAGGGCCAAAGGGAGCGATCGCCGCGCAATTCAGCGCAGTGAACTTTTCCCCTTTGATATCGCCCACACAAAAATTTGTTTGGTGGTCGGTGTCCGGCCAGTCGGCCGGTTTGTTTTGACCCCTCCCCCCTGCCGTTCAGCTTGGAGGTGGGTTTCATGAACGGCCGTCAGGACCGCCGGCGAGCCTCGGCGCGCTCGGCCTTCGACTTGGCCTCGTGGCACGGCGTGCACAGGGCCTGCTTGTTTGCCCGGTCGTCCCGGCCGCCCCAGGCCAGCGGCACCACGTGGTCGACCTCGTCGCTCGCCACCTGCAGCCCGCGTTCGAGGCAGACCCGGCAGAACGGCTCCTCGGCCAGCACCGCAGCGCGATCGCGCATGCCAGCCCGCCCGCGCTTGCGTCGATCGACAACCGCGCCCTGCGCTGCCCATGGCTTCGACGAGCGCGCACCAGGCGCACGAAAGACAGGAGGCTGTTGCGCCACGCGCTCAGCCTACCACGACACCCAGGGCCACGAGGTCTGCCTCCACAGCGCGCAGCCGCTTGCGCAGCTCGCCCAGCACGATCGACTGCACCAGGCCATGCATGACGTCGTCCTGCAACTCGCCGTCGATCAGCAATCGCCATGCGTCGCCAAGCACCTGCTGCCGCTCGATGCATCGGATCTCGCCGAGCAAGCGCATGCGCTCGTCATTCATTTGCTGCACCATCGGCAGCTGTGACAGCCTCACGACGCGGCCCCGGCCAGCGTGCCGCCCTGCGCCACGCGCTCCACCACGAACACCGGCTCGCCGCCCTGGCGCGAGAAGCCCAGCGCCTTCAGCTCGTCCGCACGCTTGCCGTCCAGCGCGGTAAGGATGGCCTTGCGATCGAGCGACGTGGTCACGCGCAACAGCGCCTTGGCCCAGCGCAGGCCCTGCAGGTCCGCCTTGGCCTGGTCCTCGTCCTTCACGCCCAGCGAGAAGCGGCCCGCCTTCGTGCCAACGGTGCAGCCGCCCAGCACGGTGGACTTGCGCTTGCCGCCCGTCAGCTCGGCCGCGTTGGCGGTCCACCACGGCTCCAGCTTTTCGCGGATCACGGCCCGCTCCAGCAGCAGCGGCTCGAGCTGGCTATCGGCATCGGTGTTCGCGCGGGCGATCGCGGCATTGCGCGCCGTCTCGGTCGCTTCGATCATGCTCTCGATCGTGGCGAAGCGCTCGAGCATGCTGATCGCCGCGCTGGTCGATCGTGGCGTGCGATGTCCGCTCATCCTGTCACCGTTCCCGAAATGTCGAGGAGCAGCGCGTCAAGCTGCGTCTGCCGCCTCAGTTGAAGTTCGGCCAGCCGGCCCGCCTCGATCTCACTGATGACCTGGCACAGCAGGCGCTTGGTCACGCGCACTTCCGCCATGTCGTCGTCACCGGCGGCAATCCGGCGCAGTTTCACGACGTCGATCATCACCGGCTCCGGAAGGCCGCGCGCAGATCCGCGGCGATGCCCTGCGCCCGTTCCTCGAGCGCATCGAACTGTGCCGGCCCACGCACGCCGCCGGCCACTTCGCTGCACAATGTGTCGAATTGGTCGCGAAGCTGGTCGAGCTTCACCAGGAGGCTTGGCGGATCAATCCACCGAAACGCTTTGGGGGCCGTCACATCGTCGTCTCCGGCACATGAAAAAGCCCGCTGACCGGTCGGGTCGCGGGCTCCAGATGCAATTGTGGCGGGGTCGTTTTTGGCCGAATGGTGGCCGTTTCGGCAGGGTCGTTTTTGTACCGGTTTACGTCCGGCTGCATTTGTTCTCATATTGTTCTAAGCTGGACGGATGCGACTCAGCCCTCTTGCCCGGCATCACGGCCGCCTGGTCACGCTCGCCCTGGCGGAGCTCGAGGACGCGCGCGCCCGTGCCTGGCATGGCGAATGCGAACGCACGCGCGGCCAGCGCCTGGCGCTTGCCGTTCTCGCGGATGCCGGCATCGCCGATCAATGGCAGGCCCGCGCCTATTGGGATCTGCTGGCCTACGAAGGATTGCCCGGGGAACAGGAAACGGACGCGCGCTACACCGTTCACACCCGGCTGACCGGTTTGCTGCGCGATTGGCGCTATCGGGCAATGCTGCCGGATGACGATCTGCTCCGCGTCGGCAGTCTGATGCGGCGCTATGCGCCCGATCTTGATCTGCAATCGGGAACGGATCAGCATCCCTGCATGTGCAACCGCTATGAGCAGCTCGAGCTGGATCTCGTCGTTGCCGATTACGACGCGGAACCGGTGCGCCCGATGAACGGCGGCCCGCCGATCGTCCATCCGCGCGATACGGGAACCGTCGTGCGCGTCCAGGACGGCCGCCGCGTCGTCGATGCGATGTCCTGGGGCTTTCCCGTCTATGTCCGGGGCCGGATCGGGCGCAGCGGCCAGCAGCTGAAGCCGCGCCCGGTTAACAACGCCCGGTTCGATAAGCTCGCCGGATTCTGGAAGCGCTGGGCCGTCAATCCCGTGAACCGCTGCCTCATGCCAGTGCGCCGCTTTGCCGAGGCAGCGGGAAACCCGGGCATGATGACCACCACCTGGATCGCGCACCGCGATCACCGCTCCATGGCATGGGCGGCGATCTGGACGGACGATTCGGAATGGGGGCCGGTCTATTCCGGCGTCACCACCGCCAACGCGCCCCAGCTGCAGGACATCCACGATCGCTGCCCGCTGCTGCTAGATCCGGAGGAGTGGGACGCCTGGCTTACCCTGCCGTTCGACCAGCTCGGCCGCTTCGATCGGCCCTACCCCGCCGATCGGCTCGTCATCGATCGCACCGCCGATCTCTGGTCGGCCAAAAGCCGCGCCCCCGCGATTCGCGGTCCGGGCATGGCGCCACCGTCGACCGGCGAATAGGCGCCGCGATCAGTGCAGCCCGATATGCGCGATGGTCAGCGCCTCGTCGTCCACTTCGCGGCACACCGTACCGAACTCGCCACGCCACAGCGCCAGCGCGTCGCACAGCAGCTTGCGCGCGCGCCGCACGTGGATTCGGTGGCGCCGGGCGACAACGGTCACGCCCATATCGTGCGCGATCAGGTCCAGCACCGCCGCCGGTGCGATCCGCGTCCCGCCCCGGCCGGCGCAGATCTCGGGCAACCGGGCTCGCCAGCGCGAATAGGCCATCTCGCGCCGCACCCAGCCCAGCCGCTCCAGGAACAGCGCGTCGCTCGCGCGCGATTTGTCCACCCGCGTTTCGAAGCTGGCGGTCTGGATCGTCGCATCGCGGCCGATCCGTTCATGCACCGCCGCGATCTCCAGCGCGATGCCCAGCTCGTCGGCCGAAAGCGCGCCCGACTGGAACAGGCGCGCCAGCGCGCCTGTGCGCGATCGCGCCACGTGGGCATGCGTCTGCACGGTGCCATAAGGTTTGTGGCCGAACCGCTCGCGCGCCTCGCGCCGCTCCTTGCGCAGCGCGCGCTCGGCGGCGGCGATTTCGGGATGGCGCTGCGCCCAGGCGGACCGGCTACGGCTGCGCCGTGCTTCGGCGATCTGGCCCGCCGTCGGGTTCCCTGCTTTCGCTGCCTTGCCCATGCGCCGGATCGTAATCGAGCACCGGCCCGGCCAGCAGGGTCGCATTTGTGCCGGTTTCGCCATCGGGCGGCATCACCGTCCACCCCAGCGCGGCCAGCACGCGCAGCGCGCTGGCGCGATCGTCGGGCAGCGACAGCCCGCGCCCGCCCGGGCGGCGCAGCAGCAGCCCCTCGGCCGCCAGCCGCTTCACCGCGCGGCGCACCCGGCTGCGGTGGGCGTTCACGCCGGCGGCGATCTCGCCATAGCTCGGGCTTGCGCCCCACCGGCGGATATAATCGCGCACGAACCGCAGCACGAGCAGCCGGGTGCTGGCGATCTCCGGCGCCAGCCGCAAGGGCACGGGATCGCCCCCGCCATCACCATCCATGGCGCGATCGCCGCCCCCCACGGCCACGTTCATAAAACCGCCCCCGGACATGAACGGAACATAGCAGGAATCTCAAAAGGATGGTAGTTCCGCCCGGTCCGCATGCGTTTCGGAAAGGCGCGCCGCATGGATGATCGATTGCTCAACCTTCCCTGGCAGATCCAGCTGGCGCTCGGGACGGGCTATTTCGCTTACCTGATCGCCTGCTTCGGCATGCGCGATCACCACAAGCCGGCGGATGTTACGTTCGGCACCATGGCATTCGGGCTATGCGCGGCGGCCGTGCTCGCGCTGCCCGGTTTCCATGGCTGGCCACGCGTCATTGCCGCCGGTCTCGCCCCGATACTGGCGGCGCTGCTCTGGCGCCTGTGGCTCGATGATGCCCTGCGCCGCCTCGCCCGCGCTATCAACCTCAGCTGGTCGGATGATACGCCCAGCGCCTGGTACCGCGTCACCCAAACCAACCGCCGGCACTATGTCACGCAGATCACCGTGTTCCTCGATGATGGTTCGGTGCTGTGTTGCAGGGATGCCCGGCAATTTGCCAAGGCGCCCTACGGCCCCTGCGTCCTCGGCGCCAATGGCGATATCGCGTTCTATGTCACGCACGCCGAGCGGCCGGACTCGGGCTGTTTCATTGAGCGTACCGGCGTCCGCAACCCTTGGTACGGCGACGATATGACCTATGTCCCCGCCAGCCGCATCCGCGAAATGCGCATTCGGATGCTCGATGGCCCTACCGGCTCGGCTCCGGCGGCGGCGGAGCCTCCGGCGGCGGAGGCGGAGGCGCTTTAGGCTGGATCGACCGGCGTTCCCAATCCGGGTCTGGTACGTTCTGCTGGTCGGTCATTTTCGCCCCCTTATACCCCGCGCGAACCGCGCGTTGATTCCCGCAGCACCGTCACAACATGCCCGGCCGTCGCCAGCACCACGCCGATCACCGCCAGCGCCAGCCCGGCCTCGAACACCATCGCCCGGCGCGAGATCGCGTCCATGTTTGCGATGCCGTCGTACCCCGGCGCGGAGATATCCATGGCCAGCGATCCGATTGTCATGGCAACGCCCGCCACAAGCATGAGCCAGCCGGTCGGCGTCAGGGCGCTGCCTGGTGCTTGTGGCCTGAGCTCATCAGCGGGGCCGAGCTCGAGGCCGGGCCGCTCGTCTGAAACGGGGTCCGCATCGTTCACCTTGAACACGTAAACCCAAACAAAGATGATCGCGGCGAACACGACGACCAATACGACAATGATCTGCCCTGCGTTCATTACCGGTCCAGTCGCCTACAAGACTTTTTCGCCGCTGCCGGCGGCCCAGCGGTTCCATTCATTGGTGAAGCAGGTTTTTGCGATGTTCCTCGTGATATTCGTTGCGCTGGCCGCGCTGTAAGGGCGCCGATAGAGGACCCGCGCGTAGGATTTGCCGGCATCCTCGTGAAACTCTATCGTGAGATAATTGGGTCCGGATAGTCCTAGCGCGCCAACGGACCAATCCACTGCCACCCCGTCGGGAATGGCATAACTAGTCGCCCGACCTGCTCGGGCCAGGGCGCGCGTTGTGCATGCACCAGCGGCAACGGCACTGGTGTCGAGTTCAATCCGTTCGATCGCTACCCGGTACGGGGCCTTTGTATCAACTACGGCTCCGGCAGCGAGAAGCATCAACGCGATCATTGGCCCTGCCCCCGGAACTGCCGCTGAGGCGAATGAACGGCCGATGGCGACTCGGGTGCGAACGACGTGCTGGCCAGCGCAATCATCAACTCACGAACGGCGTTGCGCTCCTTCGCGCTGAGATCGTGGATCAGGTTGAGCCACTCCCGGTCCTCCGCCGAACACGCCAAATCGGATGCATCTGGGGATGGATCGTCAATTTCGCCTGTCAGGTACTCGGGCGTTGTTTGCAGTTCGCGGGCGATCTTGGTCAGCGATCGGGAAGTCTGTGAATTTCCACGAATTAGCGAGTTCATCGTGCTTTGGCGCACGCCGACACGCCGTGCCAGCTCGGCTTGCGACATGCCGATTTCCACGCGTCTCCGCTCGATTCGCTCCCCGAGGTTCATGCCGCTTTATCTAACGAAACCCCGTTAGCCGGCACTTCGATTTGTCTATTGATCATCTAACGTCATTCCGTTATTCAAACGGCATGGCGTTAGAACACGAATCAGATTCGGCACTGGCGATCGCGGTTCGCGCCGTTGGATCGCAAAGTGCGTTCGGTCGTTTGCTCGGGAAGCGTCAATCAGTCGTCTTTGGCTGGTTGCGTGACGCGCGCCCTCTCCCCGCCGAACACGTCCTGAAGGTCGAGCAGGCCACCGGCGTATCCCGGCACGATTTGCGCCCGGACATCTATCCGCGCGACGACGCCGCCCCTTCCAGTTCAACGCCCGGTCCGACGCACCATCCACGGTCCTTCGGGTCGTACCCGGGCACGGCGCCGGCTGCGGAGTCTCCCTCCGCCGTCGGCGCCACCTCGGGCGCGGGGAATCGGCCGTGACGCGCGCGTTGATCTCTGCTGCCATGCGCCCCGCTATCACCGCGCTGGCCGCGCATATGCTGCAATCGCGTACAGCCCCTGCAGCGCGGGGTGACCGCGCATGACGCTGCACCGCCCGCCCCTTTCCATCGATGCCGGCCTCGCCCGCATCGCCGGGCAGCTGCCCGATGGCTGGGCGGGCATGGCGCAGGCGGTCGAGCGGAGCGAGAGCCTGGTGCGCGCCTGGGGCCAGCCGGGCCGCCGCGAACGCATCCCGCTCGAGGACGCGATCCGCCTCGATCTGGCCTACCGCGCCGCCGGCGGCACGGGCGCCCCGCTCTATGAGACTTATGGCGCCATGCTCGATGCCGCGGGCGTCATGGCCTTTGCCGACGAAATCGCGCTCGGGCGCCATGCGGCGCTGATGATCAAGGAAACTGCCGAGGCCAACGCGGCGGCGATCATCGCCGCGCAGCCCGGCCGCACCGACAAGGACCGCCGGCAGGCCATGCAGGAAGTCGAGGAGGCGATCGCCGTCCTCCACCGCACCCGCGTTCTCCTGGGCGGGCCATCGGCGACCGGCCCCCCGTAAGCGACCCTGCCGAGCGCGCGACCCCGCGCAAGGCCCCGCACCTGTGGGGCGGGCGGACACCCGGCTGAGTTCATCCCGTCCGAAGCCGCCGCCCGCCCCGCTTTTTTCTCGATCGATCCGCCGCTTCGGCCGCGCTCGCGCGCTTGCCGATGCGGCTTTCTGCTGCCCGCTTTCCGGAGCCCATCTGATGACCACGCCCGGCCAGTACCTGCGCCTATGCCGCGAGGCGACGAAATGGAGCGAACGGCAGATCGCCGAACGCCTCTGCGCCCTGCCCGAAGCGCGCGTCGTCACCCCGGCGCTGATCGTCCAGCTCGCCTGGCGCCTGCACCAGGCCGAGGAGGATCAGGCCTCGCTCACGAGCTATCAGGCCGCCCTGGTCGAGCGCGTCCTGCCCGGCTTCACGGCGACCACCTATCGGGAGATCTGGCTTGCGCACCTGCAGGCCGCCACCATGGCCTCGCGCCGCGCCTCGATGGATCGCTTCGAGGCCCGTGTCGCCGAAGACATCCGCGCCGCCGTGGAGCGCATGTTCACCGAAGCTTTCGCCAAGCCCTCCAGGAGCGCGCGCTGATCATGCGCCGCCACGAGGACACCGACCACCGTTTCCGCCTCGGCGTCGGCCTGCTGCTGCTCGGCGCCGTCATCTGCCTTGTCGCCGCGATCGCCATCGGCGCCGGCGCTATCGGAGCATCCCCCCATGGCTGAAGAAGCGAACGATCGCCTGCGCCTGCTCATCGAACGGATCGAACGGCTCGAGGAGGAAAAGAAGGGCCTCAACGACGACATCAAGGATGTCTACAACGAGGGCAAGGCCGTCGGGTACGACGCCAAAATCATGCGCCAGATCGTCCGGCTTCGGAAGATGAAGCCCGACGATCGGCGCGAGATGGAAGCGGTCCTCGAAACCTACAAAGCCGCGCTGGGGCTGGGCTGATGGGCTGGCTCCGCTTCCTTTCGTTCGGCCGCCGGTCCGGCAAAAGCGCCAGCGGCGCGGAACGCCCGCCCTGCGACGACTGGCACCCGGGCGACCACGCCATCTGCGTGGGCGAAGGCCCCTGGTGCAATGAGTTCACACGGTGCCCATCACCAGGTCCGCAAGGGAACGAAGTCAACCGCGTCGCAGCGGTGAAAGTCGGCGAGGGGCACGCTTGCGCGCGCTACTACCTACAGTTCGCCCGCTTTCCGGGCAGCTGGTTTGCCGCGCACCACTTCCGCAAGCTTACCCCGCGCGCGGACAGCGCGATCGCCGCCGACGCCGCCTTCCTGTCGGAACTCCGCGAGCGCCTCGCGCCAGCCCCGGCCCATCATCCCGTTTCGGATCGGTCCACCATACCATCGCGGTGGGTTTTTGTTTCCCGGTCCGGAAATGGCGCTCCGCCCTGTCGCGTATCCCTGGCGCGGCAGGGCGGGGTCGCCGCCTTTGTTCACACGCTCTCGGCCGAGGACTGGCGCGAAATGGCCGCGCTGTGCGTGGTCATGCCGGCCCTGGCCAGCGCCGTTACGATCGCCGCCATGATGCTCGCGCCGATCCTGTCGGGAGTGCCGGCATGAAGCACACGCTGTGGGCCTTCGCCGTCCGCTTTCCCGACCTTTCCATCGTCCTCGCGCTATGCGCCGCCGCCTGCCTGGGCGTGGCGCTGGCCCTTGCGGGAGTCTGAAACCGTGGTCCAGCCCGTCACCGAAACCAGCCTGCCCCATGGCGATTACGCCATCGTCGAGGCGCTCGGCCATCGCACCTATGCCGGCCGGGTCGCCGAGGTCGAACGCTTCGGCGCAAAGATGCTGCAGATCGAGCCGCTTTACCGCGACTGGCTGCTCGATCCGCTCTTTCTCAGCGGCGCCGCGCTCTACCAGTTCACGCCCTGCACGCCCGCGGCCGCATGGTCCCGGCGCGCGACGGCGGAATACGATCTTCCCTCCAGCGTGGCGGTCGGCCTTCCCGAACCCGCCGCGCCCGATTGGCCGCCTGCCTTCCTCAGCAATTGCATGGTTTCGGCCGGCGAATTTCGAGAGCGAATTCACCAGCACAGCTGGGCCGGTGATGAAATCGCGGGAGACGGCGCGTGAAGCCACAATCTCCACGCACCGACGAACGGATCGTCTACGGCGCACGCTGCACCTGGTGGGACGGCATTGGCGCTATCGGGCATATTCCTGGAACAGGAAGTCCCTTTAACCCCCGGGGTATTCCGGGTTGCCCACACTGCGTCAGTCCGTTGTTTGAAATGGAAAACGAGGCGGCGTGGTGGGAGGGCGTCGATCGCTACAAGGCCGCCGGTCATCCGGGATATCGGGCGATGATCGAATGGGCGCGCGGCAAATGCTTTCCCAACATGGCAGCGCTTGTCCGCGCATACGAGACGCGGACCGATGGCTGACGGCACCGCGATCGAATGGGCCGACGCCACGATCAACGCGATCAGCGGATGCCTGCCGGCCTCGCCCGGCTGCACCAACTGCTTTGCGTCGACCGCGGGCCAGCGCCGCCGCCCGAACCATCCGGTCAACGGCCTCACCCGCCCGGCCAAGGCCGACGATCCGGCATCGCACCACGTCTGGACCGGCGCGATCCGGCTGAACGAGGAATGGCTGGTCAAGCCGCTGCGCTGGTCCCGCCCGCGCCGGATCTTCTGGAACGCCCATGGCGATCCGTTCTTCGAGCGCGTTCCCTATGAATGGGTCGATCGCGAGCTCGCCGTCGCGGCCCTCACCCCGCACCACGTCCACATGCTGCTCACCAAGCGCACCGCCCGCATGCGCCGCTACTTCGCGATGCCGGGCACGCCCGAGCGCATTCTCGAGGCAGCCAAGTCCCTCCCCGCCCCCTTCGGCCGCCTCCCCGATCGCTGGCAATGGCCCCTGCCCAACGTGTGGCTGGGTGTCAGCGTCGAGGACCAGCCCCGCGCCGACAAACGCCGCGAGGACTTCTGCAGTGTCCCGGCAGCGGTGCGCTTCGTCAGTTACGAGCCCGCGCTTGGCCCCGTTGATTGGTCGGGCTGGGAGTTCGTCGACCAGATCATCGGCGGCGGCGAGAGCGGCCCGAACGCGCGGCCGGCGCATCCCGCCTGGTTTCAGGCAACCAACGCTTTTTGCGCGTCGAACGGCATAGCCTACTTCCACAAGCAATGGGGGGAATGGGCGCCGGTCTCGCATATGTCCGACGAGACGATCGACGCCTGCTATTGGCCTGCGCCCGAGCGGGATCCCGAAGCTAGGCGGCGCTGCAAGGTCGATCAGTGCGTCCTCCACCGCGATGGCCAGCGCTTCGACGGAGAGGCGATGTTCCGACGCCCGGCGTTCGAACAAGGCGCCGGCGCAATGACCATGTTTCGCATCGGCAAGAAGCGCGCCGGCCGCCTGCTCGATGGCGTCGAACACAGCGCCTTTCCGGAGCCCCGCCATGGCCTGTGAAGTGGTCGAGCTTCCCGGCGGACGCCGCGCGATCGTCTGCGGCCCGCGCCAGCCGCGCCGGAAGTGCCAGTGCGGCAACCCCGCGACGCTTGAGTGCGACTGGAAGGTACCCGCGCGCCGCTCCGGCACGTGCGACAAACCGCTGTGCCCCACCTGCACCCATGTGCCGGCGCCCGGCAAGGATCTCTGCCCCGCTCATGCCGCCATGTGGAAGGCGCGTCGTGGCTGAGGCGCGTATTCATTGTTGCGTTGGCAGCTGCCCGCGCTCGATCGGTGTCCGCGCGGCGTTGAAACGCTTCGGCCGCGTGCCGAGCGAATACATCTGCCAGCATCACTGGCGCCGGCTGTCGCGGGACGAGCGCCGCGTGTGGGCGCGCCACCAGCGCCGCCGGCGCCGCTTCGGCTGCGATGTCGCGCCAGGTGCGAGCGCGCGGATCTGGAAGCGGCTCAAGCACCGGTGCGCCGCGTGATGCCGGCCATGCTCTGCCGCTGCGCCGAATGCGCCCGCCTCGATCGCGCCTTTCCCGGCATGGGCGCGCAACTGCAGCTGCCGGTCATCTTTCCCGGCCGATCGCCGACGCCACGCGCCAGCCGGACGCCCTCACACCAAGGAACCCGACCATGACCGATGCCCGACGCCCGATCGTCGATGACCTGGCACGCCACCTGGCCAACGAAGCCTCGACCATACTCAAGCGACACATGGCGGTCATGGCGATATCAACGTCGCCGCACGAGGCTATGATGATCATGACCGCCGGCGCCGCGCAGTTCATGATCAACGCCCTCAAGATATCTGTCGCCTTGGCCGCTGCGCCGGGGCGGGAAGCGGCACTCTACGAGCAGCTCGTCCAGGTGACTTTTAACCAGATCCGCGAGGCGGCGCCGGAGTTGGTGGCGGAGATCGAGAAGGCGCGCGCGCTTTGACAGCCCGCTTTCCCCTGCACTGGCCCCACGGCCGCCCGCGCACGCCGGCGAATGAGCGACGCCGCGCCAGCTTCAACCAGAAGGTCTACAACGGCCGTTTTCACGAAACGCGCGACATCACCTTCAAGGTCGCGCTCGGGCGGCTCGATTTCGAGCTCGACCAGCTCGACGCGCACGACGTCGTCCTGTCGACCAACGTCGAGCTGCGCCTCGACGGCCGCCCGCGCGGCACAGACCGGGATCCGGCCGATCCGGGCGCGGCCTTGTGGTTCACGCTGAACGGCAAGCCGATCGCCCTCGCCTGCGATCGCTGGAATCGCGTGGCGGATAACATCTGCGCGATCGCCAAGCACATCGAGGCGATGCGCGGCATGGAGCGCTGGGGCGTCGGCAACCTCGCCATGGCGTTCACCGGATACGAGGCCCTGCCCCACCGACCCGACGCCGATGCGGCGCAGAACGACGCCTGGTGGATCGTCCTCGATGTCGATCGCGCTGCCAGCCTGGACGAGATTGACCGCGCCTGGCGCGCGAAGATGCGCACGGCGCACCCCGACCAGGGCGGCAATCCGGAACACGCCAAACGCCTGAACGCCGCGCGCGACGCCGCGCGGAAGGAGCGCACCTACCATGTCTGACCGCCCCGTCACGCTCATCGCGCCCGCGATCGGCGCGCTGATCGCCGGCACGCTCAAGCGCTTGCGCCGCCCATCCGACGGACCGATTTACCCGATCGCGCCCGGGGATCGCCTTTGGATCCGCGAACAGTTCTATCTGCCGCGGTATTATGATCACGTGTCGCCGACGCGCGCGGCCGAGCTGGGCGCCACACCGGTCTTCGCCCACGATCGCGATCTGCCCGAGTGGGCGACCGGCGGTCTCGGCCCGCGCCGCTTCGCGCGATCGCTGCCCAAGGTCTGGCACCGGCATCACCTGATCGTCACGACCGTCGTCACCGAACGCCTGCAGGCCATCACCGACGCCGAGATCGAGGCCGAAGGCCATGCCAGCCGCGAACAGTTCGCCGCCGCTTGGGACGCGGGCCTCACACTGTCCGGCGGCCCGAACCGCCGCTGGGCCGCCGATCCGCACGTCCTGGTGATCGATTTCCGGCACGTCGCCGGCCCGCTTCCCCTCGAAGAAAGGAGCTACGCATGACCAACCGCAAGGCGCCGCCCTGGACCTCGCAGGAAATCGCCATCCTGCGCGAACACTATCCCGATGGCGGCCTTGATGGCGTTGCGGACCTGCTGCCCGAACGGTCCTGGAGCGCGATCTACGTCATGGCCAACAAGCTCGGCCTGCGCACGGCCATCGTGGCGGATGCACCCGAGCCACGCCTGCGCGGCGCGGCCCTCGAGGAGGCGATCCGCCTGCGCGAGGAACAGGGATGGTCGTTCGCGCGCATCGGCGCGCATTTCGGCGTGGCAGAGGCGAGCGCTTGCAATGCGGTGCTGATCGCCCTCTGCCCGCGCAAAGGCTACCGGCCGGCCGAACGCGATTCCCACGGCAGGCTGACGCCAGCCGGCCTGGAGCGCGTGCGCTATGCCCTGAAAAAGGGCCTGAAGGGCGTGGACATCCAGCTTCGCCTCGGGGTCTCCGCCAGCTGCGTCGCCGAACAGCGCCGCCGCTACAACCGCGAGCTGCGCGCGCGTGGCAAGGCCGAACCGCCCTTGCCCGGCAATGGCGAGGCTTATTCCGGGGTCAAGCTGACGCGCGAACGGATTGCCCGGGTCGAGGCACTGTTCCTGTCGGGGCTGGGCACGTTGAAGGTGTCAGAGCGCAGCGGCGTTTCGAAGACGTCGTGCACGCGGATCCGCAATCGCCTGATCCGGCGCCTGAAGCGCAGGGGCCAGGTCCTGCCCGGGTGTGACGCCAGCGGCGCCCGCCACGTCCAGGCGGAAAGCGCGCGCAAGATCGCGCCCGAACAGCGCGAGCAGCTGGTTGCTCTCCTGAGGGATCGCGTGCCCGTTCGCCGTGCGGCCGCAATGCTCGCGATCGGCACCTGCTCCGCTTACCGAATGCGCGACGCGCTGCGCGCCGAGCTGGCCGCCCGCGGAGAGGAATTGCCGCCGCCGATCCTCCCCGGCCGCGTGCGCTCCACGCACCGCGATCCGTACTGGCCGCCGATCGGCAACAAGCAGATCTTCGCGTTCCGGGCGATGCTGGCGACGATGTCGCTGGACGAGGCCAAGGCCAAATGGCGCCGATCGCGCGCCGAGGCCGACCGCGCCGAACGCCAGCGCCCCAAGTCCTTCGCCGAACAGCTGCAGCTCGTCGAGGCCGGGAAGGTCCGCCTCGTCCAGGCCCAGCCGCGCGCGCACATGCAACCCCACATGGCACCGGGGATTGCCGCATGACCCAGCTGAGCGACACCATGCTGCGCCGCCCCGAAGTCGAGCGCCAGACGGGCCTTAGCCGGTCCTCGATCTACCGTCAGATGGACGAAGGCAGCTTTCCCCGTCCCCGCCGAATCGGCCGCAAGTCGGTCGCCTGGCTGGCGTCCGATATCGACGCCTGGAAGGCCTCTCGCCCCATCGCCGAAAATTAGTTTTCCACCGCCGCGCCCCGAAAAACCGGGGTGCGCGCGGGGGTATCCGAACCAACCTCCGCCAAAATTTCAGTTGTAGAACGGAAACTTAGCCCATGCACTTTGACCGATACTCAGGGAGCCATTTCCCCTCCTCGTGCCAGAGCGCCGGAAGGGGAAAACAGCCAAGCCGCCTTTACACCTCCATCGCCAGCTCGGTCGCCTGCCGGATCGCGCGCTTGGCGTCCAGTTCCGCCGCTTCGAAGGCGCCGCCGACTAGGTGCGAGCGGATGCCTGCCGCCGCCAGGTCATCGTGCAATCCGCGTGCCGGTTCCTGGCCGGCGCAAACGATGACGGTATCGACATCGAACAGCACCGCCTGGCCTTCGACCAGCGTATGCAGCCCGGCATCGTCGATATGCAGGTATTCGACGCCGCCCACCATGCGCACGCCCCGGCGCTGGAGCGTAAGACGATGGGTCCAGCCCGTGGTGCGGCCCAGCCCCTTGCCCACGGTGGTGGCCTTGCGCTGCATCAGCGTGACCTCGCGATCGTTGCGCGCTACGACCGGCTCCACCCCGGTCACCCCGCCGCGCGGATGATTGCGGAAATCAATGCCCCATTCGCGGGCGAACACATCGATATCGAGCGCGGCCGATGTGCCCTGGTGCGTAATCAGTTCCGCCACATCGAAGCCGATGCCGCCCGCCCCCATGATCGCCACCTTGCGGCCGACCGGTGCCCTGCCCGCGATCACGTCGATGTAGCGCACGACCTTGGAATGATCGATGCCGGGCAGATCGGGGCGGCGCGGCGCGATGCCCGTGGCGATCACGATCTCGTCGAAGCCGCCGTCCGCCAGCATCGCGGCATCGACGCGCGTACCCAGTTTCAGCGTGACCCCGTGCACATCGATCATCCGGCGAAAATAGCGCAGAGTTTCGTGGAACTCCTCCTTGCCGGGGATGCGCTTGGCGAGGTTGAACTGCCCGCCGATTTCACCCGCCGCATCGTACAACGTGACATCGTGCCCGCGCTCCGCCGCGAGCGTCGAGAAGGCGAGACCAGCAGGCCCCGCGCCGACCACCGCGATCCGCTTGCACTTTTGCGCCGGGCGCATCACGATCTCGGTTTCGCGACAGGCGCGCGCGTTGACGAGGCACGAGGTCAGCTGGCGGGTGAAGGTATGGTCGAGGCAGGCCTGGTTGCAGCCGATGCAGGTGTTGATCTCGTCCTCGCGCCCCTCGCGCGCCTTGTTGACCAGATCGGGATCGGCCAGCATTGGCCGGGCCATCGAAACGAGATCGGCATCCCCCCGCGCAAGGACGGCTTCCGCCACATCGGGCATGTTGATGCGGTTGCTGGTGATGAGCGGGATCGACAGTTCCTTGCGCAGCCGCCCGGTCACTTGCGTGAAGGCCGCGCGCGGCACCATCGTGGCGATCGTGGGCACGAAACTTTCATGCCAGCAGAAATGGGTGCTGATGACGTCGACGCCTTCGGCTTCCAGCGCCTTCGCCAGAGAGACGACCTCGTCCCACGCCAGTCCGCCCTGCAGCATGTCCATGGCGGAGATACGGAAGATCAGCAGAAAGTCCGGGCCAACCGCCACGCGCACACGTCGCACCACTTCCAGCGGAAAGCGCATCCGGTTTTCCCACGAACCGCCCCAGCGATCGGTGCGCTGGTTGGTCTTTTCGACGAGGAAGGTGGAGATCAGGTATCCCGCCGACCCGATGATCTCGGCGCCGTCGTAGCCCGCTTCCTGGGCCAGCTTCGAGCAATTAGCGAACGCGGCGATCATCTCCTCGATCCCCGCTTCGTCGAGTTCGCGCGGGACATGGGCGCCGATGCGCGATTTTACCGGCGATGGCGCGACGCAATCCGGGGTTCCGGCCAGCGGGCCGGTGTGGAGGATCTGCATGCAGATCTTCACGTCGGGATCAGCGGCGTGGACGGCATCGGTAACATGCCGGTGCAGCGGCACTTCGGACGGTTCGGATAGTTTCGCGCCAACGCCACCCGTAACGTGCGGCGCGATGCCGCCGGTGATGATCATGCCGACGCCACCCTTCACGCGATCGACGAAATAGGCGGCGAGCCGTTCGGCGGCATTCGGCACGTCTTCCAGGCCGGTGTGCATCGACCCCATGATGATCCGGTTCTTCAGCCGATGCGGGCCGATCGCCAGTTCCGAGAACACGTGCGGATAACGGACGGGTGCGTTCATGGAATCCTTCCTCCCGGATCATTGCTAAACACTGTTTAGCGTTTGCATAATAAACGCCGTTTAGTATGGCAAGGGCCATGGCCGTATCGCTGACAGAGGAACAGGTGGGCGCGGTGCGCGAACGCATCCTGCGCACGACCGAGCGCCAGATCGCGACGCGGGGCATCGACGGCACCTCGTTGCGTTCGATCGCCACGGAGATGGGCTGGACCGCCGCCTCGCTCTACCGCTATTTCGCCAACAAAGGTGAACTGCTGGCCGCCGCGCGCGCCGCCGCGCACGACCGCTTTTCGGACCGGATCGAGGCGGCCTATGCCAGCGCGGACGATCCGTGGCAGCGCTCGCGCGCGATCGGCGACGCCTATGTCGCTTTCGCCTTTACCGAGCCGGCGGCGTATCAGCTCATCTTCGCCTACAACCAGCCCGACAGCGAACGCACCGACGACCTGCGCCGCGCCGAGGCGCGTTCGCGGATGACGATGACAGGCTATGTACGCGACATGGTGGCCGAAGGACTGCTGGAAGGCGATGCAGATGCGATCGCGCAGTCCTACTGGGCGGCACTGCACGGGTTGATCGTGCTGCACATGGCGAACAAACTGGGCGACGCGCCCGGCTTCGAGCGGATGCGGCACGAAGCGGCGCGCCTCATCACGCGCGGCGCTCGCCCCCTCCTATCCCGGCAGTCGGGTGGGTAGCCCGTCAGCCTAGGGCAACGACCTCGTCCACCAGAGACTCGTCCGCCGGCACCTGTCCGTCGAGCATCAGCATGGCAAGCCCGTGGACGAGGCTCCACGCCCAGATCGAACGAACCTCGGCCGCGCGACTGTCCGGCGCGGCGCCCGCCGCCTGTGCGGCGTTGGCGCGCAGAAACGCCATCGCGTCCGTGCCATCGATGTGATCCGCCGACGGCGGAGCCGAGGTGAAGATCATGCGGAACAGCGCAGGGTTCGCCAGCGCGAAGCGGACGTAAGCCCGCCCCGTCGCGGCAAAGCCGGCCGCTCCGCCACCTGCCGCCTCAGCCGCCCGCCGTTGCGCCGCGCTGAGCCGCTCCAGCCCGTCCGCCGCGAGCGCCGCCAGCAGCGCCGCCTTGTCGGGGAAATGGCGATAGACGGAGGTCGCGCTGACTCCCACGGCGCGGGCCACCTCGCGCAGCGAGAGATCGTCCGCCGCGCGCGTTTCAAGCAAGCCCAGGCCGGCCTCGATAAGCGCCGCGCGCAGATCGCCGTGGTGGTACTTCCGATCGATGTTGACACTGTTATCATTACTCGTCATGTTCACACCGTAAACATAGGGAGACGATCATGGCCACCAAAATCGACGAGGAACTGGCCTGCGCGCCCGCTCCCGTTTCCGACCATCCCTTCCTTTCGGGCATCCACCGTCCGATGGCGGCGGAACACACGATCACCGACCTCGCGGTGGACGGTACGATCCCCACCGCGCTGGACGGCTGCTACCTGCGCATCGGCCCCAACCCGATCGCGCCCGATCCGGCGAACTATCACTGGTTCTCGGGCGATGGCATGGTCCACGGGCTGAAGCTCGCGAATGGCCGGGCGCATTGGTATCGCAACCGCTGGATCCGGTCGGAACGGGTGGGCGAGGCGCTCGGCGTGCCCAAGGCCCCCGGCCCGCGCAACCTGTTCGACACCGTGAACACCAACGTCCTTGCGATCGGCGGGCAGACTTACGCGCTGGTCGAAGCCGGCAGCTATCCGGTGAAGCTTGGTCCCACGCTGGGTGACCAGCAGTACGATGCCTTCGGCGGCACGCTGCTCGGCTCCTACACCGCGCACCCGCATCTCGACCCGCTGACCGGAGAGAACCACGCGATTTGCTATAGCGCGCACAATCCCGGCGAAGTCCGCCATGTCGTTGTCGACGCCCACGGCAAGGTGACGCGCGAACTGGCGATCCCGGTGGAACACGGCCCGATGATCCACGATTGTGCGATCACCGCGCGCTACGTGGTGATCCTGGACCTGCCCGTGACCTTCTCGCTACCGGCGGCGATGGCGGGCGAACCCTTCCCCTATCGCTGGAACCCGCAGCACCGCGCGCGCGTGGGGCTGCTGCCGCGAAACGGCGCGGCGGCGGACGTGATCTGGTGCGACGTGGAGCCATGCAGCGTGTTCCACGTCGCCAACGCCTATGACCGGGCGGACGGCGCGGTCATCATGGATGTCTGCGCTTATGGCACAATGTTCGGCCCGGAAGCCGTCGGCCCGGACGGCGCGGCCCGCGGGCTGGAGCGCTGGACGATCGATCCCGTGACCGGGACGGTGGCGATCACCACGATCGATTCCACCCTCAGGAATTCCCCCGTCCCGACGAACGCCGCTTCGGCCAGCCCTATCGCTATGCCTATGCCATGGCCGTGCCCACCGATCCGGCGGCGGAATTCATCGGTGATACCCGGCTGTTCCGGCACGATCTGGTGGAGGGCACGCGGCAGGTTCACGATTTCGGTCCGCGCCGGCATCCGGGCGAATTCGTGTTCGTCCCCGCGTCCGAAGATGCGGTGGAAGGTGAAGGTTGGTTGGTGGGTTTCGTCGTGGACATGGCGAACGACACCACCGATTTCGTGGTGCTGGACGCCATGCGCTTCGAAGATCCGCCGGTCGGCGTGGTCCACCTGCCGCATCGCGTGCCGGCAGGCTTCCACGGCAACTGGGTGCCGGGCTGACATCACCACACGCGGAGATTTCGCCTCGTAAAAGCGCCAGCAACATCGTGGATCACAGTGATCGGGGAAATCCGCGAGACTTTCGCAGCGGCCGCCCCCATCATGAACGCATGAAACAGATCGAAAACGCCATCGCCTTGCCCGTGCGGCAGATCGTGCCCCCCGCGCAGCTTGCCATTGGCGGGCTGATTGCCCTGACCGGCGCGGTCATCGCGCTGGCGCCGCTGGTCACGCCGGGCTGAGGACACAGACCGCGCGCGCTATCCTAACGCGCGTGCGCCGGCTTGCCCTTCCGGTGCGGGCGCTTTTCGGAGCCGGGGCCACTCGGGCGATGCGGCTTGGGCGCGCCGTGATGGCCACGCGGACCGTTGGGGCGAGGCCGGTCGTTGGGGCCGTCGTTGGGGCTACCCCGCTGCTGGCGCGCGTTGCGCCGCGCGGTATCGCGGGGCGGCTCGGCCGCCAGCTCGATCGTCACGCCGCCTTCGTCCCCGGCGTCCTCGCGCGCGGTGCGCTTCACCGCCGCGACGAAGCGCGCTTCCAGGGCACGGGGAATCTGGAACCAGGTCTCGTTGGCGGCGATGCGGATCGCGCCCACCTCGTTGCGGGTGATGTGCCCGCGGCGACACAGCAGCGGCAGGATCCAACGCGGATCGGCATTCTGGCGGCGGCCGATATCCATGCGGAACCATACGATATCGTCGAAGCCTTCGCGGTGATGCTCCTTGCCCCGCTCCGGCTTCCCTTCGCGCGTGGAGATGTCGATCAGCTCCTCGGGCTCGGGCATCGCCTTGCGGTGCGCCTGCACCAGCGCGGCGGCAATCTCGATCGCGTCGCGGCGGGACAGCAGTTCACCGGCCAGCGCGAGATCGGCCTCGCTCGCTTCCACCGGTTGCGTGAGAATTTCGAGTAGGCGCTCACGATCACGCTGGCGGATCACCTCGGCATCGGGCACCGCGATCCAGTCGGCGGAAATGCGCGCGGCGCGCAACATGCCTTCCACCCGGCGGCGGCGCGGATAGGGCACGATCAGCACGGCGGTACCCTTGCGCCCGGCGCGGCCGGTGCGGCCGGAACGGTGCTGCAGCACTTCGGCATCGCGCGGCACCTCCACGTGGATCACCAGGCTGAGCGTGGCGACATCGATGCCCCGCGCGGCCACGTCGGTCGCCACGCAGACACGTGCGCGGCCATCGCGCAGCGCCTGAAGTGCATGGTTGCGCTCGTTCTGGCTGTGCTCGCCCGAAAGCGCCACGGCGGCGAAGCCACGTTCGACCAGCGTCGCGTGAAGATGCCGCACGTTGTCGCGCGTGGCGCAAAAAAGCATCGCCGTTTCCGCTTCATGGAAGCGCAGCAGGTTGATGACGGCGTGCTCGATGTCGGCCGGCGAAACGGTCACCACCTCGTAGGCGATGTCGCCATGGCCCTGCCGTTCGTCGATCGTCGAGACGCGCAAGGCATCGCGCTGGTAGCGCTTGGCCAGCGCCTGGATCGGCTTGGGCATGGTGGCGGAAAACAGGAAAGTGCGGCGGCCTTCGGGCGTCGCGTCTAGCAGTTCCTCGAGATCGTCGCGGAAGCCCATGTCGAGCATCTCGTCCGCCTCGTCGAGCACCGCGAAGGCGGCGGCAGAGAGGTCGAGCGCGCCGCGCTCCAGATGATCGCGCAGGCGGCCGGGCGTGCCGACGACGATGTCCGAGCCCTGGAACAGCGCGCGCCGTTCGCGCACCGGGTCCATCCCGCCGACGCAGGTGACGATGCGCAGGCCTGCCTTGCCGAACAGCCAGGCAAGTTCCTTGCTGACCTGCAACGCCAGCTCGCGCGTGGGCGCGATCACCAGCGCACGCGGCGCCTTGTTGCCATCGGGAACGGAGCAGGCCGCCAGCAGGTCCGCCGCCATGGCCACGCCGAACGCCACCGTCTTGCCTGAGCCGGTCTGCGCGGAAACGAGCAGGTCGCGGCCCTCGGCCTCCGGCTCCAGTACGGCGGCCTGCACGGGCGTAGGTGCCTGATAGCCGCGCTCGGCAAGCGCGGCGGCAACGGATTCAGGAAGGGTCGAAAACGGCATGGAACAGGGCTTCTCGGCTGGATTGGGAGCAGTCCGCGGGCGACGTGCTCTAACGATCCGCCGGATGAACTGGGTATGAAAGCGCGCGGTAGGTGGCCGGGCACGAAAGTCAATCAAAACCGCGTATTTCAAGCCGCAGGCACCCGGCGTTTTGCCGACGGATCAATTCCGTGCCGTATCAAGGAATGCTTGTGCCGCGCGGCTGACGCGCCGTGCGCGATGCCGCAGCAGCAGGAAATCGCGCTCGACCAGCGCGCAATCGAGTTCGCGGACAAGGCCCGCCGCCACGCGTGGCCCGGCGGCCAGATCGGATACTGCCGTCACCAATCCGCCCGCGCCCAGCGCTTCCAGCACCGCGCCGTTGGAAGGAAGCTCCAGCCGCACGTCGAGATCGGCCATCGTCAGGCCGAACCGCGCGTGCAAGCTGTGCTCCAGGTGGTTGCGCGTGCCCGATCCCTGCTCGCGCAGCACCCAGCACGCGGCCGCGATGTCCTCGCGCCCGAGCGGGCGGCCGGCGAGCGGGTGTTCGGGCGCAGCATAGAGCGCCAGGCGATCACCACCGATCCGCTCGACGGACAGCAATTCCGCATCGACCTCGCCCTCGACGAAACCGAGATCCGCTTCGCCCGCCAACAGCGCCGCCACCGCCTGCGCAGTGTTGCCGACTTCGAGATGCAGCGTAACGCCGGGGTAGGCGGCCGCGAAGGCGGCCATGCGGCGCGGCAACCAGTACGTCGCGACCGTCTGGCTGGCGGCGATGCGCAAGTCGCCCCGCTTCAGCCCCGCCAGATCGTCCAGCACGCCCAACGCGTCGGCCGCCTGCGCCAGCACCGCGCGCGCTTCGGGCAGGAAGGCGCGGCCCGCGTCGTTCAGTTCCAGCCCGCGCCCCACGCGATCGAACAGGCGCGTGGCGTGGCGTTCCTCCAGCGCGGCGATGGCGGCGCTGACGGCGGGCTGCGTCAGGTGCAGGCGCTCCGCCGCCGCGCGCATGTTGAGCGCTTCGGCCACGGCCACGAAAATGCGCAACTGTTCGAGCGTCATGCAGAGGCCGCTATTCGGGCGTAATGCGCAGCACCGGCTTGACCACGCTGCCGGTCTCACTGGCGTGCACCGCCGCGTCGATGGCGTCGAAATCGAAATAGCCGATCAGGCGATCGAACGGGAAACGCCCTGCGACATGAAGGTCGATCAGTTCGCGCAGGAACGGACCGATGTCGCTGTCGCCGCCCAGCACGCCCATCACGGTGCGCCCCTGCCCCATGAACGCCGTTTCGTTGAAGGCCAGCATGGCCTCAGGCCCCGACGCGCCGACCATCGCCAGCTTGCCCTTGGGCGCCAGCAGGTCGAACGCCCCTTCGATCACGCGGGCGATGCCGGTCGTGTCGAGGGCATAGCCAAGCCCGGTCGGGCAGACCGCGCGGATCGCGACGGCCACATCCTCGCGCGCATTCACCGTGTGCGTCGCGCCCAGTTCGCGGGCGAGCGCCAGGCGTTCGTCGTTGATGTCGACCGCGAAGATCGGATCGGCCCCGGCAATCCGCGCCGCCATGATCGCGGCGATGCCGACCGTGCCTGTGCCGAACACCGCGACCGGCATCCCGGCGCGCACCTTCATGCTGCGCAGCACCGCGCCCGCGCCGGTCATCAGCCCGCAGCCCAGCGGCGCCAGCCGTTCCAGCGGGATCGCGGCGGCGCTTTCGGGCACGACCACCACGTTGCGCTGGTGCGCGATGGCATGGGTGGCGAAGCTCGACTGACCAAAGAAATTGGCGTGGAGCGGCGCACCATCGCGAAAGAGCGTCGGCGAACCGTCCGCCCGCGTGCCGGACCAGTTGTGCGGGAAGAAGTTGTAGCAATAGGTCGGCGCCTCGATCGCGCAACTGGGGCAATCGCCGCAGCTGTTGAAGCTCATCAGCACTCGGTCGCCCGGTTTTGCGGCGGTGACCGCGCTGCCAACGGCCTCGACGATACCAGCCCCTTCGTGGCCCAGCACGATCGGCAGCGGCACGGGCAGTTGCCCGTCGCGCACCGCCAGATCGGTGTGGCACACGCCGCAGGCCACGATCCTCACGCGCAGTTCGTCGGGCCGCAGCGCGTCCAGCGTGGCGTCCTCAATCGTGAACGGGGTGTCCTTGCCCCGGCAGACGGCTACTTTCGCCGATACGGTCATATCCCCTCCGTTATCCGTTTCCGCTTATCCGGCTTCGCCTGTCATGGCTTTGCGCCACCCCGGATGATGCTCAGCCACGGGTTGAGATCGGCCTCGCCCACCTTGACCAGCTTGTTGCGGTCGCGGTGCGCGAACGGCTCCTTGCCGCGTACCACCAGCGTGGTGTCGCTGACGTAGCTCCATGATCCGTCGGCGTTGAAGGTCACGTCGATCTGGTAACGATCGGTGCGGAACGCCTCTTCCAGAAAGGTCGTCGAACAGATGCCGTAGTCGGTCCTGCCCCGTTCGGCGGAGAGCGAAAGGCGTGTATCGTCCTTTCCGGCGTGGCCCGAAGCCATGGCGATCTGCCCGCGCGGGATGGCCAGCGTCTGCATGATCAGGCCTGTCGCCGGCTCCCACAGCCAGAACCCCACCTGGTCGTGGAAGGTGATGTCCTCCTCCACCGTGTTGATGTGCTGGTGATAGCGCAGCCCGTAGAGCAGCTGGGGGCCATTGGCCTGCGGATCGATCGGCTGCATCTCGATCCGCTCGTAATAGGCGCGCCGTTCTGGACCGTCGGCCTTCGGCGCGATGTCGATGCCACCGCGCCCTTCCCAGATGCCGGCCAGATGGCGCAACGGACCCAGATTGGCCAGCGCGTCAGGATCGACGTCCTCGGGTTCGGTAAAGATGTCATCGGGAATGGCCATGCGTCTCCTCTTTCGGTCACGGTCCGCGTGGTGCTGTGCGGTGCGGCATTTATCCTAGCGCCGAACCACGGCACGAACAGCGCGAAATTGCGGGATCGTGGCGAGAGGTGGAAGAAACGCATAATGGTTGTAACACCCGATAGTATGAAGTATTTTTAAGTTCTGCATACAATGGGACGGAATGAGCGGGCAGTGGGCAAAGCAATGCGAGCCGGGCAAACCGGTGTTCCCGAAACGACCATGGCCGCTATTGCAGCGGTCTTGTGCCTGGCGTGCACGCACGCCGCGCTTGCCGCCGAGGAAGCGCCGCCGCCCGGCGACGACATCGTCGTCTATGGCCGCGCGCTGCCGCAGATCGGCACCGCGATCTCCGGATCGCAGGGCGTGGTCGGCTACCAGGACTTTGAGAACAAGCCGCTGAGCCGCGTGGGCGAACTGGTCGAGAACGTGCCCGGCGTGATCGCCACGCAGCATTCGGGCACGGGCAAGGCCAACCAGTATTTCCTGCGCGGCTTCAACCTGGACCACGGCACCGATTTCGCGGGCTTCGTCGATGGCGTGCCGGTGAACATGCGCACGCACGGCCATGGACAGGGCTATCTCGACCTCAACTTCCTGATCCCCGAACTGGTCGAGCGGATCGACTACCGCAAAGGCCCCTATTTCGCCGACGTGGGCGATTTCTCGGCCGCCGGTACCGTGCAGTTCACCACCGCCAGCCGCCTTGCCCGTCCCATCGCCGAAGCGACCGTGGGCATGTACGGCTATTACCGCGCCCTCGCCGCCGGCAGCGCGGGCGTGGGCGATGGCGATCTGCTGGTGGCGATCGACGGCACCCGCTCCAACGGTCCCTGGGATCTCAACGAGGATCTCAAGAAGGTGAACGGGCTGGTCAAGCTGTCACAGGGCACGAAGGACCATGGCTGGAGCCTCTCCTTCAACGGCTATCACGCCACCTGGAACGCTACCGACCAGGTGCCCGAACGCGCCATCGCCAGCGGCCTCGTCAGCCGCTGGGGCAATATCGATCCGGCGCTGGGCGGGCGCACCACGCGGCTGGGGTTGACCGCCAACGCCACTTTGGGAGGTACGAAGCTCAACGCGTATGCGCTCTATTACGACTTCCGCCTGACCTCGAATTTCACCTACTTCCTGAACGATCCGGTCAACGGCGACGAATTCCAGCAAGCCGACCGGCGCGGCGTGTTCGGCGGTTCGGTGCGGCACGATTTCGCGCCCGTCCGGCTCGGCGGCGTGCCCGTCATGTTCGCGGTAGGCGGCGATGCGCGCTGGGACCACATCGGCACGATCGGCCTCTACAGTTCCATCGCCGGCGCGCGCAGCGGCACCGTGCGGCAGGACAAGGTCGATGAATATTCCGGCGCGCTCTTCGCCGAAGGCACCGCCGCGCTGACCGACCGGCTGCGCTTGACGCTGGGCCTGCGCGGCGACGTCTATGGCTACGATATCGATGCCCGCACGCTGCCGGTCAATTCGGGCAAGGGATCGGACGCGCTGCTCAGCCCCAAGGTGGCGCTGGCCTGGCGCGCGGCGCACCATCTCGAATTCTACGCCAATTATGGCGAGAGCTTCCATTCCAACGACGTGCGCGGAGCGTCGATCCGCGTCGATCCGGCAACCGGCGATCCGGCCGAGCGCGTGCAGGTGCTGGTCAAGGCGCGCGGCGCGGAACTGGGCGCGCGCGTGGAAACCCCGCACTTCACCGCCTCGCTCGTCGGGTTCTGGCTGAGCCTCGGCTCCGAACTGGTGTTCGTGGGCGATGGCGGCACGACCGAACCGAACGATGCCACGCGCCGCTATGGCGTGGAAGGCAGCCTGTTCTGGCGGCCGACCGGCTGGCTGACGCTCGACGCCTCGGCCGCCGCCACGCACGCGCGGTTCCACGGCGTCGCGCCCGGCGCCACGTTCATTCCCAACGCGGTCAGCAACGTGATTTCAGCCGGCGCGGCGGTGGATTTCGGCAAGGGCCTCAGCGCGTCGCTGCGGTTGCGCCATTTCGGCGCGGCGCCGTTGATCGAGGATGACAGTGTGCGCTCCGATCCGACCACGCTGATGAACCTCGGCGCCTATTACACGCGCGGCCGGATCAAGCTGGGGCTGGATGTGCTCAACCTGTTCGATGCGAAGGACGCCGACATCACCTATTTCTACGCCTCGCGGCTGCAAGGCGAACCGGCGGACGGCGTGGAAGACCGGCACATCCACCCGGTCGAACCGCGCCAGGTGCGCGCCTCGATCCGCTACGCCTTCTGAAGGAACGGAGGGCCGGAGCTGCCTTCGGCCCCCTATTCCTCGCCCATGCGCAGCGCAGCGATGAAGGCTTCCTGCGGGATTTGCACGTTGCCGTATTCGCGCATCCGCGCCTTGCCCTTCTTCTGCTTTTCCAGAAGCTTCTTCTTGCGGGTGATGTCGCCGCCATAGCACTTGGCGGTCACGTCCTTGCGCAGCGCTGCGATCGTCTCGCGCGCGATCACCTTGCCGCCGATCGCCGCCTGGATCGGGATCTTGAACAGGTGACGCGGGATCAGGTCTTTCAACCGCTCGCACATGCCGCGCCCGCGCTCCTCGGCCACCGCGCGGTGCACGATCATGCTCAGCGCGTCGACCGGCTCGTTGTTGACGAGAATGCTCATCTTGACGAGATCGCCCTCGCGCAGGCCGATCTGTTCGTAGTCGAAGCTGGCATAGCCCCGGCTGATCGACTTCAGCCGGTCGTAGAAGTCGAACACCACCTCGTTCAGCGGCAGCTCGTAATTCACCTGCGCGCGCCCGCCGACGTAAGTGAGGCCCGTCTGGATGCCGCGCCGGTCCTGGCACAGCTTGAGGATCGAGCCGAGGTACTCGTCGGGCGTGTAGATCGTCGCCTTGATCCACGGCTCGTCGATCTGCTCGATCCGGTTGGGATCGGGGTAGTCCGCCGGGTTGTGCAGCAGGATTTCGCGCGCATCATCGGTCTTGCTCGCGCGCAACTGGATGCGATAGACCACCGACGGGCTGGTGGTGATCAGGTCCAGATCGTACTCGCGGCTCAACCGCTCCTGGATGATTTCCAGGTGAAGCAACCCCAGGAACCCGCAGCGGAAGCCGAAGCCCAGCGCCGCGCTCGATTCCATCTCGAACGAAAACGAGGCGTCGTTCAGGCGCAGCTTGGCGATGCTTTCGCGCAGCTTGTCAAAATCGGCGGCATCCACCGGGAACAAGCCGCAGAACACCACCGGCTGCACTTCCTTGTAGCCCGGCAGAGCCTCAACGGCGCCCGCCTTGACCGTGGTGATCGTGTCGCCGACCTTGGCGGTTTCGACCTCCTTGATCTGCGCGGTGATGAAGCCGATTTCGCCCGGCCCCAGTTCCGGCAGTTCCTCGCGCTTGGGCGTGAAGCAGCCGACGCGGTCGATCAGGTGTTCGGTGCCGCCCTGCATGAACTTTACCTGCAGGCCCTTCCTGATCACCCCGTCGACCACGCGCACCAGGATGACGACGCCCAGGTACGGATCGTACCAGCTGTCGACCAGCATCGCCTTGAGCGGGCGGGTCCGGTCGCCCTTGGGCGGGGGGATGCGCGCGACCACAGCGTCGAGCACGTCCTCGATGCCGATGCCGCTCTTGGCGCTGGTCAGCACCGCCTGGCTCGCATCTAGCCCGATCACTTCTTCGATCTCGGCCTTGACCTTTTCCGGCTCGGCGGCAGGCAGGTCGATCTTGTTGATGACGGGCACGATCTCATGGTCGTGCTCGATCGACTGATAGACGTTGGCCAGCGTCTGCGCTTCCACGCCCTGCGCCGCGTCCACCACCAGCAGCGCGCCTTCGCAGGCGGCCAGGCTGCGGCTGACCTCGTAGGCGAAGTCGACGTGGCCAGGGGTGTCCATCAGGTTCAGTTCATAGGTCAGCCCGTCCTTGGCTTTGTAATTCAAGCGGACGGTCTGGGCCTTGATGGTGATCCCGCGCTCTTTCTCGATGTCCATGTTATCGAGCACCTGCGCGCTCATCTCGCGGTCGGTCAGGCCGCCCGTGAACTGGATCAGGCGGTCGGCCAACGTCGATTTGCCATGGTCGATATGGGCGATAATCGAGAAGTTACGGATCAGTGCAAGCTCGGTCATGCGCCGCCGTTAGCAGCGGCGGGCGCACAAGTCAGCCACCTTCGTCATCCCACCTTGCGCAGGCCCGCCGGTTCGGTCTGCACGGCCGGCACCGCCTTCACCGCCACCGCCGCGATCCGCCCGTTTTCATCCAGGTGCAGCGGCTCGGCGAACTCCACGCCCATGCGCTCGCCCTCGCTCCACTTGCAGATCGCGGTGACGGCATAGGTTTCCGACAGATAGAACCGGAAACTCGTCTCGGGCGGGACGTTCCACAGCCCTTCGATCAGCGCGCCGGACTGCGAGATGTTGCGGACCGTGCCGTTGTAGCGATGGCCGCCGTGTTCCAGCACCACCTTGCGCAGCATGGCCTGGCGCGGCGCGCGGGCGGACCGGGGGCCGTGCGCTACCGCGATCAGGCCGGTGGACAGGCGCGCCGCGGCATCCAGCGCGGACAGCGGGCGCTCGTAGATATAGCCCTGCACATGGCTGCATCCTAGTTCGCGCACCAGATCCAGCTCGTCGAACGTCTCGACGCCTTCCGCCGTGGTTTCCATGCCCAGCGCTTCGGCCAGGCTGACGATCGAGGCGATGATGGCGCCGTTGATGCTGCCCGGCTGGGTCGCGCCACGCACGAAGCTCTGGTCGATCTTGATCTTGTCGAACGGCGCCTTCTTCAGGTAGCCGAGCGAGGAATAGCCGGTGCCAAAATCGTCCAGCGCCATGCGCACGCCGATAGCCTTCAGCGCACGGAACATCTGTTCGGTGCCCTCGTCATCGTTGATGAACACGCTTTCGGTGATTTCGAGTTCCAGCCGCTGCGGATCGACCTGCGCGTGGGCCAGCGCCTGCGTGACGATCGAGGGCAGCGCCGGGTTGGCGAACTGCAAAGCCGAAACGTTGACCGCCACGCGCACGTTCGCGGGCCAGCGCGCCAGATCCTTGCAGGCGGTGCGCAGCGCCCATTCGCCGATCGCGGCGATCATGCCCGTATCCTCGGCGATCGGGATGAACTTGGCCGGCGAAACGAACCCGTGCTGCGGATGGTTCCAGCGCAGCAGCGCCTCGAACCCGGTGATCTTCTCGGTCGCCGTCTGCACGACCGGCTGGTAATAGAGTTCGAGCCCGCCATTCGCCACGGCGTCGCGCAGCTCGTCCTCCATCTTGCGACGTTCCTCGGCGTCGCTGTGCAGGTCGGCCGCGTAGAAATGATAGCGACCGCGCCCGCCGTCCTTCGCCGCATAGAGCGCAAGGTCGGCGTTGCGGATCAGCGCCTCGCTGGTCACGCCGTCGTCGGGCGCCAGCGCGATGCCGATCGACGCGCCGATGGTGACCCGGCTGCCTTCCAGCGAATAGGGCTGCGAAAGCGCCTCGATGACCCGCGCGGCGAGATGCCCCAATTCGTCGCGATCGATCTTGCCCGGGAAGATGACCTGGAATTCGTCGCCGCCGAGGCGGCCGACGCGCCCCATCGCACCCACCGTGCGCTCCAGTCGCTGCGCCACCTGCTTGAGCAGCGCATCGCCGGCGGGGTGCCCCATGGTATCGTTGACCTGCTTGAAGCGGTCGAGATCCAGCAGGAACACGCTGCACTCCCGATGCTGCTCCTGCGGCGCGTTGAGAATCTTCTCCAGCGTCTGCGAGATGCGGAAGCGGTTGGACAGGCCCGTGAGCGAATCGAAATGCGCCAGGCGCGAGGCGTGTTCCTGCGACCGGCGCTTCTCGGTCAGGTCCGCGCCCGAACCGCGAAAGCCCTGGAAGTTGTTGAAGGTGTCATAGGTCGGGCGGCCGGTGATCGACCACCAGCGCTCGTCGTCGCGGCAGGCCGCGCGCACCGCGAGTTCGCTGAAGCTGGAACGCGCCGAAAGGTGGAAGGTGAGCGTGCGCTCGCCGTCGCCCGACTGTTCGGACAGGTCGAACAGATCGGTGAAAGGCTTGCCGAGGAGATGTTCCGCCTTGCGGCCGATCGTTTCGGCCACGGTCGCGGACAGATAGATCAGTTGCCCGCGCCGGTCGGTTTCCCAGAACCAGCCCTGCCCGGTCTCCTCGTATTCGGCGAGAAGCTCCTGCGCCCGGGCATGCACCCGCTGGGCCTCTTCGGCCTGTTCCTGCGCAAGCTGCTCAATCTGGCGCTGGCGCAGGAAGGCGATGACCGTGATGACGGTGCCGATCGCCAGCGTGGTGAAGCCGCCCATACGGCTGGCCACGCACGTCACGCCCGACCACATTGCGATCTGCGCGACAAGCACACCCGCCAGCCTGCCCGATTCCGTCACGCTCGCCAGCAGCGAGATCGTCACCAGCACCGCCAGACATTGCAGCCAGGGCATCAGGCCGGCCATGGCCAGCAGGCCGATGGCGGAGCCGTAGAGCATCATCGGCAGGCCGATCACCAGCCCCATCAGGCTCATCCGCTGCCCGGTGGAGAGCCGCTTGGTCTGCTCCAGCCGCACCGCGAACACGGAACAGAACGCCACGACGATCGCTATGCCCGCCAGCACCGTCGGCACCAGCGGCGGCACCACCATGTTCAGCCCCGTGAGCGCCACCAAGCCGCCGAGCATGGCAATGCCCATCTGCGGCCATTCCTTGGCGATCAGGTTGTTTTCGCGCCCCACGCCGAACAGGAAGTTCGACATCGCGGTGCCATCCTGCATCGGGCTGGGGCGATCCCGGCGGCGGTGCGTGCGCGCGAAATCGCGCACGCCGGCTGGAATCGTCCCATCATCCTGGGACACTGTCTGCAAGCGGGAACCATCACGATCGGGCATGGGCTCCGATTGCCCGATTTGCTTTGAGAAACGGTTAAGCGACCCACCTCGGAAACGGCTTCGGTCCGCCCTTTCTCGTGCGGTCGCGCCATGCTAACCCGGCGCAGATTTGCGGAGGCTTGGTTTCGGTTCGTGTCGGCTACAGCGGAATTTTCAATGATCGGCGTTGCCGGGCGGCGGCTGCGCATGGGACAGTGGCATCGCGCAGCCACCGGGCGGCGGCCGCTGGTCTTGCTGAACGGCATCGGCATGAACATCGAATTGCTGGAGCCGGTGGCGCGGGAACTAGACGATCGCCGGATCATCAGCATCGACATGCCAGGCATCGGCAAGTCGCCCGATCCCGTCTTCCCCTATACCATACCCTGCATGGCGCTGACCCTGGCGACGCTGCTCGATCGGCTGCGGATCGACCGTGCCGACATTGCCGGCATCAGCTGGGGAGGCGCGGTGGCGCAGCAATTCGCGTTCCAGCACCGCGCCAAGACCGGTGGCCTGATCCTGGCCGCCACCGCATCGGGCGGCGCTACGATGGTGCCTGCCAACGGTTCGATGTTCAGCCACCTCGTCGATCCGATGGAATATACGGTGGAACGGGCGCTGCGCCGCAACCTGGCCTCGCTCTACAACGGCGGCGGGCGCGGCAGCGTGTCCCTGAACGCCGCCAAGGCGCCCTCCCCGCTGGGCTGGGCCTGCCAGATGACCGCGTTCGGCACGTGGAGCAGCGTTCCCTTCCTGCCGCTGATCTCCCCGCCCACGCTGATCATGGCGGACGAGGACGATCAGTTGATCCCGCCCGCCAATTCGCACTTCCTGCACAACGCGATTCCCGGCAGCCAGCTCCAGATGTTTCGCGGCGGCGGGCACCTGTTCATGCTGTCAGACCCGGTCTCGTTCGGGAATCGCGTGCGCGCGTTTCTCGATGCCACCGCCCGCAAGGGCTGACCGCACACGCCGCTTCCCTTTTCCCCGCCGCGCGCTAGCATCCCCTGAAACAGACCAAGCGCGGGAGAATGAATGCGGCATATCGCCATTATCGGTTCCGGTCCCGCCGGATACTACACCGCCGAAGCCGCCCTCAAGCAGTGGGGCGAAGATGTAAAGGTCGACATATTCGACCGTCTGCCCGTTCCGTTCGGCCTGATCCGCACCGGCGTCGCGCCGGATCACCAGTCGATCAAGGGCGTCTCGCGCCGCTATGAACAGACCGCGCTGTCGGACAACGTGCGCTTCGTGGGCAACGTTACCATCGGCCAGGATGTGAGCATCGAGGAACTGGGCGGGTTCTACGACGCGGTGGTCCTCGCCACCGGCGCCCCGCGGGACCGGCCGCTCGACCTGCCCGGCGATCGGCTGGGCAACGTCTTCGGCAGTGCGGCTTTCGTCGGGTGGTACAACGGCCACCCCGAATTCACCTCGCTCGCGCCCGATCTTTCGGGCGATACCGCCGTGGTCATCGGCATGGGCAACGTGGCGCTCGACGTGGCGCGGATCCTGTCCAAGACGCGCGACGAGTTCGCCGGGAGCGACATCGTGGCGCACGCGCTCGACGCGCTCGATGTTTCGAAGCTGCGCCGGATCGTGATCCTGGGCCGGCGCGGCCCGCACCAGATCATGATGACGCCCAAGGAACTGGGCGAACTGGGCCATCTTTCGCGCGGCACGCCCGCGGTCGATCCGCAGGACCTGCCGGACGAAAGCAAGGACGCCCTGCTGGAGCCGGGCATCCGCAAGTCCGTCAGCCATCTGCGCGCCTTTGCCCGTAATGATGCCACGGGCGCGGACATCGCGATCGAGTTCGATTTCTTCGGCGCCCCCCGCGCCCTGCTCGGCACCGGCAAGGTGGAGGCGATCGAAGTCGAGCGCACGCGCATCGAAGATGGCCGTGCAGTCGGCACCGGCGAATTCTATGAGCTTCCCGCCAGTCTGGTGGTCAGTTGCATCGGCTATCGCACGGTGCCGATCCCAGGCGTTCCCTTCGACGAACGGGCGGGCCGCTTCGCCAACGACGAGGGGCGCATCCTGCCCGGCCTCTACTGCGTTGGCTGGGCGAGGCGCGGACCTTCCGGCACCATCGGCACCAACCGTCCGGACGGATTCGCGATCATCGAACAGATCGCCGCGGACATCGGTGAAGGTGCAGGCAAGGCCGGTCGCGCCGGATTCGACGCGCTGGCCGAAACGCGTAAGCTCGATGTGGTGACGTTCCGCGACTGGAAACGCATCGAGGAAGCCGAATCGGCGCGCGCGCGCAGCGGTGCCCCCCGCGAGAAGTTCGTTGATGTGGCCGATATGATCCGCGCACGGGGCTGACGCAGCGCTCCGCGATGCGGCGAAGCCGCGTTTCATTCGGATCAGTTGCCGCACGCAACGGATTGACCCCCGCGCGCAGACGTGCGTTAATCACACGGTTAAACGCGACGGCCCGCTCCTGACCAACACGCGGCCGCGCGGGGAGAGGAGCAAGCGCATGCCCCAATACGATCTCATCATTCGCAACGGCACCATCGTCGATGGCACCGGCCGTCCGCGCTTCAAGGGCGATGTCGCCGTACGCGACGGGCTGATCGCCGCCGTTGGCACCGTCCAGGGCGACGCCGCCGAGGAAATCGACGCCAGCGGCCGCATCGTGGCGCCCGGTTGGGTTGACATCCACACGCATTATGACGGGCAGGCGACGTGGGATGCGGAAATGGCGCCCTCGTCCTGGCACGGCGTGACCACCGTGGTCATGGGCAACTGTGGTGTGGGCTTCGCGCCGGCAGCGCCCGACCGGCACGACTGGCTGATCGGCCTGATGGAAGGCGTGGAGGACATCCCCGGCACCGCGCTGGCCGAAGGCATGAAGTGGGACTGGGAAACCTTCCCCGAATATCTCGACGCGCTGGAGCGCCTGCCGCGCAGCGTGGACGTTGCCACCCACGTTCCGCATGGCGCGGTGCGCGCCTATGTGCTGGGCGATCGCGAACGGCCCGGCGCCGTGCCGACCGACGAGGACATGGATCGCATGGCCGCGATCGTGGAGGAAGGCGTGCGCGCCGGCGCGCTGGGTTTCTCCACCAGCCGCACCGTGATCCACAAGTCGGTCGATGGCGAACTCGTGCCCGGCACCACCGCCACCGCCGAGGAACTGATCCGCATCGGCCGCGCCATGGGCCGCGTCGGCCACGGGGTGTTCGAAATCGCGTCCGACATGAAGCGTGAATGGGACGAATTCGGCTGGATGGGCGCAATCAGCCGCGAAACCGGCCTGCCTGTGACGTTCGCCGCGCTCCAGTCGATCGCCAAGGAACTGCCGCTGTCCGAACAGATCGCGGAAATGGACCGGCAGAACGCGCAAGGGGCCAATATCGTCGCGCAAATCGCGCTGCGCGGGAACGGCATCGTCATGGCCTGGCGCGGCACGGTGCACCCGTTCCGCTTCCGCCCGAGCTACATCGCCATTGCCGATCTGCCGTGGGACGAACAGCTTGCCCGCCTGAAAGACCCCGCGTTTCGCGAGAAGCTGCTGGCCGAAGCCAATGTCTATCCGGAGAGCGACATCATCCACCTCTTCCGCATGATCGCGGAAGGCTGGTTCAACCAGTACCAGATGGACGATGATTTCGATTACGAACCGCAGGCCGAAGCCAGCATCGCCGCGCGGGCGGCGGCACGCGGCATGGCGCCGGACGCCTATGCCTATGACCTGATGATGGAACAGGACGGCACCGGCTTCATCTACCTGCCGATCCTCAACTATGCCGATGGCAATCTCGATTTCCTCGAAGCGCTGCAGGCCCGCGACGATTGCGTCAATTCGCTGTCGGACGGCGGCGCGCACTGTGGCACGATCTGCGATGCGGCCAGCCCCACCTTCATGCTCCAGCACTGGGTGCGCGACCGCAAGCGCGCCAAGGACCGCGCGGAAGGCCGGCTCACGCTGGAACACGCGGTCAAGCGCCAGTGCCACGATACCGCGCGGCTTTATGGCCTCGACGATCGCGGGGTGCTCGCGCCGGGCTACATCGCGGACATCAACGTGATCGACTTCGACAACCTGAAGCTGCTGCGGCCCTGGCTCGATTTCGACCTGCCGGCGGGCGGCAAGCGCCTGCTCCAGAAGGCCGAAGGCTATGACGCGACGATCAAGTCCGGCGTGGTGACCTTCCGCAAGGGCGCGTGGACCGGGGCGACGCCGGGCGGGCTGGTGCGCGGACCGCAGCGCGTGGAAGCCCTGGAGGCCGCCGAATGAGCGAAGTGCAGGCCATCCGCGTCGGCGCGCCCGCCACGCTCGACAGCCTCCATGCCGATACCCTTCCCGATCCCGGCGCGCCGGGATCGGGCCAGATCCGCGTGCGCCTCGCCGCCTCGTCGCTCAACTACCACGATTTCGCGGTAGTGACGGGCATGCTGCCGGCGGCCGCCGGGCGGATTCCGATGTCGGACGGCGCGGGCGAAGTGGTGGCCGTGGGTGATGGTGTCCGGGGCGTCACGGTGGGCGATGCGGTGGTCTCGACGTTCTTCACCGACTGGGACAGCGGCCCGCCGCCGTCAAGCGCGTTCACCACCGTCCCAGGAGACGGGATCGACGGCTATGCGCGGACAGACGTGGTCGTGCCGGCGCACTGGTTTACCCGCGCACCGGCGGGCTATTCGCACGCCGAGGCCGCGACGCTGACCTGCGCAGGCCTTACCGCGTGGCGCGCCCTGTTCGTCGATGGCGCGACCAAGCCGGGCGATACCGTGCTGGTGCAGGGCACGGGCGGCGTCTCGATCTTCGCGCTCCAGTTCGCCAAGGCGGCGGGCGCGCGGGTGATCGCGACGAGTTCGTCGGGCGAGAAGCTGGAACGGCTGCGTGCGCTGGGCGCGGACGAGACGATCAATTACCGCGAAGTGCCCGCTTGGGGCGCGAAGGCGCTGGAACTCACCGGCGGGCGCGGCGTGGATACCGTGGTCGAGATCGGCGGGGCGGGAACGCTCGATCAGTCGATGATGGCGGCGCGTGTGGGCGGGCATGTCGCACTGATCGGCGTGCTCACGGGCTTCGCCGGGCCGGTGCAGACCGCGCTGCTGATGGCCAAGAACCTGCGCGTGCAGGGGCTGACGGTCGGATCGCGATCGGACCAGCTGGCGATGATCGCCGGCGTGGAGGCCAACGGCATCCGGCCCGTGCTCGATCGCCATTTCCCGCTGGCCGCCCTCGCCGATGCCTTCCGGCATCAGGCGAGCGGAGCGCATTTCGGCAAGATCATCGTCGATATCTGACCGACGCGGGCGATCAGGCCGCCCGCGCCATACGGCGCGGGTAGCCGCCCTTGTTCGCTTCGAGCACGAAATGGCCGACCAGTTCGGCCATGCGATCGGCCTCCCCGGCAAGGTTGCGCGCGGCGGCGGTCGCCTCTTCCACCATGGCGGCGTTCTGCTGGGTCATCACGTCCAGTTCACGCACCGTTTCGCGCGTCTGGCCGATATGGCTCGCCTGCTCACCCGCGACGGTCGCGATGTTGTTGGCAAGGTCCGCAATCTCGCCGACCTTGGCGACGATCCGGGCGAACGTATCGCCGGATTGGCCGACCAGTTCGACGCCGCGTTCCACCTGGACCGAACTTTCCCCGATCAGCTTCTTGATGTCGAGCGCGGCCTCGGCCGACCGTTGCGCCAGCGCGCGCACCTCGTTGGCGACGACGGCGAACCCGCGCCCCGCATCGCCGGCCCGCGCCGCCTCCACGCCGGCGTTGAGCGCCAGCAGGTTGGTCTGGAACGCGATGCCATCGATCACCGAGATGATCTTGCCGATCTCCTGCGCGGACCGGTGGATGTCGTTCATGGCGTGAACCGCCTCGCCCACCACCGCACCGCCCTGCTGGGCATCGTTGTGCGCCTGCTGCACCGAATCGCGCATGTGCCAGGCGTCTTCGGCGGTGGTCTGCACGCTGCTTGCCAGCGTCGTCATCGAAGCGGACGCCGCTTCCAGCGAAGCGGCCTGCTCTTCGGTGCGCGTCGCGAGATCGTGCGATGCCTCGCGGATTTCCCGCGCGCCAAGGTCAACGTTCTGGGCGGTTTCGGAGACAGCGGAAAGCGCCACGCGCACCTTTTCGCGCATCGTCTCGAAATCGTTCTGAAGCTCGATGAACTCGCTCGGCAAGTCGGTAAGCCTGGCGGTGAAATCGCCATCGGTCATCTTGCGCAGCGAATCGCCCAGCTTGTCGATCACGGAACTGCGCAGCGCCTCGTTGGCGGCATCGAAATAGGTCGAAAGCGCGATTTCCATGTCCAGCATGGCCATCTTCAACATGGCGCTGATCGCCTGGCCCAGCTTGCGCGATCCGGTCACGCCAAGACCGGACCCCGCCGCCATCGCCACGATCACATCGGCCAGCACCCCGGCATAGGCGCCGATGTACCAACCCGGCTCCAACCCGATCTTCGCATGGATGTGGCCGATCCGGCGCGCCCGCGCGTTGTAGGCCTCATCGGGCCGCCCCTCGAACATCTGGCGCCAGTGATCGAGCTGCTTTTGCTTGGCGTGGTCCACCATCGCCTGCGAACTGAAGAAGCCCGAAAGCGCGGGTTCGGCGGCGATGCCATCGTAAAGCCGATCCAGCGCCGGCGGCGCATGCTTGGCCAACGCCCGCAAAATCGCGGGGAAATGCGCCTGATCCTTCTCGCCGATGGCGAAGAAGGCAATCTTCCTGCTGAAATCCTGTCGCTTGTCGTCCACGGCCTTGATCCTCCTGTGCCCGGCCGATGTAACCGACCGTGCTTCAGGCCGCCTCAACAGGGCCGTAAGGAGATTCCCGGACCTTTCGGATGCGGAAAGCCCCGCAAGCGCGGGCTTGCGGGGCTTCATCCGTTCGTACCGTGGCGCGATGGATCAGACGCGCATCGGCATCAGCACGTACAGCGCCGGGCTTTTCTCGTCCTTGCGGATCAGCGTGGGCGCGCCGGCATCGGCCAGGTGCAGTTCCACCGTATCGCCGTCGATCTGACTCAGGATGTCCTTGAGGTAGTTGGCATTGAAGCCGATCTCAAACCCTTGCGCGGTGTAATCCGCCGGCAGCTCCTCGGCCGCGGTGCCGTTGTCCGGGCTGGTGACCGACAGCGTCACACGATCGGTTTCCAGCGCCATCTTCACCGCGCGGGTCTTTTCGGTGGCGATCGTCGCCACGCGGTCCACACCTTCGAAGAAGCTGCGCGGATCGAGCCGGAGCAGCTTGTCGTTCCCGGTGGGGATGACGCGGCTGTAATCGGGGAACGTGCCGTCGATCAGCTTGCTGGTCAGCACCACGCCGTTCTCACCACCCAGCGTGAAGCGCACCTTGCTGGCCGAAAGATCGATCAGCACGCTGGTATCGAGCACTTCCTCCAGCAGCTTGCGCAACTCGCCCACGCATTTGCGCGGGATGATCACGTCCGGCATGCCTTCGGCACCATCCGGGCGCGGCAGCGTGTAGCGCGCCAGACGGTGCCCGTCGGTCGCCGCCGCCTTCAGCACGGGCTGCGCCTCGTCCGAAACGTGCAGGAAGATGCCGTTGAGATAATACCGTGTCTCTTCGGTCGATATCGCGAAGCGGGTGCGGTCGATCAGTTCGGCGAGCACGCGCGCCGGGATCTCGAAGCTGGTCGGCAGATCGCCTTCCACGATCACCGGGAAATCGTCGCGCGGCAGCGTGGGCAGTTGGAAGCGGCTGCGCCCGGCCTTCACGATCATGCGGTTGTCCGCCGTTTCCAGACTGACCTGGCTGCCATCGGGCAGCTTGCGCGCGATGTCGAACAACAAGTGCGCCGATACGGTGATCGCGCCGGGCTGGTCGACAGCGGCGGCGGGCATGGTTTCCACGATCTGCAGATCAAGGTCCGTGGCCATCAGGCGCACCGTGGCATCGGGCGCAGCCTCGATCAGCACGTTCGACAGGATCGGGATCGTGTTGCGCCGTTCCACCACCGATTGCACGTGGGACAGGCACCGCAGCAGGGTTGCGCGTTCGATCGTCGCCTTCATTCTCGTCTCGATCCCCCCAGTCGGCCGGACGCCATGTCACTGCCAAAGACGCAGTAGCAACATCACCATCCGCCGGGCTGTGTAAACGGCCTTATCGCGCGGAATCGCACGGTTCGGCTCCGGTTCGGACCACCTTCCTTAACGCACGGGACCGCTTGGGCAAGCCGCCCATGCCCCGTTCGGGCGGAAGCTGTGCATAAATGGCGCAAAACCTTGGGGAAGAGCAAGGTTGCGGTAACTATTCGAGCTTGCGTTGCCCGTCGAACATCGCCGCCGTGGCCGAGATATAGGCGTTGATCAGCGCCCAAGCCTGCGGCGTGACCGAGGCCGGGTTGATCCCCGCATCCGTCATCGCGATGGTGATCCGCCGCAGATCGCCCTGCGTGATCTGCTCGGCCGGATTGTTGGCCTTGCCGGGGCCGATGTCCAGCGCGTCGTCGATCAGCGCATGGGGCACGCCGGCGGCCTGGAGCCGGTCTCCCAGCACGTCGCGCGCCATGCGCCCCATGGCATAGGAAAAGTAGGCCTTGCGCGCCGCATCGTCCATGAACTGATCGTCGCCGCAGCGATCGACCACGTTCTGCAGATCGCGCAGCGCCGGCCCGTCGGACTGTTGCGCCAGCATCGCATCGGCAAGGCGCGCGTCCAGCCCGGCCGGCGCACGCTGCACCGCGCAGGCCAGCGCCTCGGGCGAACGGGCTTGCGCCGGCACGCCCGCCAGCGCCGACAGTACCGCCAGCAAGACGGCGGCGCGGGTCAGCAATTCCGGAAACGACAGACGCATCGCGATCAGGAAAGCATCGCCATGCCGCCGTTGACGTGGAGCGTCTGACCGGTGACGTAGCCCGCTTCCTTCGATGCGAGATAGGCCACCGCCGCGCCGATGTCGCTGCCCTCACCCATGCGGCCCATCGGGATGCGGGCGTTGAGCGCGTCCTTCTGCGCATCGGGCAGTACGTCGGTCATCGCGGTGCGGATGAAGCCGGGCGCCACGCAGTTGACGGTAATGTTGCGGCTGGCGAGTTCCTGCCCCAGCGACTTCGACATGCCGACTAGCCCGGCCTTGGCGGCGGCATAGTTCACCTGCCCCGGATTGCCGGTGGCGCCGACGACGCTGGTGATCGTGACGATCCGGCCGAAGCGCGCCTTCATCATCGGCTTGGCCGAGGCGCGCATCAGGCGAAACGCAGCTTCCAGGTTGACGCGGATCACCGCGTCCCATTCCTCGTCCTTCATCCGCATGGCCAGGTTGTCGCGCGTGATGCCGGCGTTGTTGACCAGAATGTCCAGCTTGCCGAGCGTATCGAGCGCGGCTGGCACCAGATGCTCCACCTGTTCGGTGTTCGAAAGATCGCAGGTGATCTCGACGTGATCGTGCCCGTAAGCCGCATTCAGTTCCTCGCGGAATGCGCGCAGCTTGCCGGGATTGGTGCCCGACAGCGCCAGCCGCGCGCCCTGCCGCGCCAGCGCATGACAGATCGCCGACCCGATGCCGCCGGCCGCGCCGGTAACGAGGGCGGTCATGCCGGTAAGATCGAAAAGGCGGTGTTCCATCGATTGCTCCATTGTGTTTGTTTGCGCAGAGGCGCGGAGATTTCAGCGAACCGAAATCCCTTACAAATCCTTCGCCAGCGCCTCGATGTCGGCCATGCCGATCACGCTGGTGACCGAAACGTCCGCCACCGTGCGGTTGATCATCGGTCCTAGCACCTTGCCGCCCAGTTCCACGAACTGTTCGACGCCCGCGTCCTTCATCGCGATCGCGCTCTCGCGCCAGCGCACGCGGCCCGTGACCTGTTCCACCAGCAGGCGCTTCACGTCGGCAGGGTCGGTGACCATGGCCGCGGTGACATTGGCGAACAGGGCCACGCGCAGCGCGGCGGGCGGGGTCTTGTCCAGTGCCTCGGCCATGGCGTCGCCGGCGGGCTGCATCAGCGGGCAATGGAACGGCGCGGACACCGGCAGCAGCACGCCGCGCTTGATGCCGTGTTCCTTGACCAGCGCCACGGCCCGGTCGATCGCGCCCTTGTGGCCCGAAAGGACCACCTGCGTCGGATCGTTGTCGTTGGCGACGGTGCAGACCTCTCCTTCGGCCGCCGCTTCGGCCAGCGCGGTCGCCTTCTCGATGTCGGCGCCCAGCAGCGCGGCCATCGCGCCCACGCCCACCGGCACGGCCGCCTGCATCGAACGCCCGCGCAGTTTGAGCAGGCGCGCGGTGTCGGCCAGGCTGAAGGCCCCCGCGGCGCAGAGCGCGGTATATTCGCCCAGGCTGTGCCCCGCGACGAAGTCCGCCTTGTCGGCCAGCGCGATGCCGCCTTCCTTTTCCAGCACGCGCAGCACGGCGATGGCATTGGCCATGATCGCGGGCTGGGCGTTCTCGGTCAGGGTCAGCGCGTCTTCGGGGCCTTCCCGCATGATCTGGAACAGCTTCTGCCCCAGCGCGTCGTCCACTTCCTCGAACACTTCGCGCGCGATTGTGCTGGCTTCGGCCAGTTCGACACCCATGCCGACCTTCTGGCTGCCCTGCCCCGGGAAAACGAAAGCTCTCATATCCTGTCTCCGCTCCTGCGCGTCTCGAAGTGCTTCGGGCGCGCGCCCTATTGCCGTGGCTCGCCGGGGGCAAGCCCGAACGGCACGATCCTATTATCGATGTCATGGCCGATCGCCGCCGCGCCCAGGAAGGGGATGCCGGCCTTTTGGCACCAGTACCGCGCCATTTCTTCGGGTTCGGCGCCGAACGGACGGTCGTTTTCAGGCACGTCGCTCACCCGGCCGAGCCGCAGCCCGGCAATGCCCATCGGCGCGAGCAGGGCGGTAACGTGGAACAGCAGGCGATCAACCGCATAGTGATGCTCCGCCACTTCCTCAACCATCACCACATGCCCGGCAATGTCGGGCATCAGCGGCGTGCCCGCGATCATCGCCAGGGTCATCAGGTTGAACGCCACGGCGGGCGCTTCGCCCAAGGAGGGCTCCAGCCCCGCGTCCGATCCCGCGAACCAGCCCAGCGTGCGGCGCACCGCCGCTTCGCCCCCGGCGCGGCGGATGTCGGTGGGCATCGGCGCGTGGACCGGATGGCCGATTCTTGCGCGATAGAGCGCGCCCAGCAGCGTGCCGCCGTCCGAATAGCCGACGAAAGCCTTGCCCCGCGCCGCGTCGTCCATGCCCGCCACCGCCTCGGCCGCAATGCGGTTCGCGCCATAGCCGCCGCGCACGAACCACACCGCATCGAACGCCGGATCGTTGGCGCATTCGAGCAGCGCGCGCAGCCGCAGCGCATCCGGCCCGGCAAAGTGACCTTCGCTGGCGAAGCACTGATCGTGGAAGTGCAGAGCAAGCGCGGGAAACTCCGCCCGCGCCAGCGCGGAAACGCGCGCCGCATCCTCGCGCGTGAACGGCGTGGACGGCGCGCAAATGGCAATCTGTGTCATCGGGCGATCGGGCAGCGAGGGCATCGCCCTGCCCTAGCCCGTTTCGTCCTTCGGGCGAAGTGGGGAATGACGGTGTTGAGTTGCGGGTCAAGGCGGCATACCCAGCAGGGCATGACAGCCACCATTCCCGCCCCCGGCCCCTCGCTCACCTCGCATCCCTGGTTCTTCTGCGGCATCGGCGGATCGGGCATGTTGCCGCTGGCTCTGATCCTCAAGGGGTTGGGCGCGGACGTTGCCGGATCGGACCGGGGCCGCGATCAGGGGCGCACGCCCGAGAAATTCGGCTGGCTCGAAAGCCTGGGCTTCACCCTGTTCCCGCAGGACGGCAGCGGCATCGCCCGGCCCGATCAGGTGCTGGTCGCGTCAGCTGCGGTGGAAGACACGGTGCCCGAGGTGGTCCGCGCCAAGGCGCTGGGCTGCGCGCGGATGAGCCGGGCGGACCTGCTCGCCACGCTGTTCAACGCCACGGGAACGCGCATCGCGGTCGGCGGCACCAGTGGCAAGTCCACCGTCACGGGCATGCTCGGCTGGGTTCTGACCGAAACCGGCGCCGATCCCACGATCATGAACGGCGCGGTGATGAAGAACTTCCGCACGCCGGACGCGCCCTTCGCCAGCGCGCGCGTGGGCGGGGGCGATCTGTTCGTGTCCGAAGTGGATGAAAGCGACGGTTCGATCGCGCTCTACCGCCCCACCGTCGCGGTGCTCAACAACGTCAGCCTCGATCACAAGAGCCTGGAGGAACTGCGCGCGCTGTTCGGCGATTTCCTCGCCCGCGCGGACCGGGCGGTGGTCAATGCCGACGATACCGAAAGCCGCGCGCTGCTCCCCCGCGCGCGCGACGCGATCACCTTCGGCTTTGCCGAAAGCGCGGCGATCGGGGTGGCGGCCGATAGCGTTGACGAATCCGCCACCGGCATCGCCGCGACCGTGATCGACCGCCGCACCGGCGAACGGCATGCGCTGGCGCTGGCGCTGCCCGGCCGGCACAACCTGGCCAACGCGCTGGCGGCGATCGCCGGCGCCACGGCGGCTGGCGTGCCCGTGGCGCGGGCCGTCGCCGCGCTCGCCACCTTCGCGGGGCTCGCCCGCCGCTTTGACATCGTTGGCACCAGTACGTCCGGGGTTACCGTAATCGATGACTTCGGCCACAACCCGGAAAAGGTCGCCGCCACGCTGGCGACGCTGAAAGCCCACCCCGGCCGCGTGATCGCCTTCTTCCAGCCCCACGGCTATGGCCCGCTGCGCCAGATGGGCGCCGAACTGGCCGAAGTGCTCGCCACCCGGCTCGGCCCCGACGACGTGCCGATCCTGTGCGATCCGGTCTATTTCGGCGGCACCGTGGACCGTTCGCAGGGCAGCCAACGCATCGTCCACCTGATCGGCGCGCACGGCGGCCACGCCGAATACGTGCCCGCGCGCGAAGCCTGCGCCGACCGCATCGTGGAAATCGCCCGCCCCGGCGACCGCGTCGTGATCATGGGCGCGCGCGACGACACGCTGAGCCAGTTCGCGCAGGGGATTTTGGAAAGGCTGGGGTAACGAGCAGAGACCGGCTTGCTGTTGCATCGCGCTGCCATTTCCGTTCAGCCTCGTCTTGCTGACGCCGGCTTTTCGGTTACACACTGCCCCATGAGGAAATTCATAGCCGGGTTATCCCTCATTCTCCTAGCGGTCGCCGTTCTTTCCCTTGGGATGTGTCAGAAGCGCGAGTTCGTGCTTCTGCCTGACGGCCTGAATTCGGTTAACGTCCGGCTGCATTCCGGCAAGGAGTGGATAGTTACCGTTCGAAATAAAGACGGTAGTGCAACGGACACCATGTTTGCGGCTAACGACCATCAACGCAGCAATATCTACCTCACACCAAAGCACCAACTCGTCGTTATGGAAAAGGGCGGTAGCGATGTGTTTTTCGCGCTACACCCAGACGGGGCGCCAGAAGCGCTTTCCGGCAACCGATATGACGAGCGGGACACCGCCTCCGATGCATGGCGCTATATCGGCGTAATCATCGGTGGAAAGTTCTTCACAGCAAACCAAAGCGCGGAGTGCCTGGACCTTCTAGGGGAAGGCAAATCGCCCTACCGCAAGCGCTATCAAAACCTTCCCATTTGCTAAGCTTGCTGACGACGACCATCATCCTAGCACCAGCAGAGCCTCACAATCACCACCGCCCCAACACGGCGGAAGCCGAAAGCGCATCCCGCGCTTCCGGTTTCCTGGCCCCGGTGCGCCCCGTGGGCTCCTTACTTGATCCTGACACGCGCCGTCAGTCGAACCGCTTTTCCAGCAGGACCAGATGCGGATCGCCATCGACGGCGTGCGCGCTGTAGCCGCGTTCGCGTTCCAGTTCGATCGCGGCATGGTTGGCGCGGTCCTCGATCGAGATCACACGCTTCAGGCCACGGCGGCGCGCTTCCTGGCCGACATGGTCGAGGATCGTCCACGCCACGCCGCGCCCGCGATAGTCCTCACGGATCGACACGGCCACTTCGCCGCCATCCATCTGCGCATCGCAGGCGAGCAGCGCCGAAGCGACGAGTTCGCCGGTCGTCTTGTCGAAGCCAAGGAAGCTTTCGGTCTTCCAGTGATCGACATGGGTCAGCAGTTCGAGCTTTTCATGCCCGACGTGCTTCTGTGCGGACAGGAAGCGGAAGCGGCGGTCCTCGTCGCTTACCTTGTCGAAGAATTCTTCCAGCGCCGGTTCGTCCTCGGCAAAGGCGGGCCGGATCGACAGCACCACGCCATCGCGCGTGGTCATTTCGGTCGTTTCCGCAAGTCCGGGCAATGTCGTTCCAGTCATCAGGGGATCTCCTTGGGATCATTCCATGCCAATGCCGGCCTGTTAGCACTCGCAACACGGCGGGCTTTGATCTGGGACAACCCCAAGACCTTTTCTCGTCAAATTGCCAGCCCATCCCGATTGCCATTATCGCGATGGCAATTGCACCGATAAAAACATAAGACTTTAGTCTATGACCGCGATTACATGGAGCGCGCCGATGCTCTACTCGCGCGACAGGGCTCGCCGCAGGCACGTCAGCCCGCCGGCCATGCCTCCGACGATCCCCGTTATGCTTGCTTTTCCACAGCGATTGGTCTAGGCGCGCGACCGTTCCAATGGTTCGCAAGCGCTTTTGGAATGTTCCCCGCGGCATCCGGTCCGGGGGACGGTTCGGCCCTTAGCCCCGGATATGCTCCGGTGTGAAAGACCGGCGGACTCAACCGCCTGGCCGGAAAAACCGTAAGATTAGGACGTAACTGAATGGCCTCTACGGCAACTCCCACGCGCGACGATTTCGCCGCGCTGCTCGACGAATCGCTCGGCGCTGCCGGCAATGGCGGCTTTGAAGGCCGCGTCGTCAAGGGCACCGTCACCGCGATCGAAAACGACAAGGCCGTTATCGACGTCGGCCTCAAGAGCGAAGGCCGCGTCGCGCTGCGCGAATTCGCCGCCCCCGGCCAGGCCCATGGCCTGAAGGTCGGTGACGAAGTCGAAGTCTATGTCGACCGCGTCGAAAACGCCGACGGCGAAGCCATGCTGTCGCGCGACCGCGCCCGCCGCGAAGCCGCGTGGGACAAACTCGAATCCGAATTCGGCGAAGGCAAGCGCGTTGAAGGCGTGATCTTCGGCCGCGTGAAGGGCGGCTTCACCGTCGATCTTGACGGCGCCGTGGCCTTCCTGCCCGGCAGCCAGGTCGACATCCGCCCCGTGCGCGACGTCACCCCGCTGATGGACGTGCCGCAGCCGTTCCAGATCCTCAAGATGGACCGCCGCCGCGGCAATATCGTCGTCTCGCGCCGCGCCGTTCTGGAAGAAACCCGCGCTGAACAGCGTTCGGGCCTGATCCAGAACCTGAAGGAAGGCCAGATCATCGACGGCGTGGTCAAGAACATCACCGATTACGGTGCGTTCGTGGACCTCGGCGGCATCGACGGCCTGCTCCATGTCACCGACATGAGCTACAAGCGCGTCAACCACCCCAGCGAAGTGATCGCCATCGGCGATACCGTGCGCGTCCAGATCATCCGCATCAACCAGGATACGCAGCGCATCAGCCTGGGCATGAAGCAGCTTGAAAGCGATCCGTGGGATGGCGTTGCCGCCAAGTACCCGGTCGGCGCGAAGCTGCGCGGCACGGTCACCAACATCACCGAATACGGCGCGTTCGTGGAACTGGAAGCGGGCATCGAAGGCCTGGTCCACGTTTCGGAAATGTCGTGGACCAAGAAGAACGTCCACCCCGGCAAGATCGTTTCGACGAGCCAGGAAGTCGACGTCATGGTGCTGGAAGTCGACAGCGACAAGCGCCGCATCTCGCTCGGCCTCAAGCAGGCCCAGCAGAACCCGTGGGAAGCCTTTGCCGAAAAGCACCCGGTCGGTTCGACCGTGGAAGGCGAAGTCAAGAACGCGACCGAGTTCGGTCTGTTCATCGGCCTCGATGGCGACGTGGACGGCATGGTTCACATGTCGGACATCGCCTGGGGCATCTCGGGCGAAGACGCGCTGGCGCTGCACCGCAAGGGCGAGCAGGTTTCGGCCGTGGTTCTCGACGTCGATGTCGAGAAGGAACGCATCAGCCTGGGCATGAAGCAGCTTGAAAAGGGCGCTCCGGCCACCGGCGGCAACACCGGTTCGCTGCGTCGTGGCGAAGTCGTCACCGTCACCGTTCTGGAAGTCCGCGATGGCGGCCTCGAAGTGCAGGCTGGCGAAGACGGCTCGACCGGCTTCATCAAGCGTTCGGACCTCGGCCGCGACCGCGACGAACAGCGTCCGGATCGCTTCCAGGTCGGCCAGAAGCTCGATGCCATGGTCACCGGCTTCGATCGTTCGAAGAAGCCGAACTTCTCGGTCAAGGCCCGCCAGCTGGCCGAAGAGAAGGAAGCGGTGGAACAGTACGGTTCGTCGGATTCGGGCGCCTCGCTCGGCGACATCCTCGGCGAAGCGCTGAAGAACCGCGGCTAAGCCACGCTTCGACGCAAGCAACCCAAAGGCCCGTCCGGAGCGATCCGGGCGGGCTTTTGCTTTGTCCGGCGGCAAAGGCTAGGGTTCCCGACGCCCCGCGACCGCGAGTGAGAGATGATGCCCCTCCAGATTCACCAGTTTCCCTGCCTGTCAGACAATTACGGCTATCTGCTGCACGATCCCGCCAGCGGCGAGACGGTGTGCATCGATACGCCGGAAGCCGACGTCTATCTGCGCGAGGCGGCGGCGCGGGGCTGGACGATCACCCAGATATGGAACACGCACTGGCATCCCGACCATGCCGGCGGCAACGAGGCGATCAAGGCCGCGACCGGCTGTACGATCACCGCGCCGGCGGGCGATGCGGCGAAGATCGCCGGCGTCGATCGCACGGTTGGCCAGGGCGACGTGGTGCGCCTCGGCGCGTGGGAGGCTTCGGTCATCGACGTGGGCGGCCACACCCTGGGCCATGTGGCCTATTACGTGCCCGGCGCGCAGACCGCCTTCGTCGGCGATTCCCTGTTCGCGCTCGGCTGCGGGCGGATGTTCGAGGGGACGGCGCCACAATTCTGGGACAGTCTCTCGCGCCTGAAGACGCTGCCGCCCGAAACGGCAATCTGCTGCGCCCATGAATATACCGCCTCCAATGCCCGCTTCGCGCTCCATGCCGATCCGGACAACGCTGCGCTGCGCGTTTACGCCGCCGAGATCGAACGCCTCCGCGCCGATGGCTTGCCTACCGTGCCCGCGCGGCTCGACCGGGAACTCGCGACCAACCCCTTCCTGCGCGCGGACGATCCCGCCATGCAGGCCCGCTGGGGCGGCGGAGATGCGGTGGCGACGTTTGCGGCGCTGCGGACCGCGAAAGACACGTTCCGCTGACGGACGGCAGACAAGGGGCATACAGACGATGACCGGAACCGCGAAACGTCCGCCGCGCGTCACGTCCTTCGACGTCGCCGAAGCGGCCGGGGTCAGCCAGTCCACGGTCAGCCGCGCGCTGGCGGGCGATCCCTCGATCAGCGAACCGACGCGGCTGCGCGTGGCCGAAGCCGCGCGCAAGCTGAACTACCAGGTGGACGAGAACGCCGCGCGCCTGCGCCGGGGCCGCACGGGGACGCTGGCGATCGTGCTGATCTGCCGACCGGGGCAGGACCGGAAGGACATCAATCCATTCTACTATTCGCTGCTGGGCAGCGCCTGCGCCGCCGCTTCGGCGCGCGGCTATGAAGTGCTGGTGTCCTTCCAGGACGGGCCGGACAACTTCTGGGGCCACTATCAGGAACGGCGCAAGGCGGATGGCCTGATTGTGATCGGCACCACCTCCAACGCCGCCGCGTGGGATTATTTCGGCCAGCTGCCGGAAGGAACGCACTGGGTCTGCTGGGGCGCGCCGCGCGATGATTTCGCATGGGTGCGCAGCGATAACCTTTCGGGCGCCACGCTGGCGACGCGCCACATGCTGGTGCGCGATTATACCCGCATCGTCTGCATCGGTTCGCTTACCTCGCCGCAGCGGCAGTTCATCGAACGCTACGAAGGCTATGCCGAGGCGATGGACAATGCCGGGCTGGAACCGCGCCTCGAACATATCGAAAGCGGCCTCCCGCGCGAGGAACAGGGCCGCCGCGCCGCCGCCCGGCTGGTCGAATCCGGCGCGGCGTTCGACGGCATCTTCGCAGTGTGCGACGAGATGGCGCTGGGCGCGCTCAAGGAACTGACCGCGCGCGGCGTGTGTGTGCCCGAAGACGTGGGCGTGGTGGGGTTCGACGGCATCCGTGCCGGCGCCTGGTCCTCACCCCCGCTCACCACGATCGAACCCGATTTCCAGACCGCCGGCACGCTGCTGGTCGATCGCCTGCTGGCGATGATCAATGGCGAGGAAGGCTCCGCCCGGCGCGTGCCGGTGCGGCTGATCGTGCGCGGTTCGACGCGGGCCTGAGATCGGAGCAGGCCCGTGGTCTTGCCCAGCCTGCAAAGCCTTGGTCCGCGCATATGTATTCTGGGACCATCGAACAGTGGCAAGTCCACGCTTGCGGCCGCCATCGGAGCCGCGCTCGGCTTGGACGTGATTCACCTGGATACGTTTTACCACCTTCCCGGCACCGATTGGTGCCCCCGCCCCCGCGACGAATTCATGGCGCTGCATGATCGCGAAATCATGAAAGAACGCTGGGTCATGGACGGCAACTATTCGATCTGCATGCCGCAAAGGCTGGCCCGCGCAACCGGCGTTATCCTGCCGGACGTGCCGACGACCACCAGCCTTCTGCGCTACTTCCGGCGCACGCTGTTCCAGCGCGATGGACGGATCGGGGCGCTGGAGGGCGGCCGAGACAGTATCAAATGGGAAATGATCCACCACATTGCCGTGACCACCCCTGCGAACCGCAAACGCTATGCCGCGATGCTGGAAGAAATGTCCCGACCGGTGATCGCGCTGCGTTCTCCCGCGGCGATCACGCGCTTCTACCAGACGGAAAACCTTACGCGGCCCGTCCGGAAATGATCATTGAACGGAAAAGGCCCCTTCCGCCGATCGCGGAAGGGGCCTTTTTCAAGCGAGGCCTTTGAATGGCCAGGGCTCTCAGTGCGTGGCAAGTCCCGCGATCGCGCTGTTCACCAGTGCCTTGTCAGCGTCCGCGCCATGATGGCCGGCGATGAGCTGGCCGGCGGCGGCGGCGGCGGCGGAAGCGGCCTTGGCGCGCAGATCCTCCACCGCGGCGCGTTCGGCGGCGGCGATCTTGTCAGCCGCCATCTTCTCGCGCCGGGCGATGACATCGCGCGTATCGGCTTCCGCCTTGGCAACGATCGCCGCTGCTTCATGACGGGCATGCTCCAGCATGGAGGCCGCGTCCTTTTCGGCGTTGGCGATCTTGGCCGAATATTCGGCGCGCAGCGCTTCGGCTTCGGCGCGCAGCGCCTTGGCTTCGTCGAGCTGCTTGCGGATGGCGATGATCTGCTTGTCGAGACCGCCAACGATCAGGCCCGGCACCTTCTTCCACACGAGGATGAGAAGGAACACGAACATGGCCAGCGCCACGAACCAGCCCGCACCCAGTCCGGCAACGGTCGGCTCTTCGCCATGCGCCTCGCCATGCGGCTGTTCGACGCCGGCAGTCAGTTCGCCGTGCGCGGCTTCTGCATTAGCCATTGGCCAGCACTCCCTTCACCGCGCCCTGCGCCTGTTCGGCCGAAACCGAAAGGCCGGCAAGGCGGCTGACGATGTCTTGCGCGGCCGATGCGGCAACGCCTTCGATCTCGGTCAGCGCAGCGTCGCGCGCGGTGGCGATGCGGGCTTCGGCGGCCGAAACCGTCTGCTCGATCTTGCCGGAAGCGACATCGAGGCTGGCCTGCGTGGAGCTGGCGGCTTCGGCCTTGGCCTTAGCGATCAGCGCCTGCGCTTCGGCGCGCTGCTTGTTTTCCTGCACGCGCCACGCCTCTTCCTCGGCGTCGGCGGCAGCCCTTGCAGCCTCGGCGGCGGAAAGGTCATCGGCGATCTGCTTGTCGCGCTGGTCGACGGTCGCCATGACCTTGGGCACCATGCCGCGGCCGATGACGAAGAAGATCAGGCCGAAGAACACCAGCAGCCAGAAGACCTGGCTGGCATAGGTGGTGGCAAGCTGTGCGATTTGAGGCATCGGTCGGTCCGCGCATCATACGACCGGGGCGAACCCCGGTCGTTCCATCAACATTCGTTCGTTATGACTGACGTCGCCGCGATCAGGCGACGAAGATCAGGATCATGGCAACGACGAACGAAAGCAGGCCGAGAAGTTCCGCGGCGGCGAAGCCGATGAACAGGCGGCCCTGCTGGCCGTCAGCGGCGCCGGGGTTGCGCAGCGCGCCTTCGAGGAACTTGGCGAAGACGTTGCCCACGCCCAGCGAGGCAAGGCCCGCACCGATGGCGGCAAGACCAGCGCCGAGAAGCTTCGCGCTCTGTGCGTCCATGATAAAAACTCCCTCTTTCAGATCCGTAGTGGAAAAGTTGCGCCTAAAATATTCGGCAAAACAACCGGGCAAAGGCCCGGCACGAAACTTCGAAACTCAGTGCAGGTTTTCCGCGTCGTTCAGATAAACGCAGGTCAGCAGGGCAAACACATAAGCCTGGATGCCCGCGACCAGCAGTTCCAGAGCGCAGATGCCGATCATCAGCAGGAAGCTGGGCAGCGCGGCGATGCCGAAGGTCAGCGCACCGGCGTTGGTGCCCGAAATGACGAAGCCCGACAGCACTTCGAGCAGCACGTGCCCGGCCATCATCGCGACGAAGAGACGCAGGCCGAGCGAGAACGGACGCACCATGAACGAGATCAGCTCGATCGGGAAAATGATCGGGATCATCAGGACCGGCGTACCGTGCGGCACGAACAGAGAGAAGAAGTGCAGACCATGCTTGGCGAAGCCGACGATCAGCACGATCGAGAAGCTCAGGATCGCCAGGACGCCCGTCACCGTGAAGTGGCTGGTGGCGGTGAACGGGTGCAGGCCGACCAGCGCCAGCGGCAGCAGGCCCAGCAGGTTGGCGAACAGGATGAAGGTGAACAGCGAGAAGACGTAGGGCAGATACTTGCGGCCGGCGGGGCCAATATTGGACTTCAGCAGGTTGTCGACGAAGCCGGTCAGCCCTTCCACCGCCATCTGCCAGCGGCCCGGAACGAGCTGGCGCTTGGCGCCACCGCCAACGAACACCAGCAGCACGATGGCCGTGATCGCCATCCACAGCGCCGAATTGGTGAAAGCGATGTTGTAACCCGCGATGCTCCAGTGATCGGTGCCGAAAAGCGGCTCGATAGTGAACTGGTGAACCGGATCGACCTTGCCTTCGGCCACGCGCTTAACCCCGTCTCATCGCATATAACAACAGCGCCCCTTGTCAGGGACGCCGGCTCGAAATCCTGATGATATTGCGGAAGGCGACACCCACGCCCACGAACAACATCACCAACAGGCCCCAGGGCGACGTTCCCGCAAACTGGTCGATGACCCACCCCAGAAACGCGCCCCCCGCAAGCCCGCCGATGAGTTCCGCCAGCACCCGGTTCCCTTCGCGATAGCTCGCGTTGGATTCTTCGGGCGCCGGCTTCGCGATACGCTCGTCCTCCCGCTTGCGAGCAGCTTTCAGCCGCTGTTCAAGCGTATCGATCCGCGCATCCTCGCCGACAGGCTCCATCCCGGTTTGCTCGTCGCTCATGCCATTCTCCCAACTGGGCATTCCCAGCACGAAAGCGTGACGTGCGCAACGGCTCCCCGCCGAGGGCGCCGTCCCCTTAGGCGGGGGGCATACGCGAGTCAACCGCCCCGCAACCGCTCTGACCAAGGTCTATGCATACGGTTGCACGGGGCCACCGCACGGAGCGGAAATCCGCGTTCTCTTTCAGCGAGCCGGAATCAGGGACAGCGGGGATCGCGGATCGGCGGCGCGCCAGTGCGCGTCTGCCAGCTTCCGTCCGGCGCCTGGTACTTTTCGCCAGGCGAGGTTTGCGCCACCAGCAGGCAGCCGGAGGTCAGCGCGTATTCTTCCACCGTCGCGCCCTTGGCCTTGGCCTTGTCGGCATAGACCGCCTTGCGCTTGATGTTGATGTCTTCGATCACCGCCCGCAGCGCCGGGCTGGGCGTGGTGACATAGCCGAGATAGCCATCGGCCTTCTCGCCCACCTGCCCGGCGGCGCGGGCCGCTGCATAGGCGGGATCGCGCTGGGCAAAGGCCGCGCCGGGCAGAGCGGCAGCCAGTGCCGCGCCTGCGAGGACCGCGCCGAGCGAAATCGTGCGGAAACGGGTTGCGATTGTGCGGGCCATGGTCAGAAAATCTCCGGGTTCTTCTCGATCGTGCTGCCCGCGTCGGCCGCAAGCTTGTACACGACTTCCTGCTTGATGTTGATGTTCAGCTCGATGACGATGGGTTTGTCCGGCGCCTTCACCGAAATGCAGCCCGACAGCAGTGCCGTCATCACCGTTGCTCCCACCAGCGGCAGCACCCGCAGAAGGCGCTGCCCGATCCTGCCCCCGATCCCGTTGATCCGTTCATCCATGGACGAACGTTTCGCAGAGCCCGCAGGCAGGGTCAATTCGGAGCTTCTCATGGCAGGTTCCCGCTTTCTGGACGCTGAATGCCGGTGCCGGATACGGCCGGCCCGATGGTGCCGGAGCCGGTGCCGCCGGTTCCGGCGTTGTTGGTAAGCCGCCGCACCGCCCTGCCCTGCGCATCGACCAGCCCCAGCGTGCGCGGGTCCTGGACATAGGTGGGATCGTAGAGCGACTTGGCCGAGGTGACGAGCCGATAGAACGGCGCGCGAATGTTGACGTTGAACTGGATCGGCAGGCCGGCAACCTGTCGCGTCAGGAAGTTCTGGCGCGTGCCGAGGCCCTGCTTGACGCCGCCGAAGCGCACGTTGGTGACGATTTCGCCCGCGAGATCGCCCCGCATCCCGATCGTCATGGTCTTGTAGTCGATGGACTTCAGCGCCTCGAACGCGAAGTTGCCCATCGCCGACAAGTCCTTGTAGGTCAGCGCGCCGACATAGGAAACATTGCCCCCCGGCGCGCGCGAAACCAGATTGCCCGCTTCGATGCGCCCGCCGTTGTCGTCGAACACCAGCGGCATCCGCCCGTCGAAGGTTCCGGTGGCGGCCAGGTTGCCCAGTTCCATGCGTTCAAGGAACTTCGCCGCGTCCAGCCCTTCGATCACCAGCGTGTAGCGCCGCGTCTCGGCCACGCCCACGCGCATCACGGTGGGTTCAAGGCTCAGCTTGCCGCCCAGGAACGGCCAGGTTGCGCTGTGAAGCTTCAGCACCTGCCCCGGCTCCATCGCGAAGACGACCACGCCGTCGTTCACCTCGATGCCCGGGTTGATCGCGGCCACCCGCAAGGTCTGGTTGGGCGCGGTGACCATGTTGAGCAGGTCGGTGAACTCGACCGTCCCCGCCAGCCCGCGCGCGGGTCCGAAGGCGGCGGCCAGATCCAGCCCGGTGGTAGAGAACCGTCCGGAACTGGTCACGCCGCGCGCGTTCCAGTCGATCCGGCCCTTGCCGGTGACCGTGCCTTCGACATTGGCGATCACGCCCAGCGCCATCCGCGTCAGCGCATCGGGCTGCATCGCCTTGTCGAAGCGCAGGCCATCGACCAGCAGGTCGGCATGGCCTGAACCGTCGGACAGATCGTGGCGAATCACCGCGCGCGTCACCGTACGGTCTGACTTGGGCTCGCGCAGCACCGCGTCCGCGTCGATCCGGTTGTCGTGCAGCGTCATCGTCGCGTCGCGGGCCACCATCCGCTCGAAGCGGGTCGGCCTCAGGCGATCGGTCAGGTCGAAGCGCGCGCCCGAGAGCGTCAGCGTCCCGTCGGCATAGCGCCAATCGCCTGCCGCGTTGGTCAGGTCCATCGGCACCGCCGCCAGCCGCGCGTCCACGCCGCCGAACGTGCCGGCGAAGTCCTTGCCCGCCCGGGCCGTCAGGTCGGCTAGATGGAAGCGCGTCGCTTCTTCCGGCGGCCCCAGCGCGACATCGAACGCGCGCGCCGTCACCGTTCCCGGCCAGGCGAAGCCGACCGGCCCCGACTGGATGCGCAGCGGCGTTTCGCCCAGCCTGCCGGTCAGGGCGAGCGCGGGCACGCCCAGCGCAACGCGCAAGCCACCGGCCCCGTTGCGCACGATTGCGCCGCCGGACTGCGGGCAGACGGTTATCGCGCGGCCGTCCAGCACCATGTCGCCCAGCGTCAGCCCGTCGAAACGCGGGGTGATGCAATGGCGATAGAGTGCCAGTTCGCCCCGGGCCGAAAAGGCGCCCTGCACCGGCAGTTCCAGATTGCGGGCCGATCCGCCCGGTATCGCGCCGGAAAGCCGGGCCGTGCCCGAAAAGCCCAGCGAACCATCGGAAACCTGCGCCAGTGACATCTGCGGAATGGCCAGCGTGCCGCCGCCCGCGTGGTATTCGGCCATCGTCAGGCGGAACAGCGCGCCGCCGGCTGCGCCGCGCTCCATCACGCCCTCGATCCGCGGTAATCCCACGCCACCGGTGACGAAGTTCCCGGCGATGCGCGGCAACCCTTGCGGTTCGCCGGTGACCTGAAAGCGCGAGAGTTCCAGCAGCGAAGCGCCACTGCCCCCGCGCAACCGCGCTTCGGGCACCACGAACGACCAGCGGTCGCCGTCCTGCCGATAGTGAAGTTGCCCGGCGATGCGGCTGCCGCGCTCCTCGCGTCGCAGGGCCTGCCGCACCTGCGCCACCATCGGTGCGATCAGCGTGCCGTTGGACGCTGCCTCGGCCGAAGCAAGACCGGTGTCGAGCGCCGGCCCCTGCCGCAACCCCTGCCCGTCCACATTGCCGCGGAACTCGACAGTACGGAAACCGTCGCGCGTGCGCACCAGCCCGTCCAGCCCGAGCAGCGCGACGGTCGCGCCCGGAGCGTGAACCCCGCCCGCATTGCCCACCAGCCGCCCGGACAGCATTCCGTTGCGATAGGCCATCGCCGCATCGAAGGTCAGTGCATCGGCCCGCGCCGATGGCAGGGCCAGCGCGCCGCTGCGCAGCTTGGCCTGCACGGTCGCCCCCGCGAAATCGCGATCCGCCCGCGCGTCGACCTGCACCGTGGCCGCGCCCAGGGCCATGCCCTGCTCCACGCACCGCGCGCTGACCAACCGCAACGGACCCGAGAAGCGCGGACGCTCACCCTCGATCGCCACGCGCCCGTAAAGGCTCGCCCGTCCCAGCGCGCAGCCGCCGACATGCGCTTCGGGCACAAGCGCCGCGATCGATCCGGCGAACCCGTCGCGCAGCGCACCCGCGCCATCGGCCTTGAACGCCAGCCGGCCATAGTCGCTGTCGATCAGGCCGCGCGCGTCCACCACTTTCAGATCATAATCGGGCAGGCGAAACGGTTGGCCGCTGGACGGACCGAACAACAGCTTGTCGAGCGCCCCGAAACTCAGCTTGTTGGCATGATGCCGGCCATAGAGCCGGGGGCGGATCAGCGTGATCCCGCCGATGCGCGCGCCGCCGAGGCCATAGGCCATGCGCACTTCCATTCGCTCGACGGTCAGGTCCGGCTTGCGCGGATCGCCGATCACGATGTTGCGCAGCACTTGCGTGCGGCCGCCGATGGTGTCGATCTCGTAGGTCGCGGGCAGCCCGGTCTGGGCCAGCTGGCTGGCGATCAGGCGGTCGGCGATGCGTTCGCGCGCGAGCCACAGGCCGCCCCCGGCCACGCCGATCACCCCAAGCGTCGCCAGCGCCGCGCGGCGCAAGCGGCGACGGCGCGCCGGCGACGGGGTATCGACGCCGTTCCCGGCCTCGCTCCCCATCCCGGAGCCATCGGCCGCAACGCCGTCCGCCAAATCGGTCCTATCCGCCATTCCGCCCCTTCTTGCGCACTGCCGCGGCTTAGGCAATGCACTGTTCCGGCCACAACGCCGCGAACAGCGAAAGGTGCCCGCGCGGACCCTTCATGGACGACGAACCCGGTCTCTTTGGTGAACAGGCGCCGGAACGGACCCGAAAGATGGTCCGGAACGGCGATGATCGTTCATCCGATGACCGCGTGCGCGAAGCGGCCCACGATCCCAGCGGCCATCGCGCCCGGCTGCGCAAGCGCATGCTGGAGGGTGGCGATGATGCGCTCGCCGATCACGAACTGGTCGAATACCTGCTGATGACGGGTATCCGACGGCAGGACATGAAGCCAATAGCGCGCATGCTCCTCAAGCGGTTCGGTTCGCTCGCGGCGGTGCTCAATGCCGACCCGCTCACCTTGCAGGCCACGCCCGGCGTGGGGGAATCCGCCGCCGCCGCGCTGCGCATCGCCGGCATCGCGGCGCGGCGCATGGCGCGTCAGCAGGTGCAGGAGCAGCCCGTACTGGGAAGCTGGCAGGCGCTGCTGGACTATCTGCACATCGACATGGCGCATCTGCGCCGCGAACGGGTCCGCGCGCTCTATCTCGATACGCGCAACCGCCTGATCCTCGATGACCTTGTGAGCGAAGGCACCATCGACGAGGCCGCGATCCATCCGCGCGAGATCATCCACAAGGCGCTGGACATCGGCGCGGCCGCGCTGATCCTCGTCCACAACCACCCCTCCGGCTCGCCGCAGCCGAGCCGGGCCGACATCCAGATCACCCAGCGCGTGATCGAGGCTTCGCGGCTGCTGGGCATCGTGGTCCACGATCACGTGATCGTGGGGCGCGAAGGGCATGTTTCGCTGAAGGCAAAAGGGTTGATCTGAACGCCGGCATCGACTGCCGCCGGCCATGTACGCCTGATGGCGTATAACGCTTCGGAGTAAATTCGGTCATTTTGAACCGGATACTTTGTATCGCGGGGACAAGATGAACGGAATTCGGGTAGGCAAAAGGATCATCGGAGCGGAATCTCCGGTAACCATCGGCTGGGAAAACATCCCCCGCGTGGAGGGAGGTCCGGCAAAGCAGTTCATCTTCACCTGGTTTCAGCCTGCCATGCTGCTCGCGCTGCTGGCGTTCTGGTACTACGCGCCCAATTCCATCGCCAAGGCATCGACCGCCATCGGCATCGGAATCGGCTTCAAGGTGCTGCTGCTGGGGCTGGAATGGGTGAACCCGCGCTACCGCAGCTGGCAGCTCACCTGGAAGGAACTCACCACCGACTTGTTCTACGTCGGGCTGGGCTACACCATCCTCCGCATCGTCGACAGCTACATCGGCAGCGACGTGATGGCCAAGGGCATCCAGCACGCGTTCCACTGGGACAAGTTCACGTGGTTCGTCGGGCTGCCCCTGCTGGTGCAGGCGTTCCTGATCTCGTTTCTGTTCGATTTCGGGCAATACTGGATGCATCGCGGGATGCATAACTGGTATCCGCTGTGGCTGACCCACGCCCCGCATCACTACATCACGCAGCTGAACATCAACAAGGGCGCGGTCGGCAACCCGGTGGAGCTGTTCCTGATCGGCCTGGGCGTGGGCGGGTTCTTCGATTTCCTGCCGCGCGCCTTCCTTCTCGCCGGCTCGTTCGGCATGGCGGTCAGCACCTACCAACACATCAACGTACGCTTCAACACGCCGGCCTGGTGGCGCTTCGTTTTCAACACCACCGAGCACCACAGCCTGCATCATTCGCGCGACTACGAAGCGAGCCGCAGCAACTATTCGGGCACCTGGATCTTCATCGACCGCATGTTCGGCACCTGCGTCGATGGTGAAGCGGAACTGCTCGGCATGGAAGGCGGCCGCCGGATGTCGATCGTCGAACAGATGCACTATCCGTTCACGGAAGCCTGGAAGACGCTGAAGGCGAAGCTCGGACGCGGCCGGTTCGACACGCCCGAAAGCGCGGTGCCGGCCGAATGACCGGAATGACCGCACAGCCGATCTGGCACGAAACCGTCATTCCCGAAGGCCCTCGCGTGAACCTGCGCTATATCGACTGGATCTGGCATGTGCGCGGCAGCGTGCCCGTGCCGGAAGGCCAGACCCCCGGCGAGGCGCTGGACCGGATCGAACCCGTGTTCGACGAAGTGGGCACGGCGCACGTCCGCTCTGACGCGGCGCTGAGCTTCACCAAGAAGAACCCCGCGTCGCAAGACCCGCTATCCGTGTTCGAACGCGGCGTTCTGCGCGTGGAAGACACCGGACAGGGTGTGAGTCTGCGCTATCATCTGGTCGGCCGCGCCTTGCTGGCCTGCTTCCTGGCGCCGCTCCTGTTTCTCGGCTTCGCGCAACTGACCATCCTCGTCAACGCGAACCAGAAACCGGCGGCGGAAGAGGCGGCCAAGAAGCCCGATGCCAAGAAGGCGGAAGTTCCGCCGATGAACCCGATAGACAAGGCGCTTGGCGCTCCCGCGCCCGACAAGCCGGGAAAGGATGGCAAGGAAGGCGGCGGCAAGCGCAACCGTAAGCCCACGCCGACCCCGGCCTACGTCTTCGCGGGCATTTTCGCCGCGCTCTATGTTGGCGGGCGCATCCTGGAAGACCGGCTGGTCAAGCGTCTGTTCCGCAAGCGCCTGTCACAGGCATAGGTTGCCGGTTCCAATCCAACGGCCGTGACAGCGCGGCAAGGGCCGGAATGAACGATAACGCGCTCACTCCGGCCCGAGACCTGCTTACATCCCGTCGAGGCCCTTGCTGACCAGAACGTTCACCGCCACGCGGCGGTTCTGCGCCTTGCCCTCGATCGTATCGTTGCTGGCGGCGGGATCGGCTTCGGCCATGCCGGTGGGGGTCAGCATCCGGTAGGGCTTCCAGTGGCAGACCTGCTGGAGATAGTTCACCACGTTGCCGGCCCGCTTTTCGCTCAGGCGCTGGTTCAGTTCCTGGCTGCCGGTCGAGTCCGTGTAGCCAACGACCAGCAACAGCGCGTTGTCCATGCCTTCAGCCGAGGACGCCGCCGAGCACAGATCCGCCTTGGCCTGATCCGACAGGACCGCCTTGCCGGTGTCGAAGTTCACGTTCGTCGTGCTCTTCACGTTGTACTTGTCGATATCCGCCATGCGGCTGCGCAACGCTTCGGTTGCCGCGGCCTGTTCGGTAAAGCGTTGGTCGGTGCCGTTGTGGATCATCGACGCGACCTTGAGATCCTTGCTCTTGAGATCGATCTGGCTTGCCACGAGTTCGCCGCCCGATTGCAGCGTCTTCACCGAAACGGGAAGGCCGTTGAGCAGCGAGGTCGCCGCCAAAGTGCTGCGGTTCATGCTAAGGAAACCGCCGCTGGCGCGAATCCGCGTGGCATCGTTGATAGCGACGACCGACTTGGTGCCATCGGCGGACGTGACCTGCATCCTGTCACCCTTGCGCGCCGAAATGATGCCTTCGATGTCCGGCCCCTTGGTCGCCGGCGCGGCTGGCGTGGTATCGGTCACGCTTCCGGTGATCCCGGAATCGGGCGCTTCCTGCGGCTGCGCCGACACGACGCCCGACACCGGCAAGGCCGCCACGGCCAGTAGCGCGAACGCGCCAGTCTTCTTGGAAAGAACACGCATCAACCAACTCCTTCAAACCTGAAACCTGCCAAAATGAAAACTGCTAAAGCGCCGATGTGAACATTTCCTGCCGAGCAAGGTTCCGGCCAGAACCTTTACCATGGGCATGTACCGGGCGTTTTATGCGATGAATTGCATGGAAGGAGCGCTTTTTCCGCAAAATCGGCCCACGCATGTTAGCTTTCGGGCACTTTCCCGCTTCCCGGCACCGCCACTCTCGCACCACGCTTGGCTATCGCGATGCCAGGGGAACATGCCGCCCGCTCCCAACAATCGTGCCCGGCCCTTGCCATCCGCGCCCCCTCCTCCTAGCGGCGTGGCCAAACGTATCTGACGGAGTCGAACATGGTCCCCCGCTACGCCCGCCCCGCGATGACCGCGATCTGGGAACCCGAAGCCCGCTACCGCATCTGGTTCGAGATCGAGGCCCACGCCACCGAGAAGCTGGGCGAACTGGGCGTAGTGCCGGCCAGCGGCGCCAAAGCGCTGTGGGACTGGTGGGCGACCAACCCCGCCATCGACGTCGCGGCGATCGATGCGATCGAGGCCGTGACCAAGCATGACGTGATCGCCTTCCTCGACTGGGTGGCCCAGCAGGTCGGCCCCGAGGCCCGTTTCATGCACCAGGGCATGACCAGCTCGGACGTGCTTGATACCACGCTGGCCGTACAGCTCGCCCGCGCGGCCGACATCCTGCTGGAAGACATCGACGCGCTGCTCGCCGCGATCAAGCGCCGCGCCTATGAGCACAAGTACACGCCCACCATCGGCCGCAGCCACGGCATCCACGCCGAACCGACCACCTTCGGCAAGAAGCTGGCCGAAGCCTACGCCGAATTCAGCCGTTGCCGCACGCGCCTGGTCAACGCGCGCGCCGAAGTGGCCACCTGCGCCATTTCGGGCGCCGTCGGCACGTTCGCCAATATCGATCCCTCGGTGGAGGAATACGTCGCCGACAAGCTGGGCCTTGCGGTCGAGCCGGTGTCGACGCAGGTTATCCCGCGCGATCGCCACGCGATGTTCTTCTCCACGCTGGGCGTGATCGCCTCGTCGATCGAACGGCTGGCCGTGGAGGTCCGCCATCTGCAGCGGACCGAGGTGCTGGAAGCGGAGGAGTACTTCTCGCCGGGCCAGAAGGGTTCCTCGGCCATGCCGCACAAGCGCAACCCGGTGCTGACCGAAAACCTGACCGGCCTTGCCCGCATGGTCCGTTCGGCCGTCACGCCCGCGCTGGAGAATGTGGCGCTGTGGCACGAGCGCGACATCTCGCACTCCTCGGTCGAACGCTTCATCGGCCCGGACGCCACGATCACGCTCGATTTCGCGCTGGCGCGGCTGACCAGCGTGGTCGACAAGCTGGTGGTCTATCCGGAGCGGATGCAGAAGAACCTCGACCGGATGGGCGGACTGGTCCATTCGCAGCGGGTGCTGCTGGCCCTGACGCAGGCGGGTGTCACCCGCGACAACGCCTATCGCCTGGTCCAGCGCAACGCGATGAAGGTGTGGGAATCGGACGGACAGCTTTCGCTGCTGGAACTGCTCAAGGCCGATCCCGAAGTGACCGCCGCCCTCCCGGCGCGGGAACTGGAAGAGAAGTTCAACCTCGATTACCACTTCAAGGCGATCGACACGATCTTCGCACGGGTGTTCGGCGAATAAGCGGAGACTCGCGCGGAAGGGAAAAGCGGGTTACGGCCTGTTGAGCAAACCGGCCGAAAGGCCAGATATCCGGGGGACAAAGGCAATGCGGATTGTTCGCACGATCTTCTGGACGGCGGTCGTCGTGGTGCTCGGTCTCTTTTCCGTCGCCAACTGGCAACCGGTGGAAGTGCGCATCTGGGAAGGGCTGGTGCTGGAAACGCGTCTGCCCGCTCTGGTGATTTCCGCCTTCCTGCTGGGCCTGCTGCCGATGTGGGCCTTGTACCGCGCCACGCGCTGGCGGCTGGGGCGACGCATCACCAACCTTGAATCCCTGCTGGCGACGCAGAACGCCACCTCCAATCCCACGCCACCGCTGGCGACCTCCACGCAGCTTGAAGCCGCGTCCATCTCCGATATTCCAAGAGCGTGACCCTGTGAGCAACCCGATCTACCTCGCCCTCGACCTGCCCCGTCTCGATGCCGCGATCGCGCTTGCGCAAAAGGTGCGCGGCCATGTCGGCGGGCTGAAGCTGGGCCTCGAATTCTTCTGCGCGCACGGGCATCACGGGGTGCATGAAGTCGCCCGGATCGGCCTGCCGATCTTCCTCGACCTCAAGCTGCACGATATTCCCAACACCGTGGCCGGCGCGATGCAGTCCATCCACGTTCTCGAACCCGCGATCGTCACGGTCCATGCCTCGGGCGGGCGGGCGATGATGGAAGACGCCAAGGCCGCCGCCGGCGAAAACTGCAAGGTCGTGGCCGTCACCGTGCTCACCAGCCTTGACGACAGCGATCTTGCCCGCGTGGGCGTGGGCGGATCGGCGCACGATCAGGTGCTGCGCCTGGCCGATCTGGCGCAGGAAGCGGGCATCGACGGCATCGTCTGTTCCGGGCACGAGGTCGCCGCCGTGCACAAGCGCTGGAAGAACGGCTTCTTCGTCGTGCCTGGTCTGCGCCCCGCCGATGGCCACCTGGGCGACCAGAAGCGCGCCGTCACCCCGCGCCAGGCGCGCGATGCGGGCGCCAGCGTGCTGGTGATCGGACGCCCGATCAGCCGCGCCGAAGACCCGGTCATGGCCGCGCGCGCGATCGAGGCGACGCTGTAGTCGCGGAACGATTTCCGTTCCTGAACGGTTTCCGTTGCAACGGTTCATCACGCCGTAACGTCGCTTCGTCCAGATCGCGCAACAGAGTGCAACAGGAGACCGCCCCCATGAAACGTGCCCTTCTTTCCGTCGCTGCCGCGGCCGCTTTCGCGCCGCTGGCGATGATGGCCACCCCGGCGGCGGCGCAGGCCGCGCTTTCCGCCGCGCCGGTCGTGGCGGCGGGCAACAGCGTGCTGACCATATCCGCCGAAGGGAAGACCACGCGCACGCCCGATCTCGCGGTGTTCAACGCCGGCGTGACCACGCAGGGCAAGACCGCCGGCGAAGCGCTGAGCGAAAACGCCGCCAAGATGAACGCGGTGATCGCCGCACTGAAGCGCACCGGCATTGCCGACCGCGACATCCAGACCAGCAATCTTTCGGTAAACCCGGTCTATGGCCAGCCCAAGCGCCTGCCCGACGGTTCGATCGAGCAGCAGGAACCGGTGATCATCGGCTATCAGGCGACCAACCAGGTCTCCGTGCGCCAGCGCAAGATCGACCAGTACGGCAAGGTGATCGACACGCTGGTGGCGGCCGGCGCCAACCAGGTCAACGGCCCCTCGTTCCAGCTCGACAACGCCGACGCCGCGACCGACGAAGCCCGCGTCGATGCCATGAAGAAGGCCCGCGCCCGCGCCGAACTCTATGCCCGCGCCGCCGGCTTGCGGGTGGTGCGCGTGCTGACGATCAGCGAAAGCGGCGGCTGGTCGCCGCCCGCGCCGGTCCTCTATGCCCGCGCCGACAAGATGATGGCCGCCGCCGCGCCCAGCCCGGTCGCCGCCGGTGAACTGGATGTCGGCGCCAGCGTGACCGTCACCTACGAACTCGCGCCCTGATCGGCAGTTTGACGAAGCGGCCGGGCATGGCCTAACGCAGCGCCATGCCCGGCCCTTCCATCAAGATCTGCGGAATCACGAAACCGCAGGCGCTGTCCGCCACGATCAAGGCCCGCGCCGAATACGTCGGCTTCAACTTCTATCCCCCATCCCCGCGCTTCCTGGCCTTTTCCGAAGCCCCCGCGCTTGCGGCACAAGCGCAGGGCAGGATCACGCGGGTGGGCGTCTTCGTCGATGCCGACGATGCCTTCATCGCCGAAGCCGTCGCGGCGGCGCGGCTCGATGCCATCCAGCTTCACGGCAAGGAAGCGCCCGAGCGCGCCGCGCAGGTCCGCGCGCGGTTCGGCTTGCCGGTGTGGAAAGTGCTGTCTGTCGCCACGGCAGACGATGTGGCGCGCGCCAACGCCTATGCCGGCACGGCGGATTTCATCCTGTTCGATGCCAAGACGCCCAAGGGCGCCGCCCTGCCCGGTGGACTCGGCCTGGCGTTCGACTGGACGCTGCTGGCCGGCTATCGCGGCGCGCTGCCGTGGGGCCTTGCAGGCGGCCTTTCGCCCGACAACGTGGCCGTGGCGATCCGCATGACCGGGGCGCCGATGGTCGACGTCTCGTCCGGCGTGGAAAGCGCGCCCGGCGTGAAGGACGAACAGCGCATCGCCTCGTTCTGTTACGCCGCCCGCGCGGGCTGATCGCTCCATCGGAACAGAAAAAGGGCGGCTTCCCGAAGAAAGCCGCCCCGAAGCGAGACCACGCTTTCACGCGTGGCAGGATCGCGTAGCTGAGGCGATCAGAACTTCACGCCCACGCCAGCCACGACCGCGTTGGCATCGTTGAAGCCGTTGCGGCCGAAGTAGTGGCGGTACTCCACCTTGCCATAGAGATTGCCCATGAAGCCGCGCTCGTAGCCGGCGCCGAGATGCCACGAACCTTCGCACTGGCTGCACGGTTCGGTGGTGTAGCCGCCGGTGCCGTAGAGCTTCGAGCCGGCGAGCTTCGCGCCCAGACGGCCGGTGAAGCCCCAGGCCACCTTGGTGCCGGAAGTGAGAATCTTGTCGCCCGAGACTTCGAGGCCGGAAAAGGCGGCCGGTCCCAGATCGAAATCGTAACCGGCGGCGACGCCGGCCGTGCCCTTCGTCGCGCCGTCCGTCCAATAGACACCCGCGCGCGTTTCGACGCGGACTTCGTTGGCAAGGGCCGGGGTCGCCGCGACCAGCGAGGCAGCGAGCGAAAGAAGAACAATACGCATAATAAACTCCTGACTTGAACGCCCCTTCTTTGCTTCATGGGGGCAGCGGTCAGTTAATTTTCAATCACATATGTCACAATACCGAAAACATTAATCCAAACAAAACCTTCATATAAGTGACATCATTGTCACACATTTACCGGTATGTTTGTAACAAATATTTTCAGCACTATTTCCGAATATCAAAAATGAAAAGGCGGCCTCTTTCGAGACCGCCTTCACGACGTTGCAGCGCCTCTCTAGCGACTGCATCTTTCCGCAAGATGAACACCGCCAGAAAAATTGCACCGTCGCCGCCGGCCCCGGCTTCCGGCTGTTGCCCCGTGGTGAAACGTGCTCGGGCAAGGGAGGCGAATCTGGACAAGCCGCGCGGCCTCTGCCAATCGCCGCGCATGAGCGCAGAACCGACAGGGGCCACCCCCAACAGCTTTCGCAGCCAGCCCGACGATCGTGGCCATTTCGGCCAGTTCGGCGGGCGCTATGTTGCCGAAACGCTGATGCCGCTGATCCTCGATCTCGAACAGGAATACCGCAGGGCCAAGGCCGACCCCGCATTCCAGGCCGAGTTCGACGACCTGCTCGAACACTATGTCGGCCGCCCGAGCCCGCTCTATTTCGCGCCCCGGCTGACCGAAGAACTGGGCGGCGCGCAAGTCTGGTTCAAGCGCGACGAGCTGAATCACACCGGCGCGCACAAGATCAACAACTGCATCGGCCAGATCCTGCTCGCCATGCGCATGGGCAAGACGCGGATCATCGCCGAGACCGGCGCAGGACAGCACGGCGTGGCGACCGCGACGGTCTGCGCGCGCTTCGGCCTGCCCTGCGTGATCTTCATGGGCGCAACCGACGTGGAGCGGCAGAAACCCAATGTGTTCCGCATGAAGCTGCTGGGCGCCGAAGTCGTGCCGGTCACGGCCGGCGCGGGTACGCTCAAGGATGCCATGAACGAGGCACTGCGCGACTGGGTCGCGAACGTGCACAACACGTTCTACATCATCGGCACTGCTGCTGGCCCGCACCCCTATCCGGAACTCGTCCGCGATTTCCAGAGCGTGATCGGCAAGGAAGCCCGGGCGCAGATGCTGTCCCGCATCGGCCGCCTGCCCGATCTGCTCGTCGCCGCGATCGGTGGCGGATCGAACGCGATCGGCCTGTTCCATCCCTTCCTCGACGATACCGGCGTCAGGATGCTGGGCGTGGAAGCGGCGGGCCACGGGCTGGACAAGGAGCACGCCGCCAGCCTCGCAGGCGGACGGCCCGGCATTCTCCACGGCAACAAGACCTACCTGTTGCAGGACGAGGACGGCCAGATCACCGAAGGCCATTCGATTTCGGCCGGCCTCGATTATCCCGGAATCGGGCCGGAACATGCGTGGCTCAAGGAGATCGGCCGCGTGGACTATACCTCGGTGACCGACACGGAAGCGCTCGATGGCTTCCAGCTGCTCTGCCGCACCGAAGGCATCATTCCCGCGCTCGAACCCGCGCACGCCATTGCTGCCGTCAAGAAGGTCGCACCGACGATGGGCAAGGATCAGATCATCCTCGCCAACCTGTGCGGCCGTGGCGACAAGGACATCTTCTCCGTCGCCGAACATCTGGGGGTGTCGCTGTGACCCGCCTCGCCTCTGCCTTCGCCAAGGGCCGGCCCGCCCTCGTCACTTTCGTGACCGGCGGCGATCCTACGCCAGAGGCCACCGCTTCGATCCTCGACGCGCTGGTCGAAGGCGGTGCCGACGTGATCGAGCTGGGGATGCCCTTTACCGATCCGATGGCCGATGGTCCGGCGATCCAGCTCGCTAACCTGCGCAGCCTTGGTGCCGGCACCAAGACCGCCGATATCCTGCGCATCGCCGCCGCGTTCCGCGCGCGTCATCCCGACGTGCCGCTCGTGCTGATGGGCTATGCCAATCCGATGACCGTGCGCGGGGCCGACTGGTTCGCCGCCGAATGCGTGAGCGCCGGCGTCGATGGCGTGATCTGCGTGGATATTCCGCCCGAGGAAGATGCCGAGCTTGGCCCCGCGCTGCGCGGGGCCGGCATCTCACTGATCCGTCTTGCCACGCCGACCACCGACCACGCGAGGCTTCCCGCCGTGCTGGAAGGATCATCGGGCTTCCTCTATTACGTCTCGGTCGCCGGCATCACCGGGATGCAGCAGGCGGCGCAGGCTTCGATCGACGAAGCCGTCGCCCGGATCAAGGCGTCGGCCACCATTCCCGTTGCCGTCGGCTTCGGCGTGCGCACGCCCGCACAGGCCGCGGCCATCGCCAGGGTGGCCGATGGCGTGGTCGTTGGATCGGCGCTGGTCGATCTCGTCGCCAAACATGGCGCGGACGCGGCGGGGCCGGTGAAGGAACTCACCGCCGCGTTGGCCGCCGCCGTCCACTCTGCCCGCAAGGAAATCGCATGAGCTGGCTCAACCGCGTTCGCAACGCCCTCCCCTTCACGCCGAAGCGGGACACGCCCGACAATCTCTGGATCAAGTGCCCTTCGTGCAGCGAAATGCTGTTCACCAAGGACTATGAGGACAACCTTTCGGTCTGCCCGCATTGCGACCATCACGGCCGCATCGGCGCCGACGCGCGGTTCGCGCAACTGCTCGATCCAGGGTTCGAGATTCTTCCCGCGCCCAAGGTGAAAGAAGACCCGCTGAAGTTTCGCGACAGCAAGAAATATACAGACAGGCTCAAGGCGGCCAAGGCGGCCAACCCGCACCCTGACGCGCTGACCAATGCCGCCGGCACGATCGACGGGCACAAAGCCGTGGTCGGCGTGCAGGAATTCGCGTTCATGGGCGGATCGATGGGCATGGCCGTGGGCAATGCCTTCATCGCCGGGATCGAGCGCGCAATAGCGGAGAAGTGCCCCTATATCGCGGTGACCGCCGCCGGCGGCGCGCGCATGCAGGAAGGCATTCTCAGCCTGATGCAGATGCCGCGCAGCACCGTGGCCATCGCCAAGCTGCACGCGGCGGGCCTACCCTATATCGTGCTGCTGACCGATCCCACCACGGGCGGCGTCACCGCCAGCTACGCCATGCTGGGCGACGTGCAGATCGCCGAACCCGGCGCGCTGATCGGGTTCGCCGGCCAGCGCGTGATTCAGGACACCATCCGCGAAAAGCTCCCCGAAGGTTTTCAGCGCGCGGAATATCTGCATGCCCACGGGATGCTGGACATGGTCGTCCACCGCCGCGACATGAAGGCGACTCTGGCGCAAGTGATCGACTACCTCACGGCCGCAAAGGCCGCGTGACACTCCGCGCCAGCGGGAGGGACTTCTGACACGCGACTTCGCCATTTCCGAAAACGCGGCGGTGCAGGCCCAGCTTGACCGGCTGGGCGCGCTGTCGCTGCCGCAGGGCCGGTTCGGGCTGGGTACCGCGCGCGAACTGCTCGCCCGCGTCGGCAACCCGCATCTCGCGCTGCCACCGGTATTCCATGTGGCCGGCACCAACGGCAAGGGATCGACCTGCACCTATCTGCGCTTCATGCTGGAGGCGCAGGGGCTGACCGTCCATTCCGCCACCAAGCCGCATCTGGTGCGCTACAACGAACGCATCCGCATCGCCGGCAAGCTGATCGGCGACGATCTGCTGGCCGCGCTGCTCAAGGAAGTGCTGGACGCGGCGGAGGACCTTGCCCCCAGCTTCTTCGAAGTGACCACGGTGGCGACGTTCCTGGCCTTCCACCGCATCCCGGCCGACGTCTGCGTGATCGAAACCGGGCTGGGCGGGCGACTGGACGCCACCAACGTGCTGCCGACCGCGGCGGCGTGCGGCATCGCGACGTTGGGGCTGGACCACGAAGGCTTCCTGCTGACCCCCGAAGCCGGCGTGCCCACCGATCCGCTGGCGCGCATCGCCTTCGAGAAGGCGAGCATCGCCAAGCCCGGCGTGCCGCTGGTGACGCAGACCTATCCTGCTGCCGTGGCGCAATCGGTGTTCGATACGGCGCGGGCGATCGGCGCGCCGGTCATTATGCGCGGGCGCGAATGGAACGCCGCGATCGGCGATGCAATTGCCTACAGCGATGCGCAAGGTTCGCTGACCCTGCCCCTGCCCGCGCTGCCGGGTAGCCATCAGGCGGACAACGCAGCGCTCGCCGTGGCCATGCTGCGCCATCAGCGCGTGGTCGCCGTTTCGCCCGAAGCGATGGCGCGGGGCATTCCCGCCGCGCGCTGGCCGGCGCGGCTGCAACGGTTGGGCGCTGGCCCGCTGACCGCTCTGGCCGGCCAGCGCGCGGTGTGGCTCGACGGCGGGCACAATCCCGATGCCGGCCTCGCCATCGCCCGCCATTTCGCCGGCGGTCCGAAAATCCACCTCGTCACGGGCATGCTCGCCAACAAGGACCCGTCGGCGATCATCGCGCCTCTGGCGGACCGGCTGCTGTCGCTGTCGATCGTTCCCGCCCCGGGGCATGACGCGCACCGCCCGGAAGACTTCGCGCCGTTCACCACGCTGCCAGCGCGCAGCTTTGCCAACGTGGCCGACGCGCTGGCCGCGCTGCCGCCCGAAGGCGACGTGCTGATCGCGGGTTCGCTTTACCTTGCCGGGGACGTGCTGCGGCGGAACGGGGAAGTACCGGATTAGGTTTTTGGCGATTCCTCGCCCGCCGTGCCCATGGCTTCATCGACCAGCCCGGTGCGGCTCATCCACCAGAACAGCACGATGCCCGGCAGCGCCAGCACGGTGGTGAGCAGGTAGAAGTTCACATAGCCGAACCGTTCGATCATCGCGCCGGCGGTCGTACCGGTAACGAACCGCCCCACGATGCTGGCACCGGCGGAAATCAGCGCGTATTGCGCGGCCGTGAACCGCAGGTCGCACAGCGCCGAGAAATAGGCGACGACCACCACGCCGCCATAGCCGGACGCGATGTTCTCGAAACCGATCGCGCCGGCCATGCCCAGGTTGGAATGGCCGGCAGTAGCGAGCGCCGCGAAGCTCAGGTTCGACACGCCCATCAGCACCAGCGCGAACAGCACCGACCGCTTCAAGCCAAGGCGGGAATAGGCCGCGCCGCCGATGAACACGCCGATGAGATAGGCCCAGAACCCCAGCCCGACGTCATAGAGCGCGATTTCGTCGTTGGTGAAGCCAAGGTCGTCGAACAGCAGCCGGAACGTCAGGTTGGCAAGCGTATCGCCGATCTTGTGGACCAGGATGAAGGCCAGCACCAGCAGCGCGCCATGGCGCCGGAAGAACTCCGCGAACGGGCCGGTGATCGAATCCCACACCTCGCCCAGCCCCTTGCGCCGGGTCGCCTCACGATGGCGGGCGGGTTCGCCCATGAGCAGCGCGGTCAGCACCGCCGGCAGGACGAGGAACGCGCAGGCGACATAGGCGGCCGTCCAGCCATGCCGCGCGGCGACGAACAGCGCGATTCCGCCAGCGCCGGCCGAACCGATCCGCCAGCCGTATTGCGACATGCCCGATCCCGTGCCCAGCTGGTAGGGCTTGAGCGTCTCGATCCGGAAGGCGTCGATCACGATGTCGAACGTCGCGCCCGCCGCTCCGACGAGAACGGCGGCGACCACTGTCGCGCCGATATCCTTCGCCGGATCGACCAGCGCGAGATTGATCACGGCAAGAAAGACCAGCGCACCCGCAAGGATCATCCACGAAACCCGCTGCCCCAGCCGGCCCAGCACCGGCAGATGCACGCCATCGACCAGCCACGACCACAGGAACTTGAGGTTATAGACCAGGAACGCCAGCGTGAACGCGGTGATCGTGGACTTCTGGATGTGATCCTGCGCCAGACGCGTTGTGAGCGTCGCGCCGATCATCGCGAACGGGAAGCCCGACGAGATGCCGAGGAAGAACGACGCCAGCGATTCGCGTTCGACATAGGGCTTGAGCGCCTGCGCCAGTCCGCTTCCCTCGCCCGTTTTCCCACGCGCCCCTACGTCATTCATGCGGCGATTGCTCCCTGCCCGATTTCGCGCAAAACTAGCGGCCTTTCGGGGTATGCCTAGCCCCGACAACAAAAGATAGGGAAGAGGACCCCATGGGACGCCCCACCGAAGGCCAGCTTGCGCTGGCGCATCAGGTTGCCGCCGGCGCCGGACAGCAGGCGTCCGCCATCGCCCATGTGCCCGCGTCCGCCTATGTCGATCCGGCGCATTTCGCGCGCGAGAAGGCCGCGCTCTTCGACCGGATGCCGCAAGTGCTGGCCCCTTCGGCGCTGCTGCCCGAACCCAACATGGCCGTGCCCCACGATGGCACCGGCCGGCCGCTGCTGATAGCGCGCGATGGCGAGGGCGCGATCCGGGTGTTCCTCAACGTCTGCCGCCACCGGGGCACGCGACTGGTGGAAGGGCAGGACGTGCACTGCGGCAAGCGCATGGTCTGCCCCTATCACGCGTGGACTTATGCCACCGACGGCCGCCTGCTCGCCCTACCCCGCCCGGATACGTTTCCCGGCTTCGACAAGGCGGCGCACGGCCTGGTCGAACTGCCGAGCCACGAATCCGGCGGCCTGATCTGGTTCGCGCCCGCAGCCCCCGACGCCGATTTCGGTGACGCCGCGCGCGTGGGTGAGGATTTCGCGGCAGTAGGCCTGGCCGGCCAGCACCTCTATGCGCGGCGCACGCACCGGGTGGCGTCGAACTGGAAGCTCATCATGGACGCGTTCCTCGAAAGCTACCACGTGCTGCGCCTGCACGCGACGTCGATCGCGCCATTTTTCAAGGACGGCATCACCTCCGGCGACGAGATCGGGCCGCACAAGCGCTCGCTGGTCGGCCGGGCGGCGGAGATGGAAGGGGTGGACCTGTCCGACTGGGCGCAGCTGCGCGCGGTCGGCACGTTCGCCTACCAGCTCTTTCCCGCCACCGTGGTCGTGGTCAGCCCGGACTACGTGAACCTGATGACGATCATGCCGCAGGCGGTGGACCGGACGCTGGTCGAGGATTTCATGCTGATCCCCGAACCACCGCGCGACGAGAAGGCGGAAAAACACTGGCAAAAGAGCTGGAATCTGCTCGATGGCCAGGTGTTCGGCGCGGAGGATTTTCGGGCGGCGGAACTCGGCCAGCAGGGCCTTGCCAGCGGCGCGATCAGCACGATCACGCTCGGCACGCTCGAAGCCGGGATCGCGCGCTTCCACGCGATCTGCGCGGAGCAGATGGCGAAAGCCGGCGTCTGAAACGCAAGAGCCGGGGTGACGCGCGGGCCAAGCGCGCGTAAGGGCGGGGCATGACACTTCCCCCCAAACCCCGGAACGGCCGCCCGGGACGGCCCGCCGCTCCGAACAGGCCTGACGCAGCGAAGCGTCCCGCCAAGCCCCGCAATCCCGCCGCGCCGCGCGCGCCGGCCACGCCCGCCGGCGATGGCCCGCCGCGCGAGGGCGAACGCATCGCCAAGCTGCTGGCGCGCGCCGGCATCGCCTCGCGCCGCGAAGTCGAACGGATGATCGCCGACGGGCGCGTGAAGCTGAACGACGAAGTGCTGACCACGCCCGCCACGGTGCTCAAGAACCTGAAGGGCGTGACGGTGGACGGCAAGGCCGTGGCCGCGGCGGAACCGGCGCGCCTGTTTCGCTTCCACAAGCCCGCCGGCCTCATCACGGCGGAGCGCGATCCGGCGGGGCGGCCAACGATCTACAACGCCCTGCGCAACGCGCTCCCCAGCGGCACGCCGCGCCTGATGCCGATCGGCCGGCTCGACCTCAATACCGAGGGTCTGCTGCTGCTGACCAACGACGGCGAACTCAAGCGCGCGATGGAACTGCCGTCCACTGGCGTCCCGCGCACCTACCGCGCCCGCACCTTCGGCGACATCACGCAGGAACGGCTCGAAGCGCTGAGCGAGGGCGTGGAGATCGAGGGCATCCGCTATGGCTCGATCGACGCCAACATGGAGCGGCGCACCGGCCGCAACCAGTGGATCGAACTGACGCTGACCGAAGGCAAGAACCGCGAAGTGCGCCGTGTGCTGGAGCACCTGGGCCTGCAGGTATCGCGCCTGATCCGCATCCAGTACGGTCCCTTCCCGCTGGCCGACATTCCGCGCGGCATGGCCGATGAAATCCGCCAGGTCGATGTCGAGCGCTTCCGCAAGACGCTGAAGCCCGCCGGCCGGGGGCAGGCATGAGGATCATCGCCGGAGAATGGCGCGGCCGGCCGCTGCGCGCGCCCGAGGGCGACGCCACCCGCCCCACGGCGGACCGCACGCGCGAGACGCTGTTCTCGATGCTGACCAGCCGGCTCGGCAGTTTCGAAGGGCTGACGGTGGCCGATCTGTTCGCGGGATCGGGCGCGCTGGGGCTGGAGGCACTGTCACGCGGCGCGGAGAAGGCGATCTTTGTCGAACAGGCCCCGCCCGCGATCCGCGCGATCCGTGCCAATATCGCGGCGCTGCACACCCAGCCGAAGTGCGATGTGCGCGCCGCATCGGTGCTGACGCTGGGGCCTGTGAAGGAACCGGTCGATCTGATCCTGCTCGATCCGCCTTACGGCACCGGCGCGGGCGCGGTGGCGATCGACCGGCTGGTGCGGCTCGGCTGGATCGGTGAAGGCACGTGGATCAGTCTGGAAACCGCTGCCAACGAACAGCCGCAGATCCGCGCGTGCGAAGTCGATGCCGAACGCAAGGTGGGCAAGGCGCTACTCACCCTGCTGCGCCTCAAGAGCTGACCCGAGCGGCCTTTACCCGGCCTTGCGGCCAAACAGCACGCCCGCCAGCGTGAGGCTGCCCGCCACGGTCAGGAACAGGCCGACGTAAGGGGTGCCACCGTGCTGGGCGAGATATTGCGCGGCAAACGGCGCCATCGCCCCGCCGATGATCCCGCCGACGTTGAACGCCACGGATATCCCGGTGTAGCGCACCGGCACCGCGTAGAGCGTGGGCAACCAGGCGCCGAGCGGGCCATAGGTCAGCCCCATCACCAGCAGCGCGGCGGCCAGCGTCAGGAACACAAGCAGCAGCGAACCGGAGCCCAGCCCCGCGCCGAACACCAGCCCGATCAACGCCGTCAGCGCTGCGCCCTTGCCCAGAACGTTGCGCGCGCTGGTCCGGTCCGCCCACCAGCCGGCCAGCAGGATGCCGATGGCCAGGAAGGTGTTGGCGCCCAACTGCACCAGCAGAAACGCCTCGCGCGAATAGCCGAGGGTCTTGGTCCCGAAGCTCAGCGCGAATGTGGTGGCGAGGTAGAAGATCGCGAAGCAGGCGACGACGCCCGCGATCCCGGCGATCACCGCGCCGGCATGATCCGCGAACAGCCGGCCGATCGGCACGCGCGGCGGCGGCGCGGCTTCCAGCGCGGCGCGGAACGCCGCCGTCTCGCCAATCCGCAGCCGGACCCACAGGCCCAGCCCGACGAGCAGCGCCGAAGCCAGGAACGGAATGCGCCAGCCCCACGCCGCGAAATCGGCGTCCGAAAGGTTCACCGCCAGGATCAGGAACAGGCCGTTTGCGGCGAGGAAACCCAGCGGCGCGCCCAGTTGCGGGGCGGAGCCGAAGCGCGCCTCCCACCCCTTGGGCGCGTTCTCCACCGCCAGCAGCGACGCCCCGCCCCATTCGCCGCCAAGCCCGAAACCCTGCCCGAAGCGCAGCAGGCACAGCAGCGCAGGCGCGACCGGTCCGGCCATGGCATAGGTCGGCAGGAAGGCGATCAGCAGCGTGGAAAGGCCCATCAGCATCAGCGAGGCGACCAGCGTGGACTTGCGCCCCACCCGGTCCCCGAAATGCCCGAACGCGATCGCGCCCACCGGCCGCGCGAAGAAGGCGAGACCGAACGTCATGAACGAGGCCATGGTCTGCGCCGCTTCCGATTCCGCCGGAAAGAACAGCGGCCCGATCACCAGCGCCGCCGCCGTCGCATAGACGTAGAAGTCATAGAACTCGACCGCCGTGCCGACGAGGCTGGCCGTGAGGATGCGGGCGTGCGTGCGGATCGGATGGGCTGAGGACGTCATGAGCCGCTTCGTTCGGCGCCGGGTGCGGACTTGTCAAGAAAGGGCAGCCGATCTGCGCCGCGCCTCTGCGAAATCACGTATCCCGGCATTCAGCCAATCACAGCGCGCGCTCTTTAGGAAGATGCGCGGCACGCCGCGCTGAAGCTTCGCGGCCCAGGCATCAGGGGTAACGACGTGAACATGCTGAACTGGTTCGAGAAGCAGGCTCCCATCCGCGCAAAATTCCGCGCCCTGCTGTTCGTGCATTCGGGCCTTGCCGTCCTTGGCCTGCTGGCGACGCTGTGGGCCGGCTTGGGCGGTGGACTGGTCCTGCCGCTGATCGCCTCGGCCGCCGTGGTCGCACTTTCTGTCACGGCGGTGATCGTCAGCGGCGAACGCATCTGCACGCCTTACGTGAACACCGTCGTGCGCATGGAGGCGCTTGCCCGTGGCGATCTCGAAAGCCCGATTCACTACACCAACCATACGGACTGCGTCGGTCGGATGACCAAGGCGATGAGCGTGTTCCGCGAAAACGCCCAGGCGCTTCAGGCCTCGTCCGCCATGCGCGAGAAGGTCAGCACCGCCCTAAGCGCGGCCCTGTCGCACCTCGCCGAAGCGGACCTGTCCTATCGCATCAACACCGCGTTTCCGGAATCACAGGAACAGGTCCGCACCGATTTCAACCGCGCCGCCGAATCGCTGTCGGGCACGCTGACCTCGGTCGCCACTTCGGCCATCTCGATCGACAGCAGTTCGGGCCAGATCCGCACCGCGTCGGACGACCTGGCCGCGCGCACCGAACAGCAGGCCGCCTCGATCGCCAAGGCCAGCGAATCCATGCGGGCCGTGACCATGCTGGTCGAACAGAATGCCGGCAGCGTGGCCGATGTCGACAAGTCGATCGCGGATGCCCATCGCGGCGCCACGCAGGGCGGCGAAGTCGTGGAACAGGCGGTGGCTGCGATGACCATGATCCAGAAATCGTCGCAGGAAATCACGCAGATCATCAATGTGATCGACGGCATCGCCTTCCAGACCAATCTCCTCGCGCTCAACGCCGGGGTGGAGGCTGCGCGAGCGGGCGATGCCGGCAAGGGCTTTGCCGTGGTCGCCAACGAAGTGCGCGCCCTGGCGCAGCGCTCTGCCGATGCCGCGCGCGAAATCAAGGATCTCATCACCAACAGCAGCGAGCACGTGAACAAGGGGGTCACGCTGGTCGGCGAAACCGGCCGCGCACTGGGCGAGATTGTTACGCGGGTGGGGGAGGTCAGCCAGTTGACCAAGACCATTGCCGAATCCGCGCGGCAGCAGTCGGAAATGCTGCGCGACGTGAACGAAACGGTCACCCAGATCGACCTGATGACGCAGCAGAATGCCGCCATGGTCGAAGAAAGCACCGCCGCATCGCGCAGCCTGGCGCAGCAGGCCGGCAATCTCTCGGCGCTCGTGTCACGATTCAATACATCGGACGGTAGGGCGACCAAACGGCCGGCGCCGTCCGCCGAGATCGTGGTCCTCGCGCCACCGCCGGCCGCGGAACCTGCGGAGATCGCCGAGCGCGCGCTACCCTCCCCCACGCAAGGCAACCTCGCCTTGAAAGGGTCGGACGATGTGCAGGATTGGAGCGAATTCTAGGCTCGGGGCGCTGCAGCCACAGAGCGGGCAGCGCGAAGGGCGCCGGAGTGATCCGGCGCCCTTCCTTCAGGCCCGACCCGAAGGGCCTTTATCCGTCAGACGTCAGACGCCGCCACGGTTGCGGCAGCTGTCCTGCACGGTCTTGGAACACAGCGGATAGGCCTTGGCCGCGGCTCCATCGGCCGACGCCATATTTCCGCGCGGAGCCGCTTCCGAAGGGGCATCGGCCGTGGCCGCCGGCGGCGCGGAGGCGGGAGCCGCCGCAGCCGACGGCTTGCCGCTCACCTGGGCCACGATCGTAGGCCACACCTGTTCACGCTGATCCGGCGTCATGGCGAGCACCTGGCCACGCTGCTGATCGCTCAGCGCCCACCAGCCCGTCTGACGCTCGGGAGCGAGCGACCAGAAGTATTCCTGCTGGGCGGCCGGCCACGCGTCGTACTTGGCCTTCTTGTCCGCCGGCCATGCATCGTTCTGCGCCTTCTGCTCAGCGCTGGGGCTGAACGTGGTCGTGGCGGTCGAAGCATCCGCAGCGGAAGCCGGCGGAGTGGCCGCTTCGGGTGGAACGGGTGCCGTGGTATCGGCGGGCGGAGGAGTGGCGGCCTGCGCAAGCGCGGCGGCAGGCAGGGCGGCGGTTGCGAGCGCAAGCGCACTCACGCACAGAAACTTACGCATTTTCAATCTCCTGCTGTCGTCAGGTACTGTGAACAAGCTACGCATGGACGTTGCCTGCGATCCCGCCAAAGCGGCGGAACGTGCCTTTCGCGCCGACGAGCCGAACCGTGACGGAAACCGGGCACGACGGGCCGAATGATCGTTGCGACGACCTGTTTTGGTCCCTATCTGTTCACGATGTCCGTTCCCCAACCCGCGAATCCCGCAGACAGCGAAGCCTGGCTCGATGGCCTGAACCCGCCGCAACGCGAAGCCGTGCTGACCACCGAAGGCCCCGTGCTGATGCTGGCGGGCGCGGGCACCGGCAAGACCGCCGCGCTCACCGCGCGCATGGCCTACCTGCTGCGCGCGCGCCGGGCGTGGCCCTCCGAAATCCTCTGCGTCACGTTCACCAACAAGGCCGCGCGCGAAATGCGCGAACGAGTCGGCCAACTGATCGGCCCCGCCGTGGAAGGGATGCCCTGGTTGGGCACGTTCCATGCCATCGCGGCGAAAATGCTGCGCCGCCATGCGGAAATCGTCGGTCTGCAATCGAACTTCACGATCATCGACACCGACGACCAGTTGCGGCTGCTCAAGCAGCTAATCCAGGCGGAAGGGCTGGACGAAAAGCGCTGGCCCGCCCGGCAGCTCGCGGGGCTGATCGACAAGTGGAAGAACCGGGGCCTCAACCCCGCCGATCTCGATGCGGGCGAGAACGAAGCCTATGCCAACGGGCGCGGGCAGAAGTTCTACGCGCTTTATCAGGCGCGGCTTCAGGCGCTCAATGCCTGCGACTTTGGCGATCTGCTGCTCCACATGCTCAACGTGTTCCGGCGCGAGCGCGAGGTGCTGGAACAGTACCAGCAGCGCTTCAAATACGTGATGGTGGACGAATACCAGGATACCAACGCGGTGCAGTACCTGTGGCTGCGGCTGATCGCGCAGGCGCGCAAGAACATCTGCGTGGTGGGAGACGACGACCAGTCGATCTATTCCTGGCGTGGCGCGGAAGTGGCCAACATCCTGCGCTTCGAAAAGGACTTCCCCGGCGCGAAGGTGATCCGGCTGGAGCAGAACTACCGCTCCACCCCGCACATCCTGGGCGCGGCATCCGGCTTGATCGCGGAAAATTCCGAACGGCTCGGCAAGACGCTGTGGACCGAGCAGAATGGCGGTGACAAGGTTCGCGTCGTGGGCGTGTGGGACGGGCCAGAGGAAGCCCGCCGCGTGGGCGACGAGATCGAGCGCCTGGAACGCGAAGGCTGCGGGCTCAACCAGATCGCGATTCTGGTGCGCGCGCAGTTCCAGACGCGCGAACTGGAAGACCGCTTCATCCAGATCGGCCTGGGCTATCGCATCGTCGGCGGCTTCCGCTTCTACGAACGCGCCGAAATCCGTGATGCGCTCGCCTATCTGCGCCTGATCGCCTCACCATCGGACGACCTCGCGTTCGAGCGGATCTACAACACGCCCAAGCGGGGGCTGGGTGACAAGACGCTGGAGAAGCTCCACCGCCATGCCCGCGCGCGCGGCGTGCCGCTGTCGCTGGCGGCGGTCGAAATCCTCGATACCGATGAACTGCCCGCCCGCGCGCGCGGCACGCTGACCGCGCTGATGCGCGATTTCGCGCGCTGGCGCGATGCCTCGAAAACGCTCGTGCCAGCGGAACTCGCGCGCACCATCCTCGATGAGAGCGGCTACACCGCCGCGCTTCAGGCCGAACGCAGTGCGGAGGCGAACGGGCGGCTGGAAAACCTCTCCGAACTCGCCCGCGCGATGGAGGATTACGAGACGCTGGGCGATTTCCTGGAACACGTCAGCCTCGTGATGGACAACGAAGCCGCGCCCGATGACGAGAAGGTCACGGTGATGACGATCCACGCCGCCAAGGGGCTGGAGTTCGATCAGGTGTTCCTGCCGGGCTGGGAGGAAGGCGTGTTCCCCTCGCAACGCGCGCTCGATGAAGGCGGCCTTGCCTCGCTGGAAGAGGAACGCCGGCTCGCCTACGTCGCCATCACCCGCGCGCGCAAACGCTGCACAATCCTGCACGCCGCCAACCGCCGCATCTATGGCCAGTGGACCAGCTCGATTCCCAGCCGCTTCATCGGCGAACTGCCGCGCGGGCACATCGAGGAAGAAACCACGCTGTCCGGCGGCGCCTCGCTATGGCGCGCAAACTGGTCCGAACAGAGCGATCCCTTCGCCGACGTCGCGCGTGCGCAACCGTCGCGCGGCGTGGGCCGCGGCCCCGGCTGGCAGCGCGCGGCGGCGCAGAGCTATGACCCCAGCCCCCGCCGCATTCCCGAAGCCACCCGCAGCGCCGCCAGCTTCGCCGCCAAGCCCCGCTCCGACATCGCCATGGGCGCGCGCGTGTTCCACGACAAGTTCGGCTACGGCACCGTCGCCGCGCAGGAAGGCAACAAGCTGGAGATCGATTTCGAAACGGCGGGCCGCAAGCGCATGATCGACAGCTTCGTCAAGCCGGCGGGGTAGTCTACTCGATAATAGCTTCGACTGTTTCATGAGGGTAAGCCGCGAACTCCCGGTATATCTTGAAGTGCGGCGTCTCCTCGAGGCTGATCGGCCGCAAGCCGTAAGCGTCGACAAACTGAAGATCTGCGTCGGGCAATGCCATCAACGGCGGCGAGTGCGTGGCAATGATGACCTGCGCATTGGCATTGCGCTGCATCCGCCTGAGAATCTTCAAGAACTCGAACTGCTTGTATGGTGAAAGCGCCGATTCCGGCTCGTCGAAAATAAGCAGGCCTTGGCGATCGAGCCTCTCCTCGAAAAATTGCAAAAAGCCTTCGCCGTGCGAAGAGGAGAGGAAGTCTGCATATAGCGATCCAGCATCGTCCAGATATCGGGCCACCGAAAAGAAAGTCTCGGCCCGAAAGAACCAGCCGTCACGAATCTGCGGGAGCCAGGCGCCGCGAAGCGCATTTCCCACCTCTCCGGCATCCTGCCCCGAGACCTCGGAGCCCGAAACCGCCGCCATGCCCGGGCCGCCACCGCCATCTTTGAAGCCGGCCAGTCCGGCGATTGCTTCAAGCAGCGTAGACTTCCCCGCACCATTCTCGCCGACAAAAATCGTGACGGCGGCAGAGAAGGAAAAGGCAAACTCGCCCTTCCCGAACAGCGGTAATGAAAAGGGATACACCTCCCAATCGACGGAGGCTCGGCTATCCTCCGCAAACCATATCCGCTTCAGATATGGCGGCGGTAGGGAAGTGGTCGATCTCTTTCTAGCCATCCCGGGAGATTATCGCGGAAAGTCATTCCCGCAACTGCGGTCAATCGCTGGTCAAAGCGCTGAAACGTTCAGGAATCCCGGTATCGGCCCGTTCCACGCGCCCGGTTCGCTCGGCGGTTCCGCATCCTGATAGCGTGGCGCGCGTTCCGGCGGCGCCTCGCGGCGAGGCCGCGCTTCGCTCCGGGGCGGGCGGGCACGGGAGGGTGATGCTTCTTCCTGCGACGCGCGCGGTTCGGCCTTGCGGCCGCGCTTCGGCTTTTCGGCCGCTGCGGGTCTTTCCTCGCGCGGCTTGCGGGCCGGCCTTTCCTCCGCCGGAGCGCCAGCGATATCAAGCTTGATTTCGGGAATCGGGGCGCCGGTCAGCTTCTCGACGTTCTCGATCGCTTCGGCATCCTCCGGCGCGACGAGCGTGAACGCGCGGCCGGTGGCCCCGCCGCGGCCGGTGCGGCCGATGCGGTGGACGTAATCGTCCGGGTGCCAGGGCGTGTCGAAATTGAAGACGTGGCTCACGCCCTTGATGTCCAGCCCGCGCGCGGCAACGTCGGACGCGCACAGGATGTTGATGTCGCCCGACTTGAAACGGTCGAGTTCGGCGATACGGCTGGACTGGTCCATGTCGCCATGGATCTCGCCGGCGGCGAAGCCATGGCTCTTGAGGCTCTTGGCCAGTTCGCGCACCGTGGTCTTGCGGTTGGCGAAGATGATCGCCGTGGTCACGTTGTCGTTGCGGAGCAGGTGCCGGAGCACCTCGCGCTTCTGCCGGCTGCCGACCTTCACCTTGTGCTGGGCGATGCTGGCGTTGTTCGACGCGGGCCGCGCGACCTCGATGTACTTCGGATTCGACAGGAAGCGATCCGCCAGCTTCTTGATCGGCGGCGGCATCGTCGCCGAAAACAGCAGCGTCTGGCGCTGGGCCGGCAGCTTGGTGCAGATGTTCTCGATGTCCGGAATGAAGCCCATGTCGAGCATCCGGTCGGCTTCGTCGATCACCAGCAGGTTGCAGCCGGTGAGCAGGATCTTGCCGCGCTCGAACAGGTCCATCAGCCGACCGGGCGTGGCGATCAGCACGTCCACGCCTTCCGACAGCGCCTTGACCTGATCGCCCATCTGCACGCCGCCGATCAGCAGCGCCATCTTGAGATCGTGGTTCTTGCCGTACTTCTCGAAATTCTCGGCCACTTGCGCCGCCAGTTCGCGCGTCGGCTCCAGAATGAGCGAGCGCGGCATCAGCGCGCGGCGGCGGCCGTGGGCGAGGATATCGATCATCGGCAGCACGAAACCGGCCGTCTTGCCGGTGCCCGTCTGCGCGATGCCGATCAGATCGCGCATCATCAGCACGCTGGGGATGGCCTGCGCCTGGATCGGAGTCGGTTCGTCGTAGCCGGCGTCCGTTACCGACTTTAGCAATTCATCAGACAGGCCGAGATCGGCGAACTTCATCAGCGACAATTTCCGAAAGTAACGAGGCGGGATATACTCCAGCCCGACCGTCGCCGTGTGACGCCGGTTCCCTTAGCGCGCGCTAAGACCATTGCACGGCGAAAGTCAAGGAAACCCGAGAACTTCGGGCGCTTTCAGCACCGAACCCCGCGATGAAGACGTTTCGGGATCAGTTTTCCGGCACGAGTTCGCGCATGCGGCTGATTTCGCAGGTCGCCCCCGCGCGTGAATGAATGGTGTCGCGCCCGGCGCAAAGCATGCCGTCGGCGGTCTGCTCCACATAGAAGCCGAGGTAGAAATCCCGCGCGTTGCACGATTTGTCGAGGCTGGCGCCGATGATGCGGCGATCGCGCATGAACAGCACCAGGCGGTCCGCCACATCGCGCTGAACGCCGGCGATCCCGGCCACCGGCAGGCAATGCGCCGACTTGCGCTCGCGCAGCCGCATCGGCCCGGGCGGCGGCGGAGGCGGCGCGAACGAATCGCGGCCCGGCGCGCGCGGCGCGATGCGAATGATCAGGCGCTGCTCGATGCGGACCTGGTCCCAGGAATCCTCCGGAAACCCGCTTGCCCACTCCGCAAGCGGTCCCCCGCCGAAACCGCCGTCTCCGGCAAACCCGCCAAGCAGCGGCGGCCCTTCCGGCGCCACCGCCGTCGGCCACGGATCGCCCACGGCGTCGCCTCCCGCCACGGCGGGAAACAGCAGCGCGAAAGGCGCTAGAAATGCGGCAAGCACCATCATGGAAGGAAAACGGCCAACCTGATCCCTCATCCCGCACGCGAACACACGCCCCCCGGCAAGTCTCGCTGCGAATGCTGCTTCGTTACATCATCCTGTTGAACGGCTGCTTAACCCGATTGCCGGGCGGGATGACAAGCAGATTTGAATTGCAGCACCCCGGCGCGCGGCCTAGCGCTGCCGCATGTCCACATCCTTTTCGCCTACCGCCTTTCTGGAAGAAGCAACCGCCCTGCTCGGCCCCAAGGGCATCACCACCGATCAGGAGGCCATGGACGGGTGGCTGACCGACTGGCGCGGGCGCTTCACCGGCCGCGCGCTGGCCATGGCATCGCCCGCCGATACGGCTGAGGTGGCGGCTCTGGTCAGGCTCTGCGCCCGGCATCGCGTGCCGATCGTCCCGCAGGGCGGCAACTCCGGCATGTCCGGCGGGGCAACGCCCGACCGGACCGGCAACGCGCTGCTGCTCACCCTGCGCCGCATGAACGCCATCCGTACCGTCGACACCGAAAACCGCACCGCCACCTGCGAAGCCGGCGTCGTGCTGCAGGTCTTGCACGAAGCGGCCGAAAAGGAAGCCTTGCGCTTTCCGCTTTCGCTGGGCGGCAAGGGTTCGGCGACGGTGGGGGGCCTCATCTCCACCAATGCCGGCGGCACGCAGGTGCTGCGCCACGGATCGATGCGCGCGCTGGTGCTGGGGCTGGAAGCCGTGCTGCCGGATGGTTCCGTGTTCGATGCGCTCACCCCGTTAAAGAAGGACAATCGCGGTTTCGATCTGAAGCAGCTGCTGATCGGATCGGAAGGAACGCTTGGCATCGTCACCGCCGCCACGCTCAAGCTGGAACCGGCGGTTGCGGCGCGCGCGGTGCTGTGGGCGGGCGTGGAATCGCTTCCCATCGCCCGCACCCTGCTGCTCCATGCCGAAAGCGTCGCCGGCGGCGCGCTGGAGGGTTTCGAGGTGCTGCCGCAGCACAGCCTCGATGCGGTGATCGATTACCTGCCGACGGCGCGCGCGCCGCTGGCGGAAGCCCATCCCTGGCATGTCTTGATCGAACTGGTGGCCGATGCCGACCGCGCGGAAGGCCTGCCCGACCTGGCCGAGCGCCTGCTGATCAGCGCGTTCGAGGCGGGACTGGTCACCGACGCGACGATCGCCGCGAGCGAGACGCAGGCCGAACAGATGTGGCTGATCCGGGAATCGATCGCCCCGGCAGAGCGCGCGATCGGCCCGGCTGTCCAGCACGACATCAGCGTGCCCGTGGAGCGGATGCCCGAATTCGTCGAAACGGCCGTCCCGCTGATCGAAGCCGCGTGGCCCGGCACCAGCGCGGTGGCTTTCGGCCATCTGGGCGATGGCAACATCCACTTCCACGTCCTGGCGCCCGCCGGAGCCGATGGCGCGCAATGGCAGGCCGGTGACGGCAAGGCGATCAGCCGGCAGGTCCACGATCTCGTCACCCAGTGGAAGGGTTCGATTTCGGCCGAACACGGCATCGGGCAACTCAAGCGCGACGAACTGGAACGGCTGGGCGATCCGGTGGCGCTGCACATGATGCGCGCGATCAAGCAGGCCCTCGATCCGCAGGGGCTGATGAATCCCGGCAAGCTTATCTGAAACGCCACGCCGTGGCGCTGCAAGGGTGTGGATGCGTGGTTACCGGCCTTGCCTCGCCCCGATGGACCGCTTAAAGCCCCTGTTCCCGCCGGACCCGCGCCTTTCCCTGCGCGTTTTCGCGAAAGTTTTTTCGGAGAGACCTCATGGCCAGCGCGCCGCAAGCCAACCTTCCGTTGTTCTACAATGACCTGATGCCGCTCAACAGCCGCGATCACGCCACCTGGCATGCCCGTGGCGCCAATGCGGCGCCGTGGCTGATCGATCAGCATGCCGTGCCGCTGACGGTCGAAGAATTCCCGCAGGCCGCGCGCCACTTTCCCATCGTGTTCTCGGCGGGGGACAACCCGGTGCCGCTGGCGCTGATGGGGTTGAACGAAGGCGTCAACGTGTTCGTCGACAGCGAAGGCAAGATCGACCAGCCGATCTACCTGCCGGCCTATGCCCGCCGCTATCCCTTCCTGCTCGCCAAGCTCGATCCCAGCAGCGAGGAACTGTCGCTGTGCTTCGATCCGTCCTCCGGTCTGATCGGAGAGTTCGAGGAAGGCGACGCGCTGTTCGACGGTGATCAGCCTTCGGACGCGACCAAGGCCGCGCTGGAATTCTGCGAGCAGTTCGAACAGGCCGGAATGCGCACGCAGACCTTCGTCGATGAACTGAAGAAGCACAACCTGCTGATGGATGGCGAAGTCTCGATCCAGCAGACCGGGGTGGAACAGCCGTTCGTCTATCGCGGCTTCCAGATGGTCGATCAGGAAAAGCTGCGCGAAACCCGCGGCGACGTGCTGCGCGGCTGGGCGCAGAGCGGCCTGCTGCCGCTGCTCTACGCCCATGTCTTCTCGCTCGATCTGATGAGCACGATCTTCGGCCTGCAGGCACAGCAGGGCAAGGGTCCGGTTCCGGCGATTCCCGTTCCGGCGGAATGAATCACCAGCCGCACGCTGGAAACCAGCTTTATTTCAAGAGTGTGAATGCGGTGGTCGGATTAGCGTCCGGCCGCCGCATTTTTTTGCGCGCAGTCGCCAAAACGCAGCAAAAATTCCAAACGAAACCACTTGCGCGCCCATGGCGCCTCACCTATCTTTAGTACGTCGCATCGGTGCTCCCCTCATGGCCCGATGTGACTGGTGCACTTTGTGCACCTCCTCCCTGAACCTTGGCCACCTGGAGCATGTCTCCAGGTGGTTTTTTTATCGGGTTTTCATTTGGGCGGCACCGAAGCCCAAAGGCGATCGTCCACCCCGGCTTTCCTGCCAGTTTGCTCGCCTGCCAATCTACTCCGCCGCCGCCCGCCACCGTTCGCGTTGCCGATCGCGGCCCAGTTCGGCCACGTCGCCGGCGAGGCGCTGGACCAGCCCCACCAGCAGCGCGATCGTTTCATCCATGCCCGGCCCCGGTTCGCTGAAGCGGGCATCGAGGTAGCAGCGCCGGTCTATCTCGATCTGGATGCAGTGAATGCCTTCCTTGCGCTGCGCATGCCGCTCCAGCACGTAGCCACCGGCATAGGGCCGGTTGTGCGCCGCGAGCCGCCGCGCCGCCGCGAAGTGCGCGAAGGCCGAAGCGACCAGCGCGCCGGCACAGCTCGCCCCGAAGCGGTCGCCCAGCACGAATTCCGGCGCGGGCTCCGCGCCGCAATAGGCCGTCAGCGGCGGCATCGAATGCAGATCGATCAGCAGAGCCGCTCCCCAGCGGTCGCGCGTGTCTTGCAGCGCATCGCCCAGGGCGCTGTGATAGGGTTCGTGGACCAGAGCGATGCGATCGTCGAGTTCGGCCCGGTCCAACCGCCGCTTCCACAGTTCCCCCAGCCCCGGCAGCCGGCGCGGGATCAGGCCCAGCCCGGTGCGCGCCCGATGGGCAAGGCCCTGCAGGGCGGAAGAAGCATCGGGCGGCGGGCCGCCAACCATATCCCAGTCGATGTCGTCGGCCGCGCGGTTGAGGTCGATCATCGCGCGCGGCGCATGGGCGACCAACAGCGAGGCGCCGGTCTGCCGCGCCACCGCATCGGCCACGAGGTCGACATAGCGGTCTTCCAGGCGCAGCGCGGCGAACGCCGGGTGGCGCATCCGGTCCAGCAAGGTCCGGGCATAGCTGCGCCCGGCGTGCGGCACAGCGATGATGACGGGAATCGCGGACGGCTCCACCAGCCTCAGCGCATAGGCGGGCACATCCGGGCAGCCGGGCACTGCCCCGCCCTGCAGCAGGCGCGAATCGCCCCCTGGATCGCCTTCGTCACGCATGGAATAAAGCTGCAACTGATTCGCGGCTGTGTCAAAGTCGGCCACCGCGAACAAGGGCGCAGAAACTTAACCCATCCCGGTATATATTCGTTTCCTGCCATGCCTTAAACCAAAACGTTACGACATGGCCCGATGAGGCGACCACTCGAATCGCGAAGGTAATCATGATCCGGATTCTACTGGCCGAAGACGAAGAAGCGATGCGCACCTATCTTGCGCGCGCCCTGGAAAACGCCGGGTACAGCGTGGTTGCGGTCGATCGCGGAACGGAGGCCCTGCCCCTGCTGCGGTCAGAACACTTCGATCTGCTGCTGTCCGACATCGTCATGCCCGAGATGGACGGCATCGAGCTTGCCAAGCATTGCGCCGAGATCAGCCCCGAAACGCGGGTTATGTTCATCACGGGTTTTGCCGCCGTCACGCTCAAGTCCGATCGCGAGGCACCGCAGGCCCGTGTCCTGTCCAAACCGTTCCACCTGCGCGACCTGGTGCTCGAAGTCGAACGGGTCTTCGCCGATGGCGCGCTGACGGGGGCCGGGCCTTACGCCTGACAGCCCGTCAGGCGCGCGCACGGGATGGGGAAAAGAGCCTGCAAAAGTCTCTTGCCAGCATTCCCAAGCGCCGCTAATGGGCTGCCTCCCGCGCCGGAAACGGCCGGGCGCACGATGGTTCGGGCGTATAGCTCAGTGGTAGAGCACTATGTTGACATCGTAGGGGTCGCAAGTTCAATCCTTGCTACGCCCACCATCGAAAAAGCCCGCTAAGCCCCTGGCTTGAGCGGGCTTTTTTCATGGCGATCATGGCATTCGCCGACACAAGGCGCGAAACGCCCACCCCGCTGCGACTAGCACCACCTGCGGCGGCGCACGTCTCGCTCCCCTCCCGCCCGCGGGCGGGGTTGGGGGGGGAATGCCCCAACCGGCATTTGACCTCCGCGTTTATTATGGCATTATGCGTGCCACAATAATCAACTGGGGGATGCCATGGAGATCCTGCGCACGCCGGACGAACGCTTTGCCGGCCTGGATGGCTTTGATTTTTCGCCGCATTACAGCGAGGTGATCGACGGACAGGACGGTACGCGCCTGCGAATCCACCATCTCGACGAAGGCCCGCGCGATGCCGCGCCGGTGCTGCTCATGCACGGCGAGCCGAGCTGGTGTTACCTCTATCGCCGTTTCATCCCCGATCTCGTCGCGCGCGGTCATCGTGTCGTCGCCCCCGACCTCGTCGGCTTCGGCCGCTCCGACAAGCCCGCGCGGCGCGACGACTATACCTACGAACGCCATGTCCAGTGGATGAGCGACTGGCTGACGCAGCTTGATCTCACCGGCATCACCCTGTTCTGCCAGGACTGGGGCGGCCTGATCGGCCTGCGACTGGTCGCAGCCTTCCCCGACCGCTTCGCCCGCGTGGTCGTCTCCAATACCGGTCTGCCGGTGGGCGCGGGCGCAACCGACGGCTTCCGCGCATGGCTCGATTTCAGCCAGAACGTGCCGGTCTTCCCAGTCGGCATGATCGTCAACGGCGGATGCCATCGCGATCTTTCGCCGGCAGAAATCGCCGCCTACGACGCCCCATTCCCCGACGAAACCTACAAGGAAGGCGCCCGCCAGTTCCCCACGCTGGTACCGATCACGCCCGAACATGGCTCGGTGGCGGAGAACAAGGCGGCCTGGGACGTGCTGGCGCGTTTCGACAAGCCGCTGCTGACCGCCTTCGGCGCCGAGGATGCCATCACGCGCGGCGGCGAACGGCCGTTCATCGATCGCGTTCCGGGCGCGAAGGGGCAGGCGCATACCGTGCTGCAGAGCGCGGGCCACTTCCTGCAGGAAGATGTTCCCGCCGAGCTTTGCACGATCATCGACACGCTCATCCGCGGCTAAGGGAGGCCACCATGGAAGTCGTCAACGCCGTCACCCCCGGCCCCGAACAGATCGCCGCCTTCTTCGGCAGTGGCGAGGACGGGCCATTCGTGATGATCAACCTGCTCAAGTTCAAGCCGCACGCAACCTATGCCGATGGCAGCGAACCCGAACTGACCGGACGCGAGGCCTATGCCCGCTATGGCGCGGCGGTGCAGGCCTGTGTCGCCGCCGTCGGCGGTCGGCAGGTCTATGCCGGCGCGGTCACCGGCCTGATGATCGGCGAGGTCGGCGAATTGTGGGACATGGCGGCGCTGGTCGAATACCCCTCGCTCGCCGCGATGATGCAGATGATCCAGTCGCCGGAATATCAGGCCATCGAGAAGCACCGCCATGCGGGGCTGGCGGGCCAGCTCAATATCCGCACAAAGCAATTGGGCAAATAGCGCAAGGGGGAGGCAGACGCGCCTCCCCGCCGTATTCAAACCGGGACGAGCGGCAAGTGCGGTTCCGGCGGCAAGCGGACCTCGATGCCGTCCCCTACGGCGATGTCGCCGCCGGACAGGACCACGCTCATGACGCCGGCCTTGCGAATGAGTTCCCCGTCCGGCCCGCGATCGAGCACCGCGGCCAGCAGTCCCTTCTGGAAGGCCTCGATCTGTGCGCAGGGAATGCGCAGACCGGTCACTTCCAGCGCGACATCCGGCCCGATGTGCAGCACAGCGCCCCGGGGCAGTTCAAGCAGCGCGATCCCGGCCGTCACAATGTTCTCGCCAAGGTCGGCAGGCCCAACGGTGAAGCCCTTTTCGCGCAGTTCCTCGAACAATTCCGCATGGATCAGGTGGACCTGCCGCAGGTTCGGCTGGTCGGGGTTCGCCTTCACGCGGGAGAGGTGCTGGACCTTCTCGCCGGCATGAGCGTCACCCTCGACGCCGATCCCCTGGATCACCTTCACGCGCTCGATTGCCTGTTTCGAGAAGGCATGGTCGCCAGATAGCGCGAGCGAGACCACGCGGGCCGGTGCGGATGGCGCCTTGTCCATATCCGCAACGGCTATCGCGCGCGGCGGCCCGAAGCAACGGAAACCCGGCTACGTCGAATCATCTGACCGACCATGTACGCAGTTCCATGCCCTTGCCGCCGGCCGGCAGGCTGAACACCATGCCGTCCTCGCCCACCGTGATCGTGCCGTCGAATTTCTGGCGCGCGTTGCCGAGATAGGCGGGATACATCGCGCGCGTGGGCAATTGCGGCACGTTGTGGCTGAACACCAGATTCTTCACGCCGGCCTCCTGCGCCTCGGCCGCAGCGGCCTCTGGCGAGGTATGATAACCGGGGATGTCGCTCATGATCTTTGCGAGGCCCGGCTGTCCGCGCTTGCGCAGCGTCTGCTCCATCAGGCCGACCAGCCTGGGCTGCAACCCTTCATGCACCAGCAGGTCCGCGCCGCGCGCGTTGCGCACCAGCAGCGGCGTGGGGGCGGTATCGCCGCTGAACACGATCGAGCGCCCCTTGTAGTCGAAGCGATAGCCCACCGCCGGGTCGACCGGGCCGTGATCCACGCGGAACGCGGTCACGGTGAGTCCATCCCGCTGCAACACGGTGACGGGCGTGCCATCCCCCCTGGGCGGCAGCGCGAAAGGATAGGCGGTGCCGCCCCGGCCCGACGGCGGCGCGACAGCGGGGCCGTGGTGCGCGGTGCGATAGCCCCCGTCGATCGCATAGGCCTCGTTCATCCCGGCCACGACGCGCTCGGTTCCCGCCGGCCCGTAGATCGGCAGCGGCACGGTGGCGTTCGCCCCGGTCCAGCGCAGCAGCATCATCGGCCCCAGCCCGTCGATATGATCGGAATGGAGATGCGTGAGGAACACCGCTTCGACATGCCCATTGGGAATGCGCATCAAGGTCATGTTGCGCGCGCCGCCCTCACCCGCATCGACCACGAAGACATGCTTGCCGGCGATCACCACGCTGCACGGCTCGGCGCGGGTGGGATCGGGCAACGGGGAGCCGGAGCCGCACAGCGCCACATGCAGCCCCTCGGGCAGTTCCCGTGTCGCATCCACGCCGGCGCGCGCATCGATCGCCAGCCGTGCCATTGCCAGTCCGATCGGCGCCGGAAATGCCGCCAGCGCCAGCACGCCGGCCAGCATCGCTCCACCAAGGCCCCACTTCACCGCCCCGTGCATCCGCGTTCTCCCTTCCTGTTTTGCGAAAGGATACGCGATATTATGGCATTTACAATGCCGATATATTGCCACGCGCCCGGAACGTGGTAGTCTGGCGCAAACAGTGGGGAGAATGTCATGAAAAATGCCATGCGCGTGATCGCCGGCCTGCTCGGCCTGTTCAATGTGGCGATCGGCCTCGGTTTCCTGCTCGATCCCGCGATCGCGGGCCAGCGCTTCTTCCTGGCCTCGCTCGGCACGCAGGGAATGGCTACGCTGCGCGCCGATTTCACCGCGCTGTTCTTGGGCATGGGCCTGTTCGCGCTGGCCGGCGCCTGGAAGGCCAGCCGCGCGCTGTTGCTGGTGCCGGTCGTGCTGCTGCCGCTGGCGCTGATCGGGCGCGGCGTCAGCCTGATCGCCGATGGCGCGCCGGCAACGGCCGTTCCGCCGATGATCGTGGAAGCCGCGATGATCGCGATTCTGGTGCTGGCGGCGCGCAGTTTCGACGAAAAGCGGGGCTGAGCCACTCCTCGCCCCCCCCTTCACGCTTGACCGTTGCAATCGATCGCGGGCTTGGTAGGGCGCGAAACGGACATTCAGGCGCATTGGACATACGGGATTGCCACAGGAACAGGCCACCATGGACACTGCCGCGACGGACGGGCGCCGCAAGCGTTCGGAAACCAGCCGTCAGCGCATTGTCGAAGCGATGATCGCGCTGGTGGGCGAAGGGCATATGAGCCCCGGCGCGGAACAGGTGGCGACGCGGGCCGGCGTGGGCCTGCGCACGGTGTTCCGTCACTTTGCCGACATGGACAGCCTCTACGCCTCGATGGCCCTGCGGCTGGAGCGCGAATACGAAGACTGGCTCGATCCGTTCGAGGGGCCGGACTGGCGCGCCAAGCTGGCGGAAATGATCGAACGCCGGCTCAGCACCTATGAAAAGCTGATGCCCTACAAGCGCGCGGCCGATGGCCACCGCCATTCGCTGCCCACGATTCAGCGCAATTACGGGCAGCGGCTGGCGATGATGCGCGAACGGCTGGTCGCGATCATGCCCCCCGCGATCGCTGGCGATCCGATCCTGCTGGAAACGATGGACCTGCTGCTCAGCTTCGAAACCTGGCAACGCCTGCGGCTGGACCAGCACCTGCCGCCGGCGCAGGCGCGCGCGGTGATCGAAAGCGCGGTGACACGGCTGACCAAGACGGTCAGTCCCTGACCGCGCGGCGCAGCCCGGCGGCAAGTTCGTCGAGCGTCTGCGCCATTTGTCCCAGTCGCGCATGGTCGATGCCGATCGCCTCGCCGATCTGCGGCGGCACGCAGGCGATATCGACCGCCAGCGCCTTGCCCGCCTCGCTGAGGCTGACGCGCACCACGCGTTCGTCGCGCGTATCGCGCCGGCGCTCGACCAGCCCCGCCGCTTCCAGCCGCTTGATCAGCGGGGTCAGCGTGTTCGATTCCAGAAACAGCGCCTCGCCCAATTCGCTGACCGTCCGCCCGTCGCGCTGCCGCAGCGCGACCAGCACCAGGTATTGCGGATAGGTCAGCCCGAAACGATCGAGCACCTGCTTGTACAGGCGGTTGAACGCCAGCCCCGCCGCATAGACGGAAAAGCACAGGTAGCCTTCGAACGGGCCAGCGGCGGTCTGGGGAGTGTCTGTCATGCGCCCTATATAAATCGCACACGATTTAATCGCAAGGGATTGACGACTCGATGCAGCGAGTCCATATACATCGTACACGATTTAATCGTTTACGATTTCAATATCCCCCAAGCGAAAGGAAGCATCCCATGAGCACCAAGATCCTCTATTCCACCAGCGCCACCGCCACCGGAGGCCGTGATGGCCGCTCGCGCATCGCCGACGGTTCGCTGGACGTTGTGCTCGCAAGCCCCAAGGAACTGGGCGGCAACGGCCAGGGCAACAATCCCGAACAGCTGTTCGCCGCCGGATACGCCGCCTGCTTCCTGGGCGCGATGAAGTTCGCGGCGACGCAGGACAAGAGCCTGCCCCGCGTACCGGCGGATGCCACGGTGACGGCCACGGTCGGCATCGGTCCGCGCGCCGACAAGGGCTTTGGCCTCGCGGTTTCGCTGGAAGTGAGCCTGCCGGGCGTGGACCGCGCCGCCGCCGAGGAGCTGGTGGCCGAAGCCGACACGATCTGTCCCTACAGCCACGCCACGCGCGGCAACATCGAAGTGAAGCTCAGCGTCGCCTGAGGGCATTCCCCCAATGCAAAAGGCCGGACCATCGCAGGATGGCCCGGCCTTTCTGGCATTCGCGGCGCGCAAAGCAGCCGCGCGTTACTTGCCCTGCCAGTTCGGCTTGCGCTTCTCGGCAAAGGCCGCGGCGCCTTCGCGCGCGTCCTGCGAGGTGAACACCGGGGTGATGTAGGCCTGCTGCTTGTCCCACATGTCGGCCTCGGTCCATTCGTGCGAATCGCGCACGATGGCCTTCGACGCGGCCAGCGCCAGCGGGCCGTTTTCGGCGATGCGCGCCGCCAGTTCCTTGGCCGCCGGCAGCGACGGGCCTTCGACCACGCGGTTGATGAAGCCCAGTTCGTAGGCGCGCGCGGCATCGATGAAGTCACCGGTCAGCGCCAGTTCCATGGCGATGCGCGGCGGGATCTGGCGCGGCAGCTTGATGAGTCCGCCGGCGGCCGCGGCCAGGCCGCGCTTCGCTTCGGGAATGCCGAACTTGGAGGCGGAGCTGGCCACGATAAGGTCGCACGACAGCGCCAGTTCCATGCCGCCTGCCAGAGCATAGCCATCGACCGCCGCGATGATCGGCTTCTTCGGCGTCCATTGCGACAGGCCGCCGAACCCGCGCCCCGGAAGCGACGGCGATTCCCCACGCAGGAAGCCCTTGAGATCCATGCCGGAACAGAAGGTTCCGCCCGCGCCGGTCAGGATCGCGACCTGAAGGCCCGGTTCCGCGTCAAGCCGGTCCATCGCCGCGCTGATGCCTTCGGCCGCCGCCTTGTTCATGGCGTTCTTCGCGTCGGGCCGGTTGATCGTGACCACCAGGACGTTGCCGTCCACTTCGGTCAGCACTTCAGGTTCGCTCATCCCCATCTCTCCTGCAAATTGCCCGGACCTTTAACCGGTCACTTAAAATTCTTGGACCGGACCGCTTCCCGTGTCCAGAGGGAGCGGCCGGCGGGGATGCAGAAAATTGCGCTCTAAGACGGAAGTCCGGGGCGTCCTTGCCTTGCACCACGGCGCGCCTCTGCTAAGGGGAGCCTAACTTTTCTCCCCCAGACGAGGCACGGAACGGCTATGGCGAAGATCAAGGTGAAGAACCCGATCGTCGAAATCGACGGCGATGAAATGACGCGGATCATCTGGGAATGGATTCGCGAACGCCTGATCCTCCCCTACCTCGACGTCGATCTCAAGTACTATGACCTCTCGGTCGAAAAGCGCGACGAGACCAACGACCAGATCACCATCGATTCCGCCAACGCGATCAAGCAGTATGGCGTGGGCGTGAAGTGCGCCACGATCACGCCCGACGAAGCCCGCGTCGAGGAATTCAAGCTCAAGAAGATGTGGAAGTCGCCCAACGGCACGATCCGCAACATCCTGGGCGGCGTGGTGTTCCGCGAACCCATCGTGATCCAGAACGTGCCCCGGCTTGTTCCGGGCTGGACCGACCCGATCGTGGTCGGCCGTCACGCCTTCGGCGACCAGTACAAGGCCACCGACACCCTGATCCCCGGCCCCGGCAAACTGCGCCTGGTGTGGGACGGCGTGGACGGCGAGAAGATCGACCTCGACGTGTTCGACTTCCCCTCGCCCGGCGTCGCCATGGCGATGTACAATCTGGACGATTCGATCCGCGACTTCGCCCGCGCCAGCTTCAACTATGGCCTCGGTCTCGGCTGGCCGGTGTATCTTTCGACCAAGAACACCATCCTCAAGGCCTATGACGGCCGCTTCAAGGATCTGTTCCAGGAAGTGTTCGACAGCGAAGGCTTCAAGGAAAAGTTCGCTGCTGCCGGCATCGAGTACCAGCACCGCCTGATCGACGACATGGTCGCCTCCGCGCTCAAGTGGAGCGGCAAGTTCGTCTGGGCCTGCAAGAACTACGACGGCGACGTCCAGTCCGATACCGTGGCGCAGGGCTTCGGCTCGCTGGGCCTGATGACCTCGGTGCTGATGACGCCGGACGGCAAGACCGTGGAAGCGGAAGCCGCCCACGGCACCGTCACCCGCCACTACCGCCAGCACCAGCAGGGCAAGCAGACCTCGACCAACCCGATCGCGTCGATCTTCGCCTGGACGCGCGGCCTGATCTATCGCGGCAAGTTCGACGATACGCCCGATGTGGTGAAGTTCGCCGAAACGCTGGAGCGCGTCTGCATCGAAACCGTCGAAAGCGGCAAGATGACCAAGGACCTCGCCATCCTGATCGGTCCGGACCAGCCGTGGATGACCACCGAGAAGTTCTTCGAAGCGATCGTTGCCAACCTCGAAAAGGAAATGACGGCCTGGAACTGATCCAGCCGCGTTCCTGAAGGAAAAGCAAAAGAGGCTCCGGCACTGCCGGGGCCTCTTTCATTTTGTTGCTGGGGGTACTTTTCTCTACCGCCGGGGTTGGCAAGGCAGGTTAACGAAGGTTACGGTGCCGCATGGCCGGTTCCCTTGCTCCTTCGACTGCCCTTTCCGATGCCCTGGTCATTCTCGGTGCCGCCGGAATCGTCATCCCGGCCTTCGCCCGCTTCCGGATCACCCCGATCATCGGGTTCATTCTGGTCGGCCTCGCGGTCGGCCCCTATGGTCTCGGCTCGCTGGTCGCGCAGGTGCCGTGGCTATACCACATCACCATTTCCGATCCCGAGGCGATCGCGCCCTTCGCGGAGTTCGGCATCATCCTGCTGCTCTTCGAGATCGGGCTGGAACTGTCGTTCAACCGCCTGTGGGCCATGCGGCGGCTGGTGTTCGGGCTCGGCGCGATGGAGCTGGTCGGCGGAGCCCTGCTGATCGGCCTCGCCCTGATGGGGATCATGGGAGAAAGCCTTTACGCCGCGCTCGGGCTGGGCCTCGCGCTGGCGCTGTCCTCCACCGCGCTGGTCCTGCCCATCTCGGGCACGCAGGGTCCGGTCGGCCGCGCGGCGTTGTCGATGCTGCTGTTCGAGGACATCGCGCTCGTCCCGATCATCTTCCTGCTCGGCGCGATCGCCCCCACGGCGTCGGCCGATGGCGGCGCGGTGCTGCTCGATACGCTGTGGCGTGGCGGCATCGTCATCGTCGCGCTGTTGCTGGCCGGACGCTTTCTGTTGCCCAGCCTGTTCGCGCAGGCGGCGCAGACGAAAAGCCCGGAACTGTTCCTCGCCGCTAGCCTGCTCGTCGTCATCGTCGCCGCGCTCGCCACCGGAGCGGTGGGCCTTTCCCCGATCATGGGCGCGCTGCTCGCCGGCCTGCTGATCGCCGAGACCGAGTACCACAACGAGGTCGAGGCGATCACCAAGCCGTTCAAGGGCCTGGCGCTGGGCGTATTCCTCATCACCATCGGCATGGGCATAGACCTGCGCGTGGTGTGGGAGAACCTCGGCCCGCTGGCGGCCGGCGTGGCGGGCGTGGTCGTAATCAAGGCGCTCGTCACCGGCCTGCTGCTGCGCGTGATGGGCAAGGGCCGGGGCACCGCGCTCGAAACCGGCATTCTCATGGCCAGCCCTTCGGAAACGACCCTGATCGTGCTGGCCACGGCCACCCAGGCGCAACTGATTCTGCCGCAGACCGCGCAGTTCTGGCAGATCGTCACCGCCATCGGCCTCACCATCACGCCAGCGCTGGCCAAGGTGGGCGAAGGCTTCGCCAAGCGGCTGGAAGCGCGCGAGCCGGCCTCGGCCGACCTCCCGCGCGAGGAGCCGGCCGGCGACCGTGCCGTGATCCTCGGCTTCGGCCGCGTCGGGAGGTTGGTGGGCGAAATGCTGGCGGCCCACGATGCGCCCTATATCGCGATCGATTCCGATCCCCGGCTGGTGCGTGAAGCGCGCCTTGCGGGGCTGCCCGTGCTGTTCGGCAACGTCGCCAGCGAAACGGTGATCGACCGGCTTGACCTCGACCATGCCCGTGCGCTGATCGTCACCATGGACGAACCGGTGCTGGTCTCGCGCATCGTCAAGAAGCTGCACAAGCTGCGGCCCGACCTGCCGATCATCGTGCGCGCGCGCGACGCCGCCCATGCCGGCGAACTCTACCGCGCCGGCGCGACCCATGCCGTGCCGGAAACGCTCGAAAGCTCGCTGCAACTGTCCGAAGCCGTCCTTGTCGATCTGGGCGTGCCGATGGGGCCGGTGATCGCCTCGATCCACGAAAAGCGCGATGAACTACGCCAGCAGATCATGGCGGATGGTGATCTGACCATCGCGCCCAAGCTGAAGTCCGCCAGCCTGCGCGAAAGGACGGCCTGAATCGGATCAGGCAACCGGGCGCGGCTGGAACACCGACCAGCCCGTCCGCTGGGTCAGCCGTTCCAACGCCAACGCGCCCAGTTGCGAATTGCCCTTCTCGTTCAACCCCGGCGACCATACTGCGATCGACGCGATGCCCGGCGCCACCGCCAATATGCCCCCGCCCACGCCCGATTTTCCGGCAAGCCCGGTGCGGAACGCGAACTCGCCCGAATTGTCGTAGTGCCCGCACAGCATCATCAACGCGTTGATGCGGCGCGCGCGGCGTGGCGAAACGACGCTGAGGCCCGTGGCGGGGTTGCGCCCGTCGTGCATCAGGAACCGCCCCGCCATGGCCAGCTGGCGACAGCTCATCGCCAGCGCGCACTGGTGGAAATAGACGCCCAGCGTTCGCTCCACCGGATGCCGGATATTGCCGAACGCCCGCATGTAATTGGCCAGCGCGAAATTGCGGAAGCCGGTTTCCCGCTCCGCATTGGCGACGTGCTCGTCGATAGTCACGCTCTCGTCACTCGCCAGCGAGCGCACGAAGTGCAGGATGCTGCCAATCGCCTCGCGCGGTTCGTGCCCGGACAGCAGCACGTCGGCCACCACGATCGCGCCCGCGTTGATGAACGGGTTGCGGGGAATGCCGTGCTCGCTTTCGAGCTGGACGATCGAGTTGAAGGCGCTGCCCGATGGTTCACGGCCCACACGCCGCCACAGGGCATCGCCCACCGCGCCCAGCGCCAGCGTGAGCGAAAACACCTTCGAGATCGACTGGATCGAAAACGGCTCTTCCGCGTCCCCGGCCGTAAACACGTCCCCGGCGGCCGTCACCACCGCCATGCCGAAACGGTCGGGCGAAACGCAGGCGAGCGGCGGGATGTAGTCCGCCACCTGCCCTCGGTCGGTGGCCTCGCGCATTTCGGCGGCGATCTCGGCAACGATGGCGGCGATATCGCTCACTTCAGATAGCGCTTGTACCAGTCGGCAATCCGCTCGAACCGGTCGCGCAGGAAGCTTGGCCGCACAAGTCCGTGGTGTTCGCCGGGATACGCCACCAGCCGCGTCGGAACCCCCGTCAGCTTGAGCGCCTGATAGAGCTGCTGCCCACCGATCAACGGCACGTTGTCATCCGCCGTGCCGCCCAGGAACAGCGTTGGCGTCTTGATCCGGTCCGCATGGAGCAGCGGCTCGGAAAGGCGCGTCCACAGCGCCGTGTCCTGCCACGGTGGGCCAAGCTCCTGCACATATTGCTCGATATACTGGTCCACGCCGAAGAAGGCGAAGATGTTGCCCACCCCCGCGCCGCTGACACCGGCCTTGAAGCGGCTGTCGCGCACGATCAGATAATCGGTGAGAATGCCGCCATAGCTCCACCCACCGACGCCAAGCCGGGCGGGATCGGCAATGCCCTGCGCCACCGCCCAGTCGCTCGCGGCATGCAGGTCGAGCACTTCCTTGTTGCCCCAGTCGGCGGCGATTGCGGCGCCATAGGCATCGCCCCGGCCCGAACTGCCGCGATAGTTGACCGCGAGCACGGCATAGCCCTGCGCGGCGATCCATTGCCGCATCGTATCGATCTCGTGCGCGTCCTGCGCCGTCGGCCCGCCATGAATCCACAGCACGGTGGGATAGCGGCGCCCTTGCACATAGCCGGCCGGGAACGTCAGAATCCCATGCACTTCGCTGCCGTCGCTCGTCGTGGCGGCAAAATCGCGTACCGGCGACCAGGCAATGCCCGCGTTCAGCGTGCGGTTGTGCGCGGTCAGCGCGCGCATCGTCTTGCCTTCCAGCGCATAGACTTCGGGCATCGCGTCATCGCCGCTGGCAATCACCGCGCGCGGTGCCCTGGCATCGCGGCCGCCGCACTGGTCGAATACCGCCAGCCGGGGATCGCCCAGGCGCTGCACGCCACCCGTCGCCAGATCGAACACGGCGGGAACCTCATGCCGGTCCTCGGCCAGGATGGCGCCCACGCGCCCGCCACCAAGATCGACGGGCCGTTGCACATAGGTGCCCACCGATGACGCCACGATGCGTGTTTGCCCCGTCGCCAGCACCGTTTCGGCAAGGCGCGGCTGGCTATACTGATTGACCTTGGGCACATCGCCCACCAGATGCGCGATCTTCGTGCCGTCAGCGGACCAGATCAGCGACTGGCCCAGCGCCCCGGGAAGCTTCGCCACCACGCGCGGAGCCGCGCCCACCTTGGCCTCCACCACGCCGAGCCACTGGGTTGCCGGCGCAGCGGGATCGATCCCGTGGTTGGCAAGATAGGCCACGCTCTTGCCATCGGGTGCCCATTCCGCCGCGATGACATCGAACGAATCCGAGGCCGTCAGCCGCGTCTCGGTGCGCGAGGCCACGTCGAACAGCGCCAGGTGCGTATGGCTTTCGGCCGTGATGAAGCCCTGGCCGTCTTCCTTGAACTTCACGTCGTCGACCACGACCGGCAGCGGCCGCTCGGCATCGTCCTTGGGCGGCTCGGGCGCCGGATCGCTCAGCGTCAGCAAGACGCGGCGCGAATCGGGCGACCAGCGGAAGGCGGCAATATCGCCTTTCACATCGGTCAGCTTCTGCGCCTCGCCCCCTCGCCGGTCGAGCAGCCAGATCTGCGCCTGCTTGTCCTTGCCACGCTTCGAAAGGAACGCGATGGTCTTGCCATCCGGACTGAACGCGGGGGCGCTGGCGCTCTCTTCGCCGTCCGTCAACTGCAGCGCGGGCGCGCCCGCCAGATCGGCAAGCCAGATCGCCGAACGGTGCTTGTCCGCCTTCACGTCCGCATTGCTCACCACGTAGGCGGCCTGCCGGCCGTCGGGCGCGCAGGCCATTTCCGAGAGCGAGCGCATCGCGAGAATATCGTCAATCGTCACCGCGTGGCGCGCCGGCGTGGCATCCGCGGCCACCGCCAAAGCCGGCGGTGCGGCCAGCGCCAAGATCGTGCCACACCGCAGCACACGTGAAGCCTGGCGCCATTTCGCGATACCCATATCTTCCCCCAACAAACCCGTGACGCGGAGCGTAACCGGGCGGCCTCCTGTCGGCAATCGCTCCGGCAAAAAGGGTGCCCGGTGCGCAAACAGCCCGACACGGCGTGTAACGCCCAATACATTTTGCGACAAAGTGCCCCGAGCCTGACATACTCCGGTTACAACTTTCCTATAACTTTAGATCATGAATCTCTATATCTTCTCCGTCTGGGCAGCCCGTCCTGTGGCAGGGGAAAATCATGGCCGATCAGGTTCGAGCCAGGGATGAGGGAGCCCGCGACGGCAGAAACGGCGCGCCCGTTCGCACGTCTGTGGGAACGCGTCTGCAACGCCCGGATACCGTTGTGGACCGTCGGCCTTCTGGGCCTTTGCGGGGTGATCGTGACCATCGCGTTCGGCGCGATCGTGGCGCAGGCCGATCGCCACGGCGGGCTTGGCAAGGCGGCGGTCCAGATCGCCGGCATCCCCAACACGCTGGCCGGCGTTTATCACGGGATGTTCCCCAACCGGCCGAAGCTCGTGCTCGATTACGTGCCCGAACCGGGCGGCCTGCACTATCCGGCCGGCCAGAGCTTTGTCGATCCGGGCTATGTCCTGCTTACGGAATTCAGCAATGCCCGCCAGCAGCGGGTCATCCGCCTGATGCGGCTGAGCGATGGCAAGGTGCTGCGCGAATACGCGCCTGACGTGCGCGCCATGCTGCAAGGGTCCACGTTCCGATCGGCCATCGTCGACCTGCAACGCGACAAGACCCAGCGGCTCTACTTTCCGATGCATCCCATGCTCACCAATGATGGCGGGCTGATCCTGCACGATACCTCGCCGCTCACGCGGATCGATGCCTGCGGGAAGCGGCAGTGGATGATCGACGGCATCTTCCACCACGCGGTCGAACGCGCGCCTGATGGCACGCTGTGGGCGGCCGACCGGCAACCCCGATCGCGCCGCCCCGGGCTTGGTCCGCTGTTCGGAGACGAGAATATCGTGCATCTCCGGGCGGACGGAACCGTCCTGCGGCGCGAAGCGATCATCGACATTCTCGATCGCAACGGCCTTGGCCATCTCTGGCGCAGCCGGCCCTACCAGGACGACCCGATCCACCTGAACGACGTGCAACCCGTACCGGGCGATGGCCCCTACTGGCACGCGGGCGATCTCCTGCTCAGCCTGCGCAATCTGTCGATGGTGGCGCTCTACCGGCCGGCGGAAGGGCGCATCGTATGGCATCGCGAAGTGCCGTGGCGGTTCCAGCACGATGTCGCCGTGATCGACGATCACCGCATCTCGGTGTTCGACAACAACTGGCGCTGGAACTGGCAGGCACCGGAAAAGGTCGAAACCGACGGGCATAACCGCGTTCTCGTCTATGACTTCGCGACCGATACCGTGCGCGATCCGCTGGGCGATGCCTTCCGCAAGCTGGACATCCGCACCCATGCGCAGGGCCGGGCCATGCCTCTGCCCGGCGGGGATTTCCTGATCGAGGAAACCGAACGCGGTCGCCTGTTCCGCATCGCGCCCGATGGCTCCGTCCGCTGGCGCTACGTATCCGCCGATCCCGACCAGCACCGGTATGAACTGCGCTGGAGCCGGTATCTCGATCCCATCGCCGACAAGGTCGGCATCCAAGCAGCGGTGAACGCCATATGCGAATGAACCTTCCGAGCATGGCCCATGGCCTGTCGATCGTTTCCCTTGCCGCCATCGCCCTGATGGCCACCACCGTTCCGGCGCAGGCCTATGTCGGACCGGGCCTGGGCCTTGGCGCGATTTCCACCGCGCTGGGCGTGGTGGGGGCCATCCTCCTCGGAATCGTGTCCTTCGTGTGGTATCCCGTCAAGCGTCTGGTCCGCGCGGCCCGGCGCAAACCGACCGCGCCGGCGCAAGCCGATCCGCAAGCGGAAGCGGAACTGTGATTCCCGCCGCGCTGGTCCTGTTCGCCGCGCTGCTGGCCTCGGTGCATCTGGCGCGCCGATGGACGCTGTTGCGCCATTTCGGTGATCTTGCGGCAATCGGCCGACGCTCGGTCCGCACGCTCGCCCGCAGCGGGGTTTCCGACTGGAGCAAGGAACGCGCGACGCGCATTCTCGCAATCCGGATGATGGGCAAATCGCTCGCGGCGGGCGGCCTCCTGCTGATGATCGCCCTGCCCATCGCGGCGGTGCTGGCGATCGGCCCCGTCGCGGGCATTCCGACGCAGGACGCGCTGTTCGATCCCACCGCCCGCCTGTCCATTCTTGCCGCAGGTATCGCTCTTGCCTTCCTCCGCTCCCGCGTCCGCCGCCTTGGCTTACGGCACGCTTGACCGCCTGCTCCACCGCATCGCGCTGGGCAGCGATGTGGTGCTGGAGATGAGCTTCGATCTGGAACGCGCCCGCCATGGCAAGGCGGCGGCGGCGCGGGAACTTGGCCCGCCGGTCTTCGTCACCGGCCTGGCCCGTGCCGGCACGACCATCCTGATGCGGCTGATCCACGCGGCCGACGATTTCGCCGCGCTCCGCTATCGCGATCTGCCCTTTCCGCTGGCCACGAACAGTTGGGCGCGGATAACCGCCCGCCTGAAACGCCATGTCGAAACGCGCGAACGCGGCCACGGCGATGGACTGGACCATGATCTCGACAGCCCCGAGGCGATCGAGGAAGTGTTCTGGAAGCTGCACGAGGGCAAGCACTATTGCCGCGCGGACGGGCTGGTCGCCCACCAGCCCGATGCCGAAACGCTGACCGCCTTCGCCGATTATCGCCGGCTCGTGTGCCTACGCTACGGCGCGCGGCGCTATCTCTCCAAGAACAACGCCAACGTGCTGCGGGTGGGAAGCCTGGCGCGGAACGTTCCCGGCGCGCGCGTCGTGCATCCCTTCCGCGATCCGCTGGCGCAGGCCCGTTCGCTCCACCGCCAGCATCGGCAAGCCTGCATGCTGGCAGCGGGCGATCCGTTTCGCGGCGCCTTCATGCGGTGGCTGGGCCACCACGAATTCGGCGCGCACCAGCGGCCGTTCCTGCTCCCCGCCGGATCAGGCCCCCAGGGCGATCCGGATACGCTGGCGTACTGGCTGGCGACGTGGATCGGCGTCCACACCCACCTGCTCGGCCAGCCCGAGGACGTGCGCGAAGCCCAGGTTTTCGTGGACTACGACCTGCTGGCCACCGGCGATCCCGAATTGCTGGACCGGCTTGGCAGGCGGCTCGATCTGGCCCGCCCGCTCTCGCCCGCCACCTTGCGCTCGCCGACGGCGCTGCCGCACCGGGACGCGAAATTGCCCGCTGACCTGATGGACGAGGCAAACCGGGTACACGCCGCGCTGCGGAAGCGCGCGGCGACCCTGTAAGGAGCCGCCGCCCGGCTTGTCGCTATCCGGCGATCACGGCCTTGACCGCCACGATGGCTTCGGCCGCCTTCGCGCCGTCCGGACCACCGCCCTGCGCCATGTCAGGACGGCCACCGCCGCCCTTGCCGCCCAGTGCTTCCACGCCCGCGCGCACCAGATCGACCGCGCTGACCTTGCCGGTCAGGTCATCGGTCACCGCCGCCGCGATCGAGGCGCGGCCATCGTTGACCGCGACGATCACCGCCACGCCCGATCCTAGCCGCTGCTTCGCCTGATCGAGCAACCCGCGCAGTTCCTTGGGGTCCAGCCCTTCGAGCACCTGGCCGGCGAACTTCACCCCGCCCACGTCCTCGTCGGCGGCTTCGGCCTTCGACCCGCCACCGCCACCCAGCGCGAGGGCCTTCTTGGCCTCGGCCAGTTCGCGTTCCAGCTTGCGCCGTTCGTCGAGCAGCGCCGCGACGCGGCCTTCGACTTCCTCGGGCGTGGTGCGCAGCAGGCCGGCAGCGTGCTTCAGCGCTTCCTCGCGGCCCACCAGCCACTGGCGTGCGCCTTCACCGGTCAGCGCCTCGATCCGGCGCACACCGGAACTGACCGCGCTTTCGGAGACGATGCGGAACACGCCGATATCACCCAGCGCGCGAACGTGCGTGCCACCGCACAGCTCCACCGAATAGGGATGCTCCGCGCCGGCGCTGCCCATGCTCAGCACGCGCACCTCGTCGCCATACTTTTCGCCGAACAGCGCCATGGCCCCGGCGGCGATCGCGTCGTCCGGCGTCATCAGGCGCGTGGTGACCGGTTCGTTGCCGCGAATCTCGGCGTTCACTTCGGCCTCGATCACCGCGATGTCCTCGGCGCTGAGCGCCGTCGGGTGCGAGAAATCGAAGCGCAGGCGGTCGGGCGCGACCAGCGAGCCCTTCTGCGTGACGTGCGCGCCCAGCCGGTGGCGCAACGCTGCGTGCAGCAGGTGCGTGGCAGAATGGTTGGCGCGCGTCGCATCGCGGCGCGCGGTATCGACCGCCAGCGCCACCGCATCGCCCACCTTGATCGTGCCGGCTTCGACCTTGCCCTGGTGCGCGTGCAGCCGGCCGAGCGGCTTGGACGTATCGCTCACCACGATTTTCAGGCCATCGGCCCCCGTGATCGCCCCGCTATCGCCAGTCTGGCCACCCGATTCGCCGTAGAACGGAGTCTGGTTGGTCAGGACGACCACCTCGTCACCCGCGCTCGCCGAAGGGACTTCCTTGCCGTCCTTCACCAGCGCGACGACCTGCCCCTCGCCGCTCGTCGCGGTGTAGCCGGTGAACTCGGTCGCGCCTTCGCGTTCGGCAATGTCGAACCACACTTCGCTGTCGGCGGTCTGGCCCGATCCCTTCCAAGCCGCGCGCGCCGCCGCCTTCTGCTGCGCCATCGCCGCATCGAAGCCGTCCTTGTCGACCACGATCCCGCGCGACCGCAAGGCGTCCTCGGTGAGGTCATAGGGAAAGCCGAACGTGTCGTAGAGGCGGAACGCCGTCTCGCCGGGCAGCTTGTCGCCCTCGCCCAGTTCCGTCGTTGCCTCGTCCAGCAGCTTCAGCCCGTTCGAGAGCGTGCGGCGGAACTGCACTTCCTCGCGCAGCAGGGTTTCCTCGATCAGCGGCTGTGCGCGGCCGAGTTCGGGATAGGCCTGGCCCATCTCCGTCACCAGCGCGCCGACGAGCCGGTGCATCAACGGCTCCTTCGCGCCCAGCAAGTGCGCGTGGCGCATGGCGCGGCGCATGATCCGGCGCAGCACATAGCCGCGCCCTTCGTTGGAGGGCAGCACGCCATCCGCCAGCAGGAAGCTGGTGGAACGCAGGTGATCGGCGATCACGCGGTGGCTGGCGCGCTGGTCGCCCTCCGCCTTAACCCCGGTCAGCCCTTCGGACGCCGCGATCAACGCGCGGAACGTGTCGGTATCATAGTTGTCGTGCTCGCCCTGCAGTACCGCCGCGACGCGCTCCAGTCCCATGCCGGTATCGATCGAGGGCTTGGGCAGGTTCCCGACGATTTCGCCGGCGGCCTGCTCGAACTGCATGAACACGAGATTCCAGATCTCGATGAAGCGGTCGCCGTCTTCCTCGGCCGATCCCGGAGGGCCGCCCCAGATGTGATCGCCGTGGTCGAAGAAGATTTCCGAGCACGGCCCGCACGGGCCATCATCGCCCATCGCCCAGAAATTGTCCTTGGTGGCGATGCGGATGATGCGATCCTCGGGCAGGCCGGCGATCTTCTTCCACAGCTCGAACGCCTCGTCATCGGTGTGATAGACCGTGGCGAGCAGCTTGTCCTTGGGCAGTCCCCATTCGCGCGTCAGCAGCGTCCAGGCGTGGGTGATCGCCTGTTCCTTGAAGTAGTCCCCGAACGAGAAGTTGCCGAGCATCTCGAAGAACGTGTGGTGGCGCGCGGTATAGCCCACGTTGTCGAGGTCGTTGTGCTTGCCACCGGCACGCACGCACTTTTGCGAGGACGTGGCGCGCGGCACGGCGCGCGTTTCCAGCCCCGTGAACACGTTCTTGAACGGGACCATGCCCGCGTTCGTGAACATCAGGGTCGGGTCATTGTAGGGCACCAGCGGCGCGCTGTGCACCACCTCGTGCCCGTGCGAGCCGAAGTATTCGAGGAAGGACCGGCGGATTTCGTTCGTCGACGTCATGAGCCGCCGATTAAGCGAGCGTTCGGCCCGGAACAAGCACGTTTCGCCGATCAATGTGATCGCACATGCTATTCGGCCGTCGCGCGCATCAGCCAGACCGCCGCCGGGAACGACACGACGTCGCCCGAACGGTGGCTTTCGAGCAGATTTGCCAGCCGTTCTAGGAAGGCCGGCCGCTCCGCTTCGGACATCACGCGAATCGCCCGCGCCGCGGGGCCGATCCGGCCGAAGAAGGCCAGCGCTTCGGCCACGGCGTCAGGCCCGGCTCCTGCGATGTAGTCGAAATCGACCGGAGTGAACGTCACGTCCCGCCACCCACTCAGGCAGGTGCGCACATGATCGGGATCGGCGAAGGCGAACGGCCCCGGCGCGAAGGGATCAGCGGGCGCGGAGGCAGCGGATTCCGGCAGCAGGGACGCGATCCCGCTTGCCCAGCGATTCTCGCGCGGGGTGCGGAAGCAGGAGAAGACGATTCGCGCACCCGGCGCTGCGATGGCGGCAAGGTGCGCGAATGCGGCCGGCGGTTGGGGGAAGAACATTACGCCGTGGCGCGAGACATAGAGGTCCGGCACCTCCTCCGGCCGCCAGGTCGAGGCGTCGGCCACGGCGAAACGGACGTTGTCCAATCCGGCAGCCCGCGCGGACGCGGCCGCCACCAGGTCCGCCGAAACGTCGACACCGGTCACCATTGCATCGGGACGGGCTCGCGCGAGCGCGAGCGAGAGTTCGCCGGCGCCGCAGCCGATATCGACGATGCGCCGCCCCGGTTCCTGACCAATTGCTTCCAGCAGATGCGGCGTCATCCGGGAAAAGCTGCGGTCCGTCCGGGCGTGCTCGTCCGCCCAGCTCCGGCCCACGCCGCCCTGCCATTCGCCGATGTCCGTCATGTCCGTTCGCCTTCTTCCCGATCATCCCCGACGCCAAGAAACCGGCACCGCTCCTGCCGGGGAGCGTGCCGGTTCTTTGGTCTGGCTGGACGGACGCGAGCGAGAGGAAGATGCCCGCGCCCGTCAGCCTGAAGGATCAGATGTCGTCGTCCGCGTCCGGCCCCGCCATCAGTCCTTCGGCAACCTGTTCGGTGCGGCCGCGAATGGCGGCTTCCAGACGGTCGCAAACTTCCTTGTTCTCGCGCAGGTAGTTCTTCGCGTTCTCACGCCCCTGGCCAATTCGGATCGAATCGTAGCTGAACCACGCGCCCGACTTCTCGACCAGGCCGGCCTTGACCCCGAGATCGAGAATCTCGCCGATCTTGGAGATGCCCTCGCCATACATGATGTCGAACTCGACCTGCTTGAACGGCGGCGCCACCTTGTTCTTGACGACCTTGACGCGCGTGGAGTTGCCGACGATCTCGTCACGGTCCTTGATCTGCCCGGTGCGGCGGATGTCGAGACGGACCGAGGCATAGAACTTGAGCGCGTTGCCACCGGTCGTGGTCTCGGGATTGCCGTACATCACGCCAATCTTCATGCGCAGCTGGTTGATGAAGATCACCATGCAGCGCGAACGGCTGATCGAACCGGTCAGCTTGCGCAGGCTCTGCGACATCAGGCGCGCCTGGAGGCCGACGTGGCTGTCGCCCATCTCGCCCTCGATTTCGGCGCGCGGAACAAGCGCGGCGACCGAGTCCACCACCAGCACGTCGATCGCGTTGGAACGGACCAGCGTGTCGGTGATTTCCAGCGCCTGTTCGCCGGTATCGGGCTGCGAGACGATCAATTCGTCGATGTTGACGCCCAGCTTCTTGGCATAGACCGGATCGAGCGCGTGTTCGGCGTCGACGAACGCGGCGGTGCCGCCGTTCTTCTGCGCTTCGGCGATGACGTGCAGCGCCAGCGTGGTCTTGCCCGAGCTTTCCGGCCCATAGACTTCGATCACGCGACCGCGCGGCAGGCCGCCCACCCCAAGCGCGATGTCCAGCCCGAGCGACCCGGTGGAAATCGCTTCCACCTGCATGGCCTCCTTCGAGCCGAGCTTCATCACCGAGCCCTTGCCGAATGCCCGGTCGATCTGGGCGAGCGCCGCATCAAGCGCCTTCTGACGATCCATTTCCTTGTCTTTGCCTTCCTGAATGAGCTTGAGCTGCGCCGCCATGGCTTCTCGTCCCTTGCTAGAGATGGCTGACCTGAACCGTCAACGGGGACTATGTACCTACTTTGTTCCTTTAGAACAAGATGGGAACAGGAATTTTTTCCGGTACCCGCGAAGAATCATGCATCATATTGAATGGTAACGATCTTATTCGCCGCGCAAAACCTTCTCCACCGCCGCGACGATCTGCGCCACCGAGAACGGCTTGGCGATGAAGTGCATGTTGGGGATGTCGATATCGCGCCGCAACTGCTCCTCGGCATAGCCCGACATGAACAGCACCGGCAGATCGGGCTTCAACCGGCGAATCTCCCGCGCCATGGCGGGACCGTCCATCGAGGGCATCACCACGTCGCTGACCACGAGATCGAACGGCCCGCTGCGGCCGATCGCTTCCAGCCCCTCCTCGCCATCGGCGGCGGTGGTCACTTCGTAGCCCTGCCGCACCAGCGCGCGTTCGGCCACGGCGCGGACGGTATCCTCGTCCTCGACCAGCAGCACGCGCCCACCGCCGCTCCATTCGCGCCGGACATCAGCCTTCGGCTTCGGGCCTTCCAGGCTGGCTGCCGGATCGGGGGCATGAACCGGCAGGTAGATCGAAAACCGCGTGCCTCGGCCTACCTCGCTTTCCGCGAAGATGAACCCGCCCGATTGCTTGACGATGCCATAGACCGTCGAAAGCCCGAGCCCGGTGCCCTTGCCCTTTTCCTTGGTGGTGAAGAACGGCTCGAAGATCTTGCCGAGCAGCGCCGGCTTGATGCCGTGACCGTTGTCCTCGACGATCAGCGCCGTGTAATCGCCGATCGGCAGGATATCGCTTTTCATGCCGCGCACGTCGGCCGCGGTGATGCGCCGCGTCATCAGCCGCAGCACCCCGCCGCTCTTGTTGTCGGCCATGGCATCGCGCGCGTTTACCGCCAGGTTGAGCAGCACCTGCTCCAGTTGCACCGGATCGGCGCGCACGAAGCCAAGGTCGCGGTCGTGCGTCACTTCGAGCTGGATCTTGCCGCCCAGCAACCGCTTGAGCAGGGTCGAAACCTCGGCCACCACGTCGGGTAGTTGCAGCACTTCGGGCCGCAGCGTCTGCTGGCGCGAGAAGGCGAGCAGCTGGCGCGTCAGCGATGCCGCGCGGTTGGAATTGGCCTTGATCTGCTGGATATCGTCGTAATCGCTGTCGCCCGGCGTGTGGCGCATCAGCATGAGATCGCAATAGCCGATGATCGCGGTAAGCACGTTGTTGAAATCGTGCGCCACGCCGCCGGCAAGCTGGCCCACCGCCTGCATCTTGGTGGCCTGCGCGATCTCGCGCTTGAGGCGGGTTTCCTCGCTCGAATCCTTGAGGCTGAGCAGCACCGCGCCATCGCCCAGCCCGCGCACGCCGGCAAGGCTTAGCGAAACCGGCTCCTCGGGCGAGGACCGCAGGCGCACCGCCACGTCGCCCGCCGTCGGCGCCCCTTGCGCGTAACGGCGTACGGCATCGGCCAGCGCGCCCTTGTCCTCGCGGATGACGAGGTCCGAAGGATAGGGCGGTGGCATCGTATCTTCGTGGCCCGCCGCGCGCAGGAAGGCCCGGTTGGCGAACAGGAAGCGTCCGTCGCGGTCGGTCATGGCCAGGCCCAGCGGCAGCCGCGCGAGCAGCGCCTCAATCTGCGGCAAGCCGGTGCGCGCATCGCCCACCCCGCCCTGGTTGTCGAGCAGGATGAACAGCGAGGCGGTGTGCGAGGGATCGGCATCGATGCCGCCGTCAGGGTCTGCCACCGGCATGTGGATGAAGCGCACCGGAATGCCCTTGGCGCCTTCGCGCGCGTAGTAGATGCGCTCCTGCTCGTCGGAGCGGAACCAGGCCACGAACTCGGTCCCGGCCACCGCGCCGTTCTCTTCCCCGCTAGCGCGGCTGGCGAACGCGGTATTCCCAGCCAGGATGCGCCCGTCCGGCGCCACGACCGCGGCCTGGATGCTTTCGCGGGCCAGCGCGCGGCCCACCTTGCCGCCGATATGCTCCACCATTTCCGCCACCAGATCGCGCTGGTTCACGGGCGTGAACCGCCAGACGAGATAATCCTCGCCCCGCCCCGCGCGGGCGACTTCGCCGCTCCAGCGGCCGGTCGCGGTTTCGATCAGGTCCAGCGTCGCGCGCCCGTCGCGCCAGGCGGTGCGGGCGGCGGCGTCGAGCGCTTCGGCCTGCGGCTTCGACACCGGCAGGCGCGGCGGCGCGGCGCCAAGGCCGAACCATTCGCTGAAGCGCAGGCTGGCGCAGGCCAGCCGGCCGGCGCGATCGGTGATGGCGATGCCCATGTCCGGCCGCTCGATCGCGGCGTGAGTCACCGACCAGTCGGGGGCGGCGAAATCGGGAGTGGCGACCTGCGGGCGCAGGCGCAGGGCCAGCCGAAGCGCCCCGCCCAGCAGCAGCGCGCCACCGGCAAAGGCCACGGCGACCACCGGCTCGCCCGAAACCGCCCACAGCAGCACGGCGGTCGCCAGCAGCGCCCCGCCCAGCAACAGCCATTCGCGCCAAGGCGCCGTGGCGTCCTGCGCCACAGGTCCAAGCGCGAGCGGCGCTTCGTTCATTCGGCGTGATCCCGCGCGGCGGCGCGCATCAGGCGTGAGCGGCGCTTGTGACCGGTCCACCAGCGCCAGCCCAGCGCCGAGAGGACATAGCCGACGACGGCGGCGAGCAGCGAAATCAGGAACAGGCCGATCAACAGCGACGGCGCCGCGTCGCTGCCCAGCCAGGCGAGCCATTCGCCGGCGCCGGCGCCGCGCGTGACCAGTTCACGCACCGTCAGGAAATCGGCGTGATAGCCGAAGCTGTTGCCCACCCAGATCGCGCCCGGCAGGAACACGAACAGCGTGGTCGGCGGAATCGAGATGAACGTCATCAGCGCGGCCAGAGGAATATTGCCGCGGAACGGCACGCACATCAGCGCCGCCCCCACGATCTGCACGCCGGGAATCAGCGCGAAGATGCCGATGAACAAGCCCGCCGCCACGCCGCGCGGCACCGATCGCCGGGTGAACCGCCACAGTTCATGACGCGCGGCGAGCGGACGGGCAAAGCGGTTCTGCTCCATCTGTTCGCGCGTCGGCATGTTGGCCTGCGCCCATTTCACGATCCTGTCGAACATCGCGTCCTGCGTTCCACCCGTTTCCCGCCAGCCCGCCATCGGGGCGATTTTTGCCGCTCTAGCGCCGTCCCGCTTTCAAACCGGTGAAGCGCGTCACCCGTGCTCCTTCATGATCCGCGCCTTTTCGCGCTTCCAGTCGCGTTCCTTGATCGTGGTCCGCTTGTCCGCCGCATTCTTGCCCTTGGCCAGCGCCAGTTCCACCTTCGCCCGGCCCCGGCCGTTGAAATAGACCGACAGCGGCACCAGCGTCATGCCCTTGCGCTCCACCGCGCCGTGGAACTTGGAAATCTCGCGCTCCTTCAGCAACAGCTTGCGCGGGCGCTTGGGCTCGTGGTTGAAACGGTTGCCATGGCTGAACTCGGGCACGTTGGAATTGATCAGCCACACCTCACCGCCTTTGACCTCGGCATAGCTTTCGGCGATCGATCCCTCGCCGAAGCGCAGCGATTTCACTTCCGTTCCGGTCAGCACGATTCCCGCCTCGTATACGTCCTCGATATGGTAATCGAAGCGCGCGCGGCGGTTCTCTGCGACGATCTTCTTCTTGTCGAAAGCAACGGGAGTCGGACGGGCCATGGTATCGAGCATGTAGGTGCGCGGCGGCCGAATTGGAACCCCGCAAGCAAATAGCGACCGCTCCCGCCCGAAACGGTGCGAAACAAGGTCGCAGGCACGGGAACCGCTCTTGCACTTCCTTCGTTGCAGTGCACAAACCGGGCTGGAATTTCCTCTGCGGGGATTCGCAAACGGAGCAGCGCATGGCCAGATCGAAGGTCCGGCAATCTGAAGACCGAAATCAGGCGGATGACCGGGAACGAGTCGTTCTCGTCCTGCAGGGCGGCGGCGCGCTCGGCTCCTACCAGGCCGGCGTGTTCGAGGCCCTGGCCGAAGCCGGACACGAGCCGGACTGGATCGCCGGCATTTCGATCGGTGCGGTCAACGCGGCGCTCATAGCGGGCAACCCGCCCGAACGGCGCGCGCGGCGGCTGCGTGAATTCTGGGAACAGGCGTCCTCGCGCGTCCCCTTCCCGTCGCCTTTCGCGGAAGGCTGGGGGCGGCGCGTGTTCAACGAGGCGGCGGCGGCAACCGTCGCGCTTACTGGCATTCCCGGCTTCTTCACCCCGCGCCTGACCCCGCCGTGGCTGGCGCTGCCGGGATCGCCCGAAGCGATCAGCCTCTACGATACCGGGCCGTTGCGGCAGACCCTGCTCGATCTCGTCGATTTCGACCTTCTCAACGACGGCCCGACCCGGTTCAGCGTAGGTGCGGTCAACGTGCTGACCGGCAACTTCGCCTATTTCGACAACCGCGACCGGCTGATCGAGCCCGAACACATCATGGCCAGCGGCGCGCTGCCGCCGGGGTTCCCGCCGGTGATGATTGACGGCGAACCGTACTGGGACGGCGGCATCGTTTCCAACACGCCGCTGCAATACGTGCTCGACGAACGAAACGGGCGTCCGCTGCTGGTCTTCCAGGTCGACCTGTTCAGCGCGCGCGGGCTGATGCCGCGCACGCTGGCGGAAGCCGCGCAGCGCGAGAAGGACATCCGCTATTCCAGCCGCACCCGGCTCAACACTGACATGCAGAAGCGGATCGAGGCGCTCGAAGCCGCCGCCGCGCGGCTGTCGGACAAGCTGCCGGAGGACTTGCGTAACGATCCCGACGTGGCGCTGCTGCGCGCCAATTCGTGCGACAGCCCCGTCACCATCCTGCATCTCATCAACCGGGGCGAGGATTACGAAACGCAGAGCAAGGACTACGAATTTTCGCGCATGACGATGGAAGGCCACTGGCAGGCGGGCATGCACGACGTGCGCCGTTCCTTCGCCAGCCCGCGCTGGAAGAAGCGGCACCCGCCCGCCCGGGGCATCGCCACGCTCGATCTCGCCTGAATCTCAGAATCTTTTCGGGGACCGCCCCTAAAGCAACCGGAGCAAGTAAATGGAACTCAAGGACAAGGTCTGCATCGTCACCGGCGCGGCCAGCGGCATCGGCCTCGCCATCGCGAAGCGCTATGCCGCGGCGGGCGGCAAGATCGCGATCGCCGACCTCAAGATCGAGGCGGCGCAGACGGCGGCGGACGGCATCAACGCCGACCACCCGGGTCAGGCGATGGCAGTGGCGATGGACGTGACGCAGGAAGACCAGGTCAATGCCGGCGTGCAGCAGGTGGTCGATGCCTGGGGCACCGTGGACGTGCTGGTGTCCAACGCGGGTATCCAGATCGTCAACCCGGTCGAACAATTCGCCTTTTCGGACTGGAAGAAGATGCTGGCGATCCACCTCGACGGTGCGTTCCTCACCTCGAAGGCGGTGCTGCCGCACATGTACAAACAGGGTTCGGGCACGGTGCTGTTCATGGGCTCGGTCCACTCCAAGGAAGCCTCGCCGCTCAAGTCCGCCTATGTCACCGCCAAGCACGGCCTGCTCGGCCTGTCGCGCGTGATCGCCAAGGAAGGTGGGCCTAAGGGCGTGCGCACCAACGTGATCTGCCCCGGCTTCGTGCGCACGCCGCTGGTCGACAAGCAGATCCCCGAACAGGCCAAGGAACTGGGCATTTCCGAAGAGGACGTCATCAAGAAGGTCATGCTCGGCCAGACCGTGGACGGCGAATTCACCACGGTCGACGACATCGCCGAAGTCGCGCTGTTCCTGGCCGCTTTCCCCACCAACGCGCTTACCGGGCAATCGCTGGTGGCCAGCCACGGCTGGTACATGAACTGACCGGCCACGCGCCCTCTCCCATGATGGGAGAGGGCGTCGCGCTTATACCAGCCCCGCGTGCGCCAGCGCCGCATCTACCGCCTTGCGCGCGGCATCGCTGCACGGCACCAGCGGCAGGCGCATGTCCTCGGTCAGCCAGTCGTGCACGCGGGTCAGCGCGTACTTGAGCGGCCCGGGCGAAGCGTCCTCGAACATCGCGTAGTGCAACGGATAGAGCCGGTCGTTCAGCTCGCGCGCCTTGGCGATGTCGTTGTCGGCGCAGGCCTGCTGGAACTCGGCGCAGAGCTTGGGCGCGACGTTGGCGGTGACCGAGATGCAGCCCACCGCGCCCGCGGCGTTAGCCGGCAGCGCCAGTTCATCGTCGCCCGAAAGCTGGCAGAAATGCTTGCCGATGCCCATCCGGTGATCGGTGACGCGCGAAAGATCGCCGCTGGCATCCTTGATGCCCACGATCTTGTCCGGATAGCGCTTGGCCAGTTCGCACACGGTTTCCGGCAGGATGTCGGTCACCGTGCGGCCGGGCACGTTGTAGAGGATGATCGGCAGTTCGTTGTGTTCGGCCAGATAGCTGAAATGCGCGATCAGCCCGGCCTGGCTCGGCCGGTTGTAATACGGTGCGACGCAAAGCGCCGCCGCCGCGCCGCTCTTGCGCGAGAACGTCATGTGCAGCAGCGCGTTCATCGTATCGTTGCTGCCGCAGCCCGCGATCACCGGAACGCGGCCCGCCGCCTGCTCCACGCAGACTTCGATCACGCGATGGTGTTCCGCGTTCGACAGCGTGGAGGCTTCGCCGGTGGTGCCACAGGGAACGAGCGCTTTCGAGCCATTCTCGATCTGCCAGTCGACAAGGCGGCGAAACGCCTTCTCGTCAAACACTCCGTCGCGAAAAGGAGTCACCAGAGCCGGAATGGAGCCGGAAAACATGGACTTTGTTCCTCATTTTGCCGCAAGAACGGCGGTGATCGGCCCGTTGTGGTTGGTTTTGACCGACGAACCGGGCATGTTCAGCGCCTGATAAGGAGCCGTTCCATAGGATGTCCAGCATGGACGTGAAAACCGTGCTTCGCAAATTCGCCTGTTCCGCGCTGGTCCTGCCGGGCCTCGCCGCATCCGTCGCCTGCCACGCGAGCGACAATGACGGCAGCGCCTGGGACCAGGCACGCGCGCAGCTGTCCGCCTCGCAACAGGGGCCGATGTCGTTCGCCGTCGAACGCTGGAAGCTGCTGACCTCGTCGAACCGCTTCGCCTTCAACGATTATGCGGGCTTCGTGCTGTCCTACCCCGGCTTTCCGGACGAGGAGAAGCTGCGCCGCTATGCCGAAAGCGCGCTGGACCGGGATTTCGCCGATCCCGCGCGGCTGGTGGCGTTCTTCGACCGGGAACCTCCGCTGACCAACCCCGGCCGCGCGCAATATGCGCTGGCGCTGCAAGCGCTGGGCCGGCCCGAAGCCGCGCAAATGGCCAGGGCGGCCTGGCGCGGCGGGGCGATGAGCGATTCGGCCGAATCCTCGCTACTGGCGGGTTGGGGCAACACCTTCACCCAGGACGATCATGACGCGCGCATGGACGCGCTGCTGTGGGCCGGCGCGGCGGGCCAGGCGGCGCGCGAACTCGCCTGGGTTTCGCCCGCGCGCCGTCCGATCGACGCGGCACGCCTTGCCGCGCTGCAGGGAACCGATCCCTATGCAGCGGCGGCCGGCATCAGCGGGCAAGTGCTGAACAGCGATCCGGGCTTCGTCTATCAGCGCGTGCGCCAGTTGCGGAAGAACGGCGATGGCGCTTCGGCGCGTGCCCTGCTGGCCAGCCGCCCGCCGCTCGCGCGCAAGCCGCTGGATCGCGCCAAGTGGGTCGACGAATTGCTGATCAACGCGCGCGGCGCGGCTTCGGCCGGCGATACCCGCAGCACCGTGCGAATCGCGGCCGGCATCGACGATGCGTTCGATCAGGGCGAAGACGTCAGCCAGATGCCCTATGACCTGCGCGACGATTATACCTCGCTGATGTGGCTCGGCGGCACGCAGGCGCTGTGGAACCTGGGGGCGGGCAGCGACGCGGCCCCTCTGTTTTACCGCTATGGCGCCGCCGCGCGCACGCCGGGCACGCGATCCAAGGGCTTCTACTGGGCCGGGCTCGCCTCGGCACAGGCGGGGCGCGGGGCCGACGCGCAACGCTATTTCGCCATGGCCGCGCAATATGCCGACCAGTTCTACGGCCTGCTCGCGCTGGAACGGCTGGGCAAGCCGGTGCCGCGCTTTGCCGTGGATTCGACGGCGCAACCGACTCCGGACGAGCGCGCCCGCTTCCAGAACGCGCCGATCACGCAGGCCGTGCGCGAAGTCGCCCGCAATGCCGACTGGCGGACCACGGTGCGCTTCTTCAAGGAAATCGCCGAACAGCAGCAGAGCGAAGGGCAGCACATGCTGGTGGCCGACCTTGCCCGATCGCTGGGCCGGCGCGATCTGGGCGTGATCGTGGGGCAAGCCGCCGGCGCGCGCGGCTACCTGGATTTCCAGCACATCGCCTTCCCGCTGATTCCCGTGCCCGACAACAGCCGCGATACCTGGACGATGGTCCACGCCATCACCCGGCAGGAAAGCCAGTTCGCGCAGAATGCGATCAGCCACGCCGGCGCGCGCGGGCTGATGCAGCTGATGCCCGGCACCGCCAACGAACAGGCCGGCAAGCTGGGCCTTTCGTTCAGTTCGCAGGCGCTGATCGACGATGCCGGTTTCAACATCCAGCTCGGCTCGGCCTATTTCCAGCGCCTGATGAGCTACTACAACGGCAGCTATCCACTGGCCGTCGCCGCCTACAACGCGGGCGCGGGCAACGTGAACAAATGGCTGCGCGCCAACGGCGATCCGCGCACCGGCGGCATCGCCTGGATGGACTGGCTGGAACGCATCCCAATTTCGGAAACGCGCAACTATGTGCAGCGCGTGCTCGAAAACGCGGTGGTCTACGAGGCAATGAACCCCGACAAGGCAAGCTACACCGGCGCCAACCCGATGAGCCACTTCCTCGGCAAACCGTCTCCCGGCTGATTTGGGTTCGCGCGCAGACGCGGTTGCGTGAACCAAATCCTCTTTCCAGACACGGCGCTTGGGCTAATACCGCACCGATGAAACCAGACGGCAATCCCATAACCCCCGCCGGCCTCGCCGCCCTGCGCGCGCGGTACGATCATCTGCTCGGCACCGAACGCCCGCAGATCGTCGAGGTGGTGAGCTGGGCCGCCGGCAACGGGGACCGGTCCGAGAACGGGGACTACCTCTACGGCCGCAAGCGGATGCGCGAGATCGATCGTGAACTGGCGTGGCTGGCGCGGCGGATGAAGGCTTCGCGCGTGGTCGATCCCGCCAGGCAGGAGGACCGTTCGCGCGTGCTGTTCGGCGCCACGACCGAGATTGCGGACGAGGACGACAACCGCAAGGTGCTGACGCTGGTGGGCGATGACGAGCAGGACGCGAGCGCCGGCCGGATCGGCTGGAGCGCTCCGATCGCCCGTGCCCTGCGCGGCGCACGGGTTGGCGATCTGCGCGTGGTGCGTCTGCCCGGCGGCGAGAAGGAGTGGGAAATCGTCTCCATCTCCTACCCTGATCCCGCCTGACCCCTTGGAATGTGCCGCGCTTTGCTGATACCAGCGGCGCATGAAATCCGGCCGCTTCTTCATCATGCGCCACGGCGAAACGGTGTACAACGCCTCCGCCCGGCTCCAGTCCAACCACATTCATACCCCGTTGACGCGGCAGGGATTCGAACAGGCGCTGGCCATGGGCAAGGCGCTGCGCGAGGAACTGGGTGCGCGGCCGCCGGTGGTGCTGCACATCTCGGAAACCGGGCGCGCGCTGCAGACCGCGGCGATCATCGCCGAGGCGCTGGAACTCGACTGGTTCGAGGCGCGCCGGTCGAACGCGCTCAAGGAAATCGACATGGGATCGTGGTGCGAACGCCGCTACGCCGATGTGGAAGCGGAGGAAGGGCCGGTGATCCTGGCCGATCACCTGCTGCGCCCCGCCCCCGATGGCGAGGACTATCCGGCCATCGCCAGCCGACTGGAATGCTGGCTGGACGCGATCGAGTACGAAGGGCTCACCGACGGGCGCGATCACATCGTGGTGATGCACGGCATCTCCAGCCGCGTGCTGCGCGGGATGATGGCCGGCTATCCGGTCCACCCCGATCATGGCGTGCCGATCGCGCCGTCGCTGGTGCAGGGCTCGGTGGCGCTGATCGAAGGCGGCCGGGAACGGGTACTGTTCGGCGCCGAACGCGGAATCGAGCACGCCTGATGGGCGATGTCGTTAACCTGCGCCTTGCCCGCAAGGCCAAGGCCCGCGATGCGGCGCAGGGGCAGGCGGCGTCCAACCGCGCGAAGTTCGGCCGGACCAAGACGGAAAAGCAGCGCGATGCGCTGGAGGCGGCGCGCGCGGAACGCCTGCTCGATGGAGCGCTACGCGACACCGAGCGCGAGACGGACTGATGCGCACCACCCATGGCGACGCGACGGTGCGGCTTTACCATCTCGATGGCGGCCCCGAAGGCGGCGCGGCGGAAACGCTGTTCTACGGCCCGCTGACCAAGGCGCTAGACATCGCCGCCGCGCAGTCCGAAGCGGTGCAGGACGGCCTGTTCCTGGCGACCGACAACGACGTGATCGCCTATCTCGACCTGATCGGGGAATAAGCCCTTGCGCCGCCTGCTCCTTCTTGCCTGCCTGATTGGCCTGTTGCCAGCCGCGCCCGCCGCCGCGCGCGACAGCCTGGGCATCTGGAACGACTGGGGCGCATTTCGCGATTCCGCCGTGCCGCGCTGCTATGCCATCGCCATGGCGCAGCCGGTTACAGGCCGGCCGCGCGATTTTCAGCCGTTCTTCACCGTCGGCATCTGGCCCCGGCGCAATGCCCGCAACGAAATCCACATCCGCCTTTCGCGTCGGATCGGGCCAAGCGGCCGCGCGGTTCTGTCGCTGGCGGGGCAGTCGTTCGAACTGGCGACAGGGCAGGCCGATGCCTGGGCGCAGGACCCGCGCATGGATGCGGCCATCGTCGCCGCGCTGCGATCGGGGCGCGAAATGACGGTATCGGCACGCGGCCGCGATGGCCGGCTGTTTCGCGATACCTACCGCCTTGCCGGCGCGGCCAGCGCGATGGACGCCGCCGCGCTGGGATGCGCCGGCCGGTAGGACAGCCATGAAAAAAGCGGGCCGGAGTTTCCCCCGGCCCGCCCTTCCCGCCCGCAAGCGGATCAGCCTGCTTTCGTCAGAAGCGCAGGCCGTAGGTCACCGCGATCTGATGACGGTCGGTGTCCACGTTGAAGCGGCTGCTGTCCGGCGTCTGGCCGCCGAAATCGAACTCGCCCTTGCCGTAGTGCGAATAGCGGTATTCGATCCGACCGAAGGTCTTCGGGCTGAACGCATATTCCAGACCGCCGCCCACGCGGTAGCCATCGAGGTCGATCCGCTGATCCAGCGTGGTCGTGCCGTCGCTGCCAAGCACGCCGTAACGGGCGTTGGTGTAACCGCCCTTTACGTAGAGCAGCGTCTTGGGCGACATCGCATAACCGACCCGCGCGCCGACATAGACATCGCGGCCGGCCGAAACGCGGCCCAGATTGAACGTGTTGGGACGCGCGCCCTGCGCGGTCCACTTCGCGGTGCTGTCGGTCAGTTCCGCATCGGCGCCGACCACAAGGTTGCTGCCCAGCGGCACGTCATAGCCGATCTCGCCACCATAGAGCAGGCCATCGATCGATTGCTTGAAATTACGGGTATTGTCGATGTCGACGCTGCTGCCCGACCGGCTCTTGTCGTAGCCCAAGGTCACGCCGACGCGCGGCCCCTTGAACGTGGCCGAAGGGGCAGCCTCCTGCGCGGACGCGGGGGCTGCCAGCGCAAGCGCGGTGCCGGTGGCGAGGATGGCGCAGATAGTCTTCATTGTTCACTCCATTCGCTTGTTGTCTGTCGGTTTGCGACCCGACAGGACTCCTCGAATGGATGACGGCGCAGCTTGTTTCATGAACCTAACACAACGAAAATGCTGCGATATTTTTACAACACCTGCCGCGATGAACGCCCCCGTGCGCGCGACGGGCGGGGGAACCCGCCCGTCGCCGCAATGTTCGTGCGCACGCGAACGGGTAGCGTTGCATTACCCTGCGCGGTAAGGGCCATCAGCCATTGCCGTCCGGATGATCGCGCATGACCCTGTTTGCCCCCGCTATCGCTCCCCAGGCCATGGAAGCGGCCGCGAACGCCCTAGCCATCGAGGGGCACGCCCGAATCGAACCGGTGCTCGATGCCGATGCCGCAACCCGTCTCTGCGCCTTTCTTACCGATACGGCGCCATGGATGCGCGTGATGAACCAGGAGGCGAAGACCTGGGATCTCGATATCGGGGAACTGCAAGCTCTGTCCGCCCACCAGGCCGAGCAGATGACGAAGATCATACACGACCAGGCCCGCCACGGCTTCCAGTTCCTGTTCGACAGCGTCCGCGTTTCGGAAGATCCGGCGGAGCGGACGGCGCGCGGCTTGCCGATCGACGATCTGGTATCAGCGTTCAACACGCCGGAATGGCTCGATGTATTCAGCCGGCTGACGGGCGTTCCCGAGATTGCCATGGTCGATGGACAGGCGACGCGCTACCTGCCGGGGCACTTCCTCACGGCGCATGACGACGATGTCGACGGCAAGAACCGCGTGGCCGCCTATGTCCTCAACCTCACCCCGGAATGGCGCACCGAATGGGGCGGCCTGCTCCAGTTCCACGATGGCGAGGGCGACGTGACCCACGCGCTGAAACCGCGGTTCAATGCGCTGCATCTGTTGAAAGTGCCGCAAGTCCACAGCGTCTCGCACGTCGCCCCTTTCGCCGGCGGGCCGCGCCTTTCGATCACCGGCTGGCTGCGCCGCTGACACCCCGGCCGCTCGGGACTGGCGATTTCGCGGAAAATCCGTATATGGCTCGCCATGACAGCCATTCCGATCATGCCGATCCCGGGACACGTCGATCCGGTTCCCGTCCCCCGCGAGGTCACGCCGCGCGCTGACGGGCGCGTCGATCTGATCGGCCTTCCCCGCCCGCGCATCGCCGAACTGTTCGCCGAAGCCGGGCTGGACGCCAAGGCGGCCAAGCTGCGCGCCAAGCAGGTGTTCCACTGGCTGTACCATCGCGGCGTCACTGATTTCGACGCGATGACCGACATCGCCAAGACCATGCGCCCGTGGCTGGCGGAACGCTTCGTCATCGGCCGGCCCGAGATCGTCGCCGCGCAGGTTTCCAGCGACGGCACGCGCAAGTGGCTGCTGCAGACGGCGGACGGCCATGATTTCGAGATGGTGTTCATCCCGGATGCCGACCGGGGCACGCTGTGCGTCTCCAGCCAGGTGGGCTGCACGCTCAACTGCCGCTTCTGCCACACCGGCACAATGCGCCTGGTCCGCAACCTTACGCCGGGCGAGATCGTCGGCCAGGTCATGCTGGCGCGCGATGCGCTGGGCGAATGGCCCAAGGGATCGATGGCGGGCCTCGAAGAAGACGAGGACGAGCGGACTTATACCTCCGACGGGCGCCTGCTAACCAACATCGTGATGATGGGCATGGGCGAACCGCTCTACAACTTCGACAACGTGCGCGATGCGCTGAAGCTGGTGATGGACGGCGACGGCCTCGCCCTGTCGAAGCGGCGCATCACCCTCTCCACCAGCGGCGTGGTGCCGATGATGGAACGGTGCGGCGAGGAAATCGGCGTCAACCTTGCCGTTTCGCTCCATGCCGTGACCAAGGACGTGCGCGACGAGATCGTGCCGATCAACCGCAAGTTCGGTCTGGACCAGCTGCTGCAGGCCTGCTCCGACTACCCCGGCGCCTCCAACGCCCGGCGCATCACGTTCGAATACGTGATGCTGAAGGACAAGAACGACAGCGACGACGACGCCCGCGAGCTCGTCCGCCTGATCCGGCAATACAAGCTGCCCGCGAAGGTCAACCTGATCCCCTTCAACCCCTGGCCCGGCGCGCCCTATGAATGCTCGACGCCAGAGCGGATCAAGCGCTTTGCCGAAATCGTGTTCGAGGCCGGCATCAGCGCGCCCGTGCGCACCCCGCGCGGCCGCGACATCGACGCCGCCTGCGGCCAGCTCAAGACCGCCGCGCATAAGATGAGCCGCGCGGAACTCGACCGGCTGGCGGACGAAAAGCAGGCCGCGCTCGGCTGAAGGAACAGGCCGGTTCAGCCGATCCGGTCTATCTATCCGGTTTGCGGCGCAAATTCCTGTCCCCAATCTGGCTAACCATCGTTAGGCTGCGTCCTCGAACACCAAAATGAGGTCGCCCGCGATGTCGATGCTGCTGCTGGACCGCGTGCTCAGGCGGATCATCCGCCGGGGTACGCTCACCCTCACCGAACATTCCGGCAAGGTGCGCACCTATGGCACGGCGGAACCGGGCTGGCCCGATCTGGGCCTGCGCCTGCTCGACGCCGGCGTGCCGGGCTATATCGCGCGCCACCCCACGCTGGGCCTTGCCGAAACCTTCATGGACGGACGCGTCGAAATCGAGGGCGGCGATATCCTGGACTTCATCACGTTCGCGCGGCGCAACAACCCGTGGGAGCGCTCGGGTGATTTCGAGGCCAAGGGACTGGGCGGCCGGATCGTCGAACGGATCGTCAGCCGGATCGACCAGATCAACCAGCGCACCGCCTCGCGCCGCAACGTGGCGCATCACTATGACCTGGGCGATCCGCTCTATGACCTGTTCCTCGATGCCAGCCGGCAGTATTCCTGCGCCTACTGGGCGGACGGCGTCACCACGTTGGAGCAGGCACAGATCGCCAAGATGGACCACATCGCCGCCAAGCTCGCGCTGAAGCCGGGGATGCGCGTGCTCGACATCGGCTGCGGCTGGGGCGGCCTGGCGCTGCATCTGCACCGGGTGGCCGGCGTCGAAGTCCACGGCGTCACGCTAAGCAAGGAACAGATCGCCTATGCCAAGGTCTGGGCCGATCGCGAGGGCGTGGCGGACAAGGTGACCTTCGGCCTCACCGACTATCGCGACGTCACCGGGCGGTTCGACCGGATCGTCTCGGTCGGCATGTTCGAGCATGTCGGCGTCGCCAACTTCCCCGCCTTCTTCCGCAAGTGCCACGATCTTCTGGCGGACGACGGGGTGATGCTGCTCCACACCATCGGCCGGTCCGATCCGCCGGGCGGCACCGATGCCTTCACCCGGAAATACATCTTCCCCGGCGGCTATATCCCGGCGATGAGCGAGACGCTGGCGGCGATCGAGCCGCACAAGCTGATGCTGGGCGATATCGAGATCCTGCGCCGGCACTATGGCCTGACCATCCGCGAATGGTACAAGCGCTGCGCCGCCAACCGCGCGCGCATCGTCGAACTCTACGACGAGCGGTTCTACCGCATGTGGATGTTCTATCTGGCAGGCGCGGCGACCGCCTTCGAATACGGCGGGCTGGTCAACTTCCAGTTCCAGATCATGCGCAACCGCGATGCCGTGCCGTTGACGCGCGATTATATCGGCAGGGCCGAAGCGGAGATGCGTGCCGCACGCGACAGCACCTCCGCCCCCGATCCCTGTGAACCGTCAGCGCTTCACTTGCCGGAAAGTTCCCTGACCAGCGCCGGAGCGGGGTAAATCTTTTCCAGCGCCTGCTGCACCGCCGCCGTGCTCACCACCACGGTGCGGTTCACTTCGGGCTGGTAGCCATAGTTGCCGCCCAGCGAATGGATGTTGCCATCGAACGCGGCGCCGATCACCGCCCCGTCCTTGTCCACCACGGGCGAACCGGAGTTTCCGCCGATGATGTCGTTGGTCGTCACGAAGTCATAGGGCGTGGACTTGTCGATCTTCGCTTCGTTGGCAACGAACGCCTTGGCCAGCACGAACGGATCGGCCCCCGTGGCGCGCGCGAACGCGCCGCCCATGGTGGTTACCGGCGCCACGTCCTGCCCGCGCTCCTTCCAGCCCGCGACTTTGCCGTAGCTGATGCGCAGCGTGAACGTGGCATCGGGATAGACGCTGTCGCCATAGGCGGCGAACCGTGCATCAGCGAGCTTCGCCCCGGCGGCGGCCAGCGGCCCCTGATAGCGTTCGTCGACCTGCTTCTGGAGCTCCCGATCGCGCGCGTCGAGCTGGCGGGCATAGACGATCAGCGGATCGGTCGAGGCATCGATCGCTGCCTTGCCGCCCTGCCACAGCGCCTTGCGAACCGCCGGATCGGCCAGCGTGGTGCCGCCCACCAGCCGCGCCGCCAGCCCTTCGGGCGATTCCCGGCCCAGCATCAGCCTGGTCTGCGCATCGTCCGCACCCAGCGCCTCGCGCGCCTTCGAAAGGCTCCATTCCAGCTTCAACTGTTCCAGCCACGGATAGATCGGCCGTTCGTCCAGCACTTCCTTTTCGAGCAGCGGCAGCTGCGAATCGGTGAAGCCGGGCAGCCGCTCGGCATTGGGCTTGGCGCGTTCGTCCGCCGCGCGGACCAGCGACTGCGCGTAATCGTAAAGGTCGCTCATCGGGTGGATGAAGCGATAGGGCACGTAGAGATCGCGATAGGCGCTGACGGCCTTGGCGACATCGCCCCACGGATTGCCGATCGCGGCATTGCCAGCGGCCTTCGCCTTGAGCGCCGCCTCGTTATCGGCCAGCACCTTGACGAAAGCCGGATCGTTCAGCGCCTGCTCGCGCCCGATATAGACCTTGAGGCTGTTCTCGATGCCGAACAGGGTATCGCCGCCCTCGCGCTTGCGTTCGGCGTTCTGCTCCATCGCCGAAAGCAGGCGTCCGCGCAGTTCGGACAGCACGCGGTTGTTCAGCGGCAGCGAAACCGCGCGCTGGAAGGCGAGCTGGTCGGAAGTGAACAGGCGCTGCGTGGAGCCGGGGTTGCCGACCACGAACGTCGCCTCGCCGGGCTGCGGCGCGCGCGGACTCCACTTGAGGAACGCCGCCACTTTCACCGGCTTGCCGTTCTCGTAAGCGCGCAGGAACGAGGCATCGAGCGCATAGCGCGGATAGTTGAAGTTGTCCGGATCGCCCCCGAAGAACGCGGCCTGGAACTCGGGCGCCCAGACCAGGCGCACGTCGGAATACTTGCGGTAGGTGTAGAGCTTGTACTGCCCGCCGCCGAACAGCGTGACGACCTGGCAGCGCGTGGTCGCGGTATCCTTGCATCCGGCCTTCTCGATCTCGGCGATCTTGGCGTCGCGCGCCTTGACCAGCGCCTCGCCCACCAGCGCGCCGATCGCACCCTTCACGTCGGCCGTCACGTCGGTGATCGCGGTGACGACCTCGGCCTGCTGGCCGGGGCACTTGCGCTCCTCCTCGCGCCGGGCGGCGATGAAGCCGTTGGCGACGAGATCAGCCTGCTGCGTCGAAAGGTTCTGCGCGCATTCGACCACGCAATGATGGTTGGTGAGGATCAGGCCATCGGGCGAAACGAAGCTGGCCGAACAGCCACCGGTCAACCGCACGGCGGAGGCGCGCACGCGGTCCAGCCACTTCTGATCGGGCGCCCAGCCATAATCCTTCTTCATCGTCGCGGCCGGAAAGGCATCGAACGTCCACATGCCTTCATCGGCGTGGGCCGGCGCGGCGAGCAGGAACGGCGCGGCAAGGGCCGCGGAAGCGAGAAGAATACGGCGCATGAGCAGGGGTGTCCTTGTTGGGATGGGCAGCGAAGTTGACGAAGTTGACACGGTCCCGAGAAACATCGTCAACCGTCCTCCAGCCGACATTGCGGGCGCACCGGCGCGGGCGCGCGCAGACCGAAAAGTGGTTCCGGCTGAAATCATGCGGGCAGGGTTGCCACGGCGGACGGGGGTAGGAAAGGGAAATGTTGGAGCGCGAAATTTTCGTGGGCGTAAGTCACTTCGGGGTAGGGAGGGCACGAACCTCAACAACCTGCAATCCCATCTTTCTGGGTGAATCAGGCCGGTCGGGAAGATAACCGATCAACAGGTCTTCGGTTTCTCGATTTTGCAACACCTGGCGGCAGTATAATCCTGCGTGCCAGCTCTCCGCAAAAGTTCCTTTGTCAGCCACCACGCAAACCCGATCGTCTTCAATCGACCATCTTCCCGTGAAATAGATCGGCCCCAGCCCGGATAGAGATCCACGCCACTTCCCGTCTGGATGGAATTCTTCGTGAATGTCCGAGTCCGCCCAACCCGGCGGGTTGTAGCGGATCCACTTGCCCACGAGAGCCTTCTCGATCTCGCTTGATTTAAGCGGCAAAGCCCCCTCCGCGTGCTGTGCATGAGCGGAAGACATGGCAACACTCAGCGGCGCGGCGGCCAGTATCGCGCAAGCCTGTCGCAGTCTCATAGAACTCTCCAGCTCAAAAGGTCGGAAGCCGGCTCCTCCACCAAGACCCCCGTCATTGCGATTTGGCTCACAATAACAGGCGTTCCCTTGACGAAAAATGACTGCCCTGCCCCCGCTCAACCCGTTCCATAGCCCGCCACATCGTCCGATTCCCCCTTGCCTCGCCTCCGCTTTGCCATAGTCTCCCTTGTCGATGTGGCTGCTTGACCAGATGCTTCGCCGGCTGATCCGCAAGGGTCGGCTCATCGTCATCGATCACGATGGCAGGGAATACGCCTATGGGCCGGGCACGGACGCGCCCTTGCGCATCCGGCTGACCGACAAGGGCGCCTCGACGCACATCGCGCGCTATCCGCGCGTGGGCGCGGGCGAGGCCTATATGGACGGGCGGATGGTGATCGAACCGCCGCACGACATCCGCGATCTGGTGCTGTTCGTGGCGCTCAACGCCGAGGGCGATCACGAGCGCGCGCTGGGCGCCAAGGGGCCGTTGCGCAAGCTGGCGGACAAGGCCGCCGCCACGATCGACAGCTTCAACGACCGGCGCTCGGCCCGCAAGAACGCCGAATATACCTACAACCTCACCCGCCGGCTCTACGAACTGTTCCTCGACGAGGACCGGCAATACACGATGGCCTATTACCGCGATCCGGCGATCAGCCTGGAACAGGCGCAGCTCGACAAGAAGGCGCACATAGCGGCCAAGCTCCATCTCGAGCGCGCCACCTCGTCGGGCAAGCGCGTGCTCGACATCGGCTGCGGCTGGGGCGGCCTCGCGCTCTACCTGCACCGGCATTACGACGTGGACGTGCTGGGCGTGGCGCTCGCGCCCGACCAGATCGAGTTCTGCCGCGAACGCGCCGCCGAACTGGGTGTGGCGGACCGCGTGAAGTTCGAGCTGATGGACTATCGCGACGTGCAGGGCGAATTCGACCGGATCACCTCGGTCGGTCTGCTGGAGCATGTGGGCACGCCGCAGTATCCGGCGTTCTTCGAGCATACCCACCGCCTGCTCAAGCCCGATGGGGTGATGTTCTCTCACTGCTGCGGCCGCGCCGGCCCTCCCGGCAAGACCGACGCGTGGACCCGCAAGTACATCTTCCCCGGCGGCTATATCCCCGCCCTTTCCGAGCTGGTGAGCGAGAGCGAGAAGGCCGGCTGGCAGGTGACCGACGTGGAGGCCATGCGCTTCCATTACGCGCACACGCTGGAGGAATGGTACAACCGCACGCGGCTGCACCGCGACGAGATCGTGGCGCTCTATGACGAGCGGTTCTACCGCATGTGGGAATTCTACCTGGCCGGGGCGGAGCAGGCGTTCCGCTATGGCGGGCTGGTCAACTGGCAGCTGCAGTACGTGAAGCGGCGCGACGCGATCCCGATGATCCGCGACCGGATGGTGGAGGAAAGCGCCCGCCTGCGCGCCAACGATACCGCGCCGGAATGGCATCTCGATCCCGCGCTGAAGCAGGCGGCGGAATAGCCGGCCAGCGCTGGATCGATACCAAAAAGGGGGAAAACCCCCGGGAGTGGAGAGGAACGATCATGATCAAGAGACTGGCGGCCGAGGGATTCGGCACGTTCTGGCTGGTGTTCGGCGGGTGCGGATCGGCCGTGCTGGCCGCCGCCTTCCCCCAACTCGGCATCGGCTTCGCCGGCGTGGCGCTGGCGTTCGGGCTGACGGTGCTGACCATGGCCTATGCCGTGGGCGGCATTTCAGGCGGGCATTTCAACCCGGCGGTGTCGCTGGGCCTCGCCGTGGCCGGGCGCTTCGGCTGGAAAGACCTGATCCCCTACTGGATCGCGCAAGTGCTGGGCGCGGTGATCGCGGCGGCCGCGCTCTATGCCATCGCCAGCGGCAAGTCCGGCTTCGAGGCGGGCGGCTTCGCCTCCAACGGCTATGGCGCGCTTTCGCCCGGCGGCTATTCGCTGCAGTCGGCGCTGCTGATCGAGATGATCCTGACCGCGGGCTTCCTCATCGTGATCCTGGGATCGACGTCCTCCGCCGTTCCGGCCGGCTTCGCGCCGATCGCGATCGGCCTCGCGCTCACGCTGATCCACCTGATCTCGATCCCGGTGACCAACACCTCGGTCAACCCGGCGCGGTCGACGGGCGTCGCCTTCGTCGCCACCACCGACGCGCTGCACCAGCTCTGGCTGTTCTGGGTGGCGCCGCTGGCAGGCGCGGCGATCGGCGGGCTGATCTGGAAGACGCTGCTGACCACGTCGGACTGACGGCGCCCTTCAACCACCGCTTTCCTGCGCGGCCGGTCCGGATGGGCCGGCCGCTTGCGATACGGCCCCCGTCCTGTTACGCGCCGCGCGCTTATCTCACGGGGAATCGCCGATCATGTCCGATATCAAGCGCGTCGTCCTTGCCTATTCCGGCGGCCTTGACACCTCCGTCATCCTCAAGTGGCTGCAGGTGACCTACAATTGCGAGGTCGTGACCTTCACCGCCGATCTCGGACAGGGCGAGGAACTCGGGCCGGCGCGCGCCAAGGCCGAACTGATGGGCGTGAAGGCCGAGCATATCTACATCGACGACCTGCGCGAGGAATTCGTGCGCGATTTCGTGTTCCCGATGATGCGCGCCAATGCCCGCTACGAAGGCGATTACCTGCTCGGCACCTCGATCGCGCGCCCGCTGATCTCCAAGCGCCTGATCGAGATCGCCAAGGAAACCGGCGCCGACGCGGTCGCCCACGGCGCCACCGGCAAGGGCAACGACCAGGTCCGCTTCGAGCTTTCGGCCTATGCGCTCGATCCCTCGATCAAGGTCATCGCCCCCTGGCGCGAATGGGACCTCACCAGCCGCACCGCGCTGATCGCCTGGGCGGAAAAGCACCAGATCCCGGTGCCCAAGGACAAGCGCGGCGAAAGCCCGTTTTCGACCGACGCCAACCTCCTGCACACCTCGTCCGAAGGCAAGGTGCTGGAAAACCCGTGGGACGAGACGCCGGACTACGTCTATTCGCGCACGGTCAACCCGGAGGACGCGCCCGACCAGCCGGAATACATCACGATCGATTTCGAGAAGGGTGACGGCGTCGCGCTCAATGGCGAGGCGATGAGCCCGGCCACGCTGCTGACCGCGCTCAACGAACTCGGCCGCAAGCACGGCATCGGCCGGCTCGACCTTGTCGAGAACCGCTTCGTCGGCATGAAGAGCCGCGGCATGTACGAGACGCCGGGCGGCACGATCTATGCCGCCGCGCACCGGGGCATCGAATCGATCACGCTCGACCGGGGGGCCGCGCACCTCAAGGACGAGTTGATGCCCAAGTATGCAGAGCTGATCTACAACGGCTTCTGGTTCGCGCCCGAGCGCGAGATGCTGCAGGCCGCGATCGATCATTCGCAAGCGCGCGTAAACGGCACCGTGCGGCTCAAGCTCTACAAGGGTCTTGCCTCGGTGGTCGGCCGCAAGTCGCCCGACAGCCTCTATTCGGAACGGCACGTGACGTTCGAGGACGATGCCGGCGCTTATGACCAGAAGGACGCGGCCGGCTTCATCAAGCTCAATGCGCTGCGCCTGCGTCTACTGGCCCAGCGGGATCGCTGAGCGGCCCGGCACGGGTTCGCATTCGAATCAGGAAAACGAAAACCGGTTTCCTTGACGGGGCCGGTTCAAGTTGTCCACCGCAAATCCGATAGCCTGTGGATAACTTCCACGGTTTCCGCTTGCGCGACTCACGCGACAGGCGCAGCTTTGGCTTGTCGAAAGGGAAAACGACCTGGGAACTGAGGCGCAAGCCGATGAAATCAGGAAGTTTTTACCAGAGGCCCGATCCGGAAGTACGCGTTTCAATCGACCGCAGGGCATCATCCGTGCCCGGCGAAGCTAGGAAGAGCGACCGGACAGATCGGCAAGGCGAGTGCATCGGTGACGCCAGCAGGGCGTATCGCGCGGCAAGGGCTATGCCTCCACCCGGCGCGAAAGGCCCGGCTACGGCGAAAGCGGAACGCAGCGCCGATCCTTCAGACCCGCGGGGGTCCGTCCGACGGCGCGCCTTTCTCGGCTCGACCCGAGGGAGCGGTGCCCGGACACGAAGGAAAAAACGCCCGCCCATGGCCGCAAGGCCGGCAGCGGAGACCGACGCCAACCCTGCCCCCGCTGGCAGGAACCGGCCCGGATGCAGGAAACGTCAGTTGCCCGTGGCACGCGCAAGCATGTCCGGGCAGCGGCCCAGGGGCTTCGCGTCCCGGACGGCGCGCTTCCAGACACGAGCTTGGTCTGGCGAAAGAACCCGCCTGAGGGCGGCGGCAGTGGAGGCTGGCAGCGATGCCAGCCTCCATTTGCGTTGGGCATTTGCGTTAGGGCGGTTGGATCGCTTGCGAACTCGGAGCGTGGAAAGCCCACCCCGCTGCGACTAACGCCGCCTGCGGCGGCGCAAGTCTCGCTCCCCTCCCGCTTGCGGGAGCGGTCGGGGGTGGGAAGCGCCTTGCTCCCTATCCTATCAAATCACGGCTTGGCGAGTTGCCCCCGCACCGCCCCCTTGGGGAAATCGTCGGTGTGGATGTTCACGTAGAAGCCCGCGGGGTCGGCGAGGATCTTCTTGATCTGGTCCGGCTCCATGGCAATGCAGGCATCGCTGTTCGGCCCGGTGACTTCCAGCGTGGCAAGCGGCGGCCCGTCGACGCCGGCCGCGCCGGTATGAACATGCGCCATGGTCGGCTTGGCAATCTTCGCGCCCGACAGGGTATAGCAGAAATCGCCGCTGTCGGGATCGAGTTCGGCGCGGAACGAACCCGTGCCGTCGGGATCGCCGCCCGCCGGCTCGTTGGCGCCGGCCAGCGTCGCGGTCAGGATCGTGGTCGCGGCGAATGCGGGGGTAACGGCAAGCGACAGCGCCAGAACCGGCGCCAGCAGGATAGCCTTCTTCATTGCAACGTCTCTCCATCGACCGGAGATACGGACTCGCCCCCGGCCCACCGCTAGCGATACACCGCACGCGCGCCGCAAGGAACCATGGCCTTGCCGGATCCGCGCCGTCGATCCATGAGCGGCACATGACGTTCCCCAACGCCTTGCAGAGCATCGACATTCTCGTCACCGCCCCGATCCGTTCGGGCGTTACCGAGGCGCTGGATGCGACCTTCACCGTGCACCGGCTGTGGGAGCAGGACGATCCGGACGCCTTTTTCGCCGCGCACGGCGCGCGGATTCGGGGAATCGCCACCACCACGCTGTTCGGCAAGGTCCGCGCCGACCTGATCGAACGCCTGCCCGCGCTGGAGATCATCGCCAGCTTCGGCGTGGGGTATGACAACGTGGACGTGGCCGCCGCCGTGAGGGCCGGCGCGATCGTGACCAACACCCCCGGCGTGCTGGTGGACGAGACGGCGGACCTCGCCCTGGGCCTGCTGCTGGCGACGATCCGGCAGATTCCGCAAGCCGAACGGCATTTGCGCGCCGGGCTGTGGCCGCAGGAACGCTTCCGCCTGTCCCCCTCGCTGCGCGGCCGGCGCGTGGGCATCCTGGGGCTGGGCGCGATCGGCAAGGCGATCGCACGGCGGCTGGAAGGGTTCGGCGTGGAAATCGCCTACCACGGACGCACCCGGCAGGAGGGCGTGGATTACCCGTGGTATCCCGATGCGCGCGCGCTGGCGCAGGCCTGCGACGTGCTGATCGTCGCCGCACCGGGAACGGCGGAGACCGAGAAGATGGTCGATGCCGGGGTGCTCGAAGCGCTCGGCCCGGACGGTATCCTCGTCAATATCGGGCGCGGATCGATCGTGGACGAGGATGCGCTGGTGGTGGCGCTGGCGAACGGCTCTATTCTCGCCGCCGGGCTGGACGTCTTCGCGCACGAACCGCAGGTGCCGGAGGGGCTGCTTGCCCATCCCCGGTCCGTGCTGCTGCCGCATGTCGGCTCCGGCTCCGAACGGACGCGCGCGGCGATGGGGGCGCTGCAGGTTGAAAACCTCGTCCGCTGGTTCACTGATCGGACGCCACCGACGCCGGTGCCCGAAACCGCACACCTCGTGCCGCGTTGAGGGTGCGGCCTACCCCTTCTGGCTGCGGCCGCGTTCGATCACGGCCCGGCGGCGCGCCTCGACATCCCCCGCGCTGACCTGGCTGTTGGCGGCAACGGACACGCGGTGCTCCAGCGCGATCGCCTCGCCGAACGGCAGCGCATAGCCATTGTCGATCAGCTTCTTGTAGGCGGTGACCATTGCCGGATCGGCGCCGGCGATGTCGTGCGCCAGCCGCTTCGCCGTGGCGAGCAGGTCCGCCGGCGGGACCACGCGGTTGACCAGCCCCCAATCGGCGGCGGTGCGCGCATCGATGAAATTGCCCGACAGCGAAAGCTCCTTGGCACGGGCGATGCCGATCAGGCGCGAGAGTTTCTGCGAAAGGACCCAGCCCGGCATGATGCCCACGCGCGCATGCGTATCGGCGAAGCGCGCGTTTTCCGATGCGATCAGGATGTCGCAGGCAATCGCCAGTTCGAACCCGCCGGTGATGGCGACGCCGTTGATCGCGCCGATCACCGGCTTGCGGCACTGCTCGATCGCCCTGACCGGGTTCTCCTCCGCCGCCTCGGCGTTGGCCGCGCCCAGGTTGGACGTGTCCGCGCCCAGTTCCTTGAGGTCCAGCCCGGCGGTGAAGGCGCGCTCCCCGGCCCCGGTCAGCACCACGGCGCGGATACCGTCGTCGCCGTCCAGTTCCTGCATGGTGCGGGCAAGGCTGGCCCGCATGGCGCGCGACAGCGCGTTCATCGCCTCCGGCCGGTTGAGCGTGACGATGGCAACCGCGCCTTCGCGATCGACGGTAACGGGCATCTGACTTCCTCCCGGAGCTGTTTCGTGCCATTATGACCCCTTGCGTGACGCGCGATCAAGCTGGCGAACGGACCGAAGCCCCTTGCGTTCCGCCCGGAATCCGCTAAGGGCCGCAGCTTCCCGTGACTTACGGGATTCGAAGAAAGCCGGAGGGGCCCCGCAATCCCGCGGATCAGCCAGCGATCGGTTAGAAGATGAAAGGACGCGAAGCATGCCGCTTTACGAGCATGTCTTTCTGGCGCGCCAGGATCTGAGCCAGGCTCAGGTCGATGCGCTTGCCGCCACCGCCACCGAAATCGTCGAGAGCAACAACGGCAAGGTCACCAAGACCGAGACCTGGGGCCTCCGTTCGCTGGCCTACAAGATCCAGAAGAACCGCAAGGCGCACTTCGTGATGCTCAACATCGACGCCCCCGCCGGCGTGGTGGCCGAGCTGGAGCGCCAGACGCAGATCAACGAAGACGTCATCCGCTACATGACGATCCGCGTGGACGAGCACGAAGGCGGCCCTTCGGTGATGATGCGCAAGAACGAACGCGACCGCAGCCGTCGCCGCGAACGCGAAGGGGAATAAGAGATGGCTCGTCCGTTTTTCCGCCGCCGCAAGAGCTGCCCGTTCTCGGGCAAGAACGCGCCGAAGATCGACTACAAGGACGTGCGCCTGCTGCAGGGCTTCATGTCTGAACGTGGCAAGATCGTCCCCAGCCGCATCACCGCGGTTTCGGCCAAGAAGCAGCGCGAGCTGAGCCAGGCGATCAAGCGCGCCCGGCACATCGGCCTGCTGCCCTACATCGTCAAGTAAGGAGCGCTACCCATGCAGATCATCCTGCTCGAGCGCATCGAGAAGCTGGGCACCATCGGCGACGAAGTGACCGTCAAGGACGGCTACGCGCGCAACTATCTGCTGCCCAACAAGAAGGCGCTGCGCGCCAACGAAGCCAACCGCAAGGTCTTCGAAGCCAACCGCGCCCGCATCGAGGCCGATAACGCGGCCCGCCGCGAAGAAGCTGGCAAGGAAGCCGGTTCGGTCGAAGGCAAGGAAGTCGTCCTCATCCGCGCGTCGTCGAACGCCGGCCAGCTCTATGGCTCGGTTTCGGTGCGCGACATCGTGGAAGCCCTGGTCGATCAGGGCGCCAAGGTGTCGAAGGCGATGATCGTGCTCGAACGCCCGATCAAGACCATCGGCGTGTTCCCGGTCCGCGTTGCGCTGCACCCGGAAGTTTCGGTTCAGGTCAAGGTGAACGTCGCCCGTTCGCCGGACGAAGCCGAACTCCAGTCGCAGGGCGTCAACGTGATCGACGCGATGTTCGACACCGAGACCGGCGGCTTCACCGAGGAAGTCGATCCGAACCTCGAACCCGGCGAAATCCCGGCGGAACTGCTGGAAGAACGCGCCGCGGAAGCCTGATCGCTTCGCGACAAGCAAACGGAAAAGGGGCGCCCACGGGTGCCCCTTTTTTGTTGACGATTGTCTCGCTTGCGGAGCGTGAAAAGCCCACCCCGCTGCGGCTAACGCCGCCTGCGGCGGCGCAAGCCTCGCTCCCCTCCCGCTGGCGGGAGGGGTTGGGGGAGGGAAGCCTCATCGCTTACCAATGTCATAATCGCCTTTTCGTCGAATCAGAAACCCGCCGCCGAAAGCTGGCCGCGCAGGTTGCGCAGGATCGGTTCGGGAACCGGCGGCAGCGGGCGCGCGGGCTGGCCCCGACGCAGGCGGGTGCGGTCCTCCTCCGAAGGTTCCACCCGGCGGACGCGCACAGCCACCTGGCCCTGCGCGCGCACGCCCAACTGTTCCGCCGCGCCGCGCGACAGATCGATGATCCGCGCGCGGCCGACGAACGGTCCGCGATCGTTGACCCGCACGATGATGCGGCGGCCGGTATCGAGCGCGGTGACCTCCACATACGTCGGCAACGGCAGCGTGGTATGCGCGGCGGTGATCCAGCCGGGGATGAACGCCTCTCCGTTGGCGGTGCGGTTGCCCGATTCATGGCCATACCAGCTGGCATAGCCAAGCATATCGTAACGGGGGCTGGCGGCGGGCACATAAGTCTGCCCGCGCACGGTATAGGCTGGACCGATCCGCACCGGCGTATCGCTGACCGGACGGAATCCACCACCACCGCCCCCCGCGCAGGCGGACAGCGCCAGCGAAAGCACCATTCCCGCACCGATATTCGCCAGAAGCCGCATCATGCCTTCTTACCCAGCCAATCCCGCGCCGGCCATACCGGTCCGTTCCGCCGTGGCGGCATAAGCCGTCTTTGCAGCGTCACCGAATGCGCGCTACATACTGCCGATGGATACACCTGAAACGATCATCACCGAACTTTCCCGCATTTTCGACGCCGCCGTCGCCTGTCTGCGAGCCGATATCGCCGCTTTCGCCACGCACGGCACCCCACCCCCGCCCGAACGGCGGCACGATGGCAGCTACTGCTATCCCGAACTGCGCATCCACTTCGACGGCCAGACGCTGGGCGACCATTCGTCGCGCTCGTTCGGGCGGCTGATCGAGCGCGGCACCTACGCCTGCACCGTGACGCGGCCGGCGCTGTTCGAGGACTACCTGGCGGAACAGCTCGCCCTTATCATGTCGGACTATGAAGTGCGGATCGAAGTCTGCCCCTCCCGGCAGGAAATCCCGTTCCCCTACGTGCTGGACGGCAGCGACGGCGCGCAGATGAACGGGGTGACGCCGCAGGATCTGGCGCAGCACTTCCCCACCACCGAACTGGCCCGCATTGGCGACGAGATCGCCGACGGGCTAGACGTGCCCGAATACGAGGGGCTGCTGCCGCTGTCCTTGTTCGATGGCCTGCGCACGGACTTCAGCCTTGCCCGGCTTGCGCATTACACCGGCACGCGGCCCGACGATTTCCAGCGCTACGTGCTGTTCACCAACTATCACCGCTATGTCGACGAATTCGTGGACTGGGCAGCGCAGCAAGTAGGCGATGGCCATCACATCGCGCTGTCGGGCGCGGGCGGGCTGTACCTCGATGCGCCGATCGAGAACGCCAGGGCGCGGCTGTCCGACACCGCCTGGCGGCGGCACCAGATGCCGGCCTACCACCTGATTGCTCCCGATCGTTCAGGCATCACGCTCGTCAACATCGGCGTCGGCCCGTCCAACGCCAAGACGATCTGCGATCACCTGGCCGTGCTGCGCTCCGAAGCCTGGCTGATGATCGGCCATTGCGGCGGGCTGCGCCCCACCCAGAAGATCGGCGATTACGTGCTCGCCCACGCCTACCTGCGCGATGATCACGTGCTCGATCCCGTGTTGCCGCCCGAAATCCCCATCCCTGCCATTGCCGAGATTCAGCGCGCGCTGGCGCAGGCGGCGGAGATGGTCAGCGGCACCGGCGGCGCGGACCTCAAGAAGCGCATGCGCACCGGCACGATCGTCACCACCGATGACCGCAACTGGGAACTGCGCTACACCCAGTCCGCGCGGCGGTTCAGCCTGTCGCGCGCGGTCGGCATCGACATGGAAAGCGCCACGATCGCGGCGCAGGGCTATCGCTTCCGCGTGCCCTATGGAACGCTGTTGTGCGTCTCCGACAAGCCGCTGCACGGCGAGATCAAGATGCCGGGGCAGGCCAACCGGTTCTACGAGGAAGCCATCGCCGCACACCTGGCCATCGGCACCACCACCTGCGCGCTGCTGCGTGCCGAAGGCCCGCGCCTGCACAGCCGCAAACTGCGCGCGTTCAACGAGCCTCCATTCCGGTAACCTGCACTGGGCCATTTGTTACATGCGGCCGAACGCGATTCGCCGCGCGAGACATGCCGAAAGATGGCGTCCCGATCAAAAAGGGTGGACGACGCAGCAGGCTTGCACCGCGCCTCCACAACCACATAAAATACTGATTTGATTATAGTATATTCCCAACCCCAGTGCCGGCGCGGCGCGGCGTGCGAACACCGCACTTTCGCGCCCACGAAATTTGTACGCGACGTTTACGATTTGGAACCATCCCGAATGTTACGCGAACCGAAGCGGACGAAATCTGCGTCCGCATCGCACGGAGCAATCTCGGGTCAGGCTTTGAATATGAAGGTCGGTTGCCAATGGCGCTAAAGCAGATTGAGAAGGATCAGGTCCGCGCCGGCATGTGGATTCATGCCATCAAGGGCGTGTGGTTCTTCCACCCGTTCTGGCGTGGTAAGTTCCTTCTGGAACATAGCGACGATGTGGACGCGCTGCGCTCTGCGCGGATTTCCGGCGTGATCATCGATACCGACAAGGGGCTCGACATCAAGGTCGAACCGCCCAAGGCCGCGAACCAGCCGGCCCCGCCGCCCGCCGCAATGCCGGCGCCCCCGCCCGCGCCAGCCCGGGCCAACCCGCGCAAAAGCGCCAAGCCCCGGCTCGCCCCGATCGCGCCGGCAGCGCGCCAGAAGCCGGCCGTGCCCGAAACCTGCTCCATGGCGGCCGAACTCAGCCGCGCACGCAAGACGGTGAACCTTGCGCGCCGCCTGATGTCCCAGCTTCTGAAGCAGGTTCGCTCGGGCGATACGATCGACGCCGAAAAGCTCGGCCCGCTGGTGGACGAGATCGCGGATTCGCTGTCGCGCAACAATTCCACGCTTACATCGGTGCTGCGGCTGAAGCGCAAGGACGAATACACCTACATGCATTCGGTGACCGTCTCGGCGCTGATGATCAACCTTGCCCGCGAACTGGATTTCTCCGAGGAAAAGGTGCGCGAGGCGGGCATGGCCGGTCTGCTGCACGATATCGGCAAGATGGCGATCGACGATTCGATCCTGAACAAGGCCGGACGGCTGACCGACGCCGAATTCGCCTCGATGCGGGAGCACCCCGAACGCGGGCATTCCGTGCTGCGCAAGGACGACACGCTGTCGGCACTGGTCATGGACGTGGCGCTGCACCATCACGAAAAGGTCGACGGCACCGGGTATCCCCATCGGCTGAGCGGCGACGAGATCACCCTGCTTTCACGCATGGGCGCGGTGTGCGACGTCTATGACGCGTACACGTCGGACCGGCCCTACAAGGCCCCGTGGACACCGGCTGAAGCGATCCACGAGATGCTGAGCTGGAACGGCCATTTCGACGAATATGTGCTGGCCGCGTTCGTGCGTTCGGTGGGCGTCTATCCGGTCGGCTCACTCGTGCGCATTCCCGGCGACCGGCTGGCGATCGTGATCGAAACGCATCGCAAGCATCCCGAACGCCCTACGGTGCGCGCTTTCGCCAGCACCACGCCCGGCGTGACCATCGAACTGGAAGACATCAACCTGGCCGAAACGCAGGAAGACATTCTGAGCTTCGAACGGCCGGCCGACTGGGACCTTCACGATTGGGAAGAACGCTGGCCCCAACTTGCCGGCGCGTCGCTCAAGAACGTCAAGGACGAGAGCCGGAAGCGATAAGGCGGCCCGCCGGCCGCTTCGCATCCGCGCCGCTATCCTCGTTGAACGCCAGCGCGCCCACGTTATCCATGGCGAAGCTGAAGTTTTCGACGACCTTGCGGAACACCGACGAATCCAGGCCGCCGCCGGTCACCACGTCCCACGACAGCACGACCGACTTGTCAGAGCCGATCGTCAGCGCCCCGAAGCGATAGTCGCGCGCGAAGGCAGCCGCTTCCTGCGGGCCGAAGGGCTTGTCGGGCGTGAAACTGGCGCTGAACTGCAGCGACTGGCAATTGTCGTGCATCTTCGCGTCGCAGTCGTAGAACAGCACGAACGTCTGCCATTTGCCGATGCGCGCGTTGATCAGCGGTTCGCCGGCGTCATCGGCGGTCAGATCGGCGCCATAGCCCAGCGAGCGCAGCGCCGCGACCACGCCATCCGGGCTGGTCGCCGAAACCTGCCGGGCAAGCGCGACGGGTTCGGTATCGAGATTCATGCTGGCGTGGGCGGGCACCGAGGCCGCAAAGGCACTTCCCAAAGCCAGAAACGCGGCAAGCCGGCGCGGTTTCATCATGGCATCCTCTGATCATTTTATGATTTGAGAGGATGGTGACGGAAACCGCGCCCAACGGCAAGACCTTATCGGGGAACAGGCCCTACCAGCCGCAGTCCTTGCCGCGATTCTGCTGCTCCAGCCAGCGCGAAAGCGGCGCGAAATAGCGCACCATCGAGGCGCCGCTCATCTCGCGGCTGCCGGTGAAGGCTTCCAGCGCATCGGGCCAGGGCTTCGATGCGCCCATGGTCAGCATCGCGTTGAGCTTCTGGCCCACCGCCTTGTTGCCATAGAAGCTGCACCGGTGCAGCGGCCCCTTCCAGCCGGCCTGCTTGCACGCCGCCTCGAAGAACTGGAACTGCAACACCCGCGCCAGAAAATAGCGCGTATAGGGCACCACGGCGGGGATGTGATACTTCGCGCCCGGATCGAAGGCATCGGCGCTGCGCGGCGCGGGCGGCACGATGCCCTGATATTTCAGGCGCATGTCGTTCCAGGCCGTTTCGTACTGCGCGGGCTTGATCGTGCCGTTGAACACGTTCCAGCGCCAGCGATCGATCAACAGGCCAAACGGCAGGAACGCCACTTTGTCCATCGCCTGGCGCAGCAGCAGGCCGGTGTCCTTTTCCGGCCCCGGCACCTTGGCGCGATCGAGCAGGCCGATCTGCACGAGATATTCGGGCGTGATCGAGAGCGCCACGAAATCGCCGATCGCTTCGTGGAAGCCGTCGTTGGCGCCGTTCAGGTAAAGCGGGTCCTGCCCGTTGTAGGCGCGCTGATAGTAGTTGTGGCCGAGTTCGTGATGGATCACGCCGAAATCGTCGCCATTCACCTTGATGCACATCTTGATGCGCAGATCGTCCTTGTTGTCGACGTCCCAGGCGGAAGCGTGGCACACCACCTCGCGATCGCGCGGCTTCACGAACTGCGAGCGCTGCCAGAAGGTTTCGGGCAATTGCGCCAGGCCCAGCGAGGAATAGAAGCCCTCGCCCGCCTTCACCATCTTGAGCGGATCGTAGCCCTTCGCTGCCAGCAGATCGGTGACGTCGTAGCCAAGATCCCCCGCCCCGGCGGGAGCGACGATATCATAGATGTTGCCCCATTCCTGCGCCCACATGTTGCCCAGCAGGTCGGCGCGGATCGGGCCTGTCCTGGGCTGCACGGCATCGCCGTACTTCTCGTTGAGCTTGGTGCGGACGTAGCAGTGCAGCTGGCGGTAAAGCGGCTGGACCTCGCCCCAGATCTTCTCGGTCAGCGCCGCGAAGGCATCGGGGTCCATATCGTAGTTCGAGCGCCACAGCGCGCCGGTATCGGCAAAGCCAAGTTCGCGCGCGCCAGCGTTGGCGATATCGACCATGCGCACGTAGTCGGCCTTCATCGGCGTGCCGACCGTATCGTGCCAGCTTACCCACATTTCCTTGAGCTTCGCCGGATCGCGCGTGGTGCCCATCGCTTCCTCGATGTCGCTACCATTGACGGGCTCGCCATTCAGCGTGCCATGGCCCTTGCCGTAGATGCCCTGGACGCGGGCCTGCAGCGCGGCGAATTCCTCGGCCGCGCCGGGGGTGGTGGGCGCCGGCGTGGTGATCTGTGTGCGGATGACCAGCAGCTTGCGCGCGACGTCAGGCGCAAGGCCTGGCACCTTGGCGAGGATCGCCGCCTGTTTGGCCTGATCGACCTGAAGCTTCGTCAGCGCCGCGTTGCCAGCGGACGTAAGCTCGGCGGTATCGTAGGTTATGTTGGTCTGATAGACCCACTCGGTGCGGTTGGTGCGGATGGACTGGTCGAAATAGTCCTTTTCCGCCTGGGACAGCCACGTCTTCACCGTGGCGGGTGTGGCGGCAGCATCCTGCGCGCAAGCGGGCGCGGCAAGGCCCGTCACGGAAAGACCCGCGACGGCCAGCGCAAGAACGGAAGACAGCGATTTCATGGACGGGGACTCCCTGAGGACATTGCCAGCGCCGCGCGATGCGGGCGCCTGTCATGCCTCCGTGGTTAAGCCTCCGAACGCCGCGGTCAAGCCGGTCTGGTAAGAAACGAAACGATCTCCGCCCCCATTTCCGGCACGGTCACGCTGCTCATGTGCGTGCCGGGAATGGTCGCGCAGCGCGCATCGGGCAGCGCGGCGGCCAGCCGGTCGGCCGAGCCGTTGTCGTTGTCCTTGTCGCCGCACAGCACCAGCACGGGCATGGTCACGCCGGCCAGGTCCTCGGGCGCGGTATCCGCCATGGACCCCAGCAGCAGCCGCGCGGCCACGCGATCGACGTTCATCGTCTTCATGAACTGCTGCGAGACATAGGCGGGATCGCCGGGCCGGATCGTGCCGAAGCGGTCGATCACGTCGATGAAGAAATCGCGCCGGCCCTTCCATCCGGCCAGCCCCTCCAGCCCCATGCCCGCCAGCACCAGCCGGCGCGGGGATAGCCCGCCCAGCACGGCCCGTGCCGAGGTACGCGATCCCAGCGAGAACCCACACAGGTCGAAATCGGTGAGCCCCAGATGGCCCACCAGCGCCATGGCATCCAGCGCGAGCACGTCCGCCGGATAGGCAGCCGCATCATGCGGCGCGGCGCTTTGCCCGTGCGCGCGCAGATCGGGCATCAGGCATTCGAACCCGGCGGCGACAAGCTGCGCGGCGGTGCCGAACTTGACCCAGTTGATCGCGGCCGAGGAGAACAACCCGTGCAGCAGCACGACCGGCCGCCCCTTCCCCATCCGGTGCAGCGCGAGTTGCGCGCCGCCGTGGCCGGCGAAGAATTCGGTGGTCAGCTCGGTCATTCGGGAACCTCCAGTCCGGCGGCCTTCCAGCGGTCGGCCACGCTCGGTGTCTGGTCGCTGCGATGGCGGGGAAGCGCGCGCGTGTCCAGCCATGCCTCGTGCAAGCTTTCCGCGCCGGCGTGCGCCACCGGCCGGAAGATCGAAGGATCGTCAAAACTGCCGACGGTGAGGTCCATCATGCCCGCGCCATCCACAAAGGCGAATCCCAGCGGCGTGCCGCAAGTCGAACAGAACGGGCGCCGCGCGATCGCCGACGAGGCATACCAGTCCGGCTCGCGCTCCCAGGTCAAGGCATCGCGCGCAACCTGCGCGAAGGCCGCCGCCACCCCGCCGGTCGCCTTCTGGCACATGCGGCAATGGCAGAGATAGGCCTCGTCGCTATCGAGGCGCACGGCAAAGCGGATGCGGCCGCACTGGCAGCCGCCGGTCATGATTGGGCTCGTCATCGGCGCAGGGTAAGCGGCTAGCCCCGGCGCGTCAGCCCCTTCTGTTCCATGCGCCATACCGCAAGGTCGATGCGGTCCTGCCCGAAGAAGGGTTCGCCGTCAAAGACCAGCGTGGGCACGCCCCAGTGGCCGGCCGCTTCCAGCGCTTCCTGGTTGGCAGCGAGTTCGGCGTCGAGCCTATCCGCGTCGCTGGCGGCTTCGGCTTCGAGTTCGGCAAAGTCCAGCCCGGCGCGCATGGCCGCCCCTGCGAGATGATCGCCTTCGTGCCAGCCCTGCGTGCCACCCCAGATCAGGCGCGAGACTTCATCGGCAAAGGCCAGCGACTTGCCGCGCCGCGATGCCGCCTGCCCCATGCGCGTCAGGCGGAAGATGTAGGGCTGCTCGTCCGCGATGCGCCGCGTGGCGATGTCCTGCACGATCGGATCGGGGCGCGGCGGAACGAAGGGAATGCCGTGGAACTGCGCCAGCCGCGCCACATCCACGAACAGATAGCGCAGCCAGCCGGGATGATTGCGCTCGAAGAAATCGGGCTGCCGGATCGCTAGCGGATAGACCGGGCGCAGATTGATGGCGAGGTCATACTCTTCGGTCAGCGCGCGGTAGCGGCGCGTGGCGAGGTAGCTGTACGGGCTGCGGAAAGACCAGAAAACGTCGGCGGAAAGCGTCATGGCGCGGGTGCCCTCTCCCAAGGATCAGAGGCGATCCTAGGGAGAGGGCGGCTATCGCGCAAATATTATGACATCGAGAATGCCGAATTCTTCCCGCAACCGGGGAAGGCCTGCCGGCTTATCCCTTCTTGAGGTGCCGGCGGCCCAACAGTTCGGCGATCTGCACCGCGTTGAGCGCGGCACCCTTGCGCAGGTTGTCCGACACGCACCACAGCGCCAGGCCGTTGTCGACGGTCGAATCCTCGCGCACGCGCGAAACGAACGTGGCGTAATCGCCCACGCATTCCACCGGCGTCACGTATCCGCCATTCTCGCGCTTGTCGACGAGCATCACGCCGGGCGCCTCACGCAGGATCGACTGGGCCTGTTCGGCGGAGATTTCCTCCTCGAACTCCAGGTGGACCGCTTCCGAGTGGCCGATGAATACCGGCACGCGGACGCAGGTGGCGACGACCTTGACCTTGGGATCGAGGATCTTCTTGGTTTCGGCGACCATCTTCCATTCTTCCTTGGTCGAACCATCGTCCAGGAAGACGTCGATGTGCGGGATCACGTTGAAGGCGATCTGCTTCGTGAACTTCTTGGGTTCCACCGGATCGCCGACGAAGATCGCGCGGCTCTGTTCGAACAGCTCGTCCATGCCTTCCTTGCCCGCGCCGGACACGGACTGGTAGGTCGAGACGACCACGCGCTTGATCTTCGCCGCATCGTGCAGCGGCTTGAGCGCAACGACCATCTGCGCGGTCGAGCAGTTGGGGTTGGCGATGATGTTGCGCTTGGTATAGCCATCGATCGCGTCGGGGTTCACTTCGGGAACGATCAGCGGCACGTCCGGGTCCATGCGGTAGAGCGACGAGTTGTCGATCACCACGCAGCCCTGCGAAGCGGCCTTAGGCGCATAGATCTTGGTCGGGCCGGAACCGGCGGCGAACAGGGCGATGTCCCAGCCGGTGAAATCGAAATGCTCGATGTTCTGGACCTTCAGCTTCTGCCCGGTCTCGCCGAACTCGATCTCGGTGCCCTGCGAACGCGGCGAGGCGACAGCGGCGATCTCGTCGATCGGAAACGCGCGCTCGGCAAGGATGTTGAGCATCTCGCGGCCCACGTTCCCCGTCGCGCCGACAACTACAACCCGGTAACCCATGTCACTTCCCTTCCAGTGCCGCGCATCGCATGACGCGGGCCGTCCATAGCGGCTGGTTCCGACCAGCCAAGCGAATTGGCCTTCCGGCCACCCAAATTCCTATTTCCCGACCACGAGCGGCGCCGGTCCGACGCCGTTGCGATCGAGGAAACGGAAAACCGTCTCGTAGAGATGCTGGCTCACCTTCGGCCCGCTGATGCGGTGGGTATAGCCGGGGTAGAGCATCATCTCGAAAGGCACCGCCTCCGCCTGCATCTTGGCGATGATCGCGGAGGAGTTCTCGAACACCACGTTGTCGTCCGCCATGCCGTGGATCAGCAGCAGCGGATCGCGGATGCGGCCCGTATCGGCCAGCGCGTTCGACGTGGCATAGACCTGCGGTTCGCGCTTCGGGTCGCCCAGGTAGCGTTCGGTATAGTGGGTGTCATAGAGTTCCCACTTGGTGACCGGAGCCACGGCGATGGCCGCCGCATAGGCGCCGGGGTCGGCCTGCAGCATCTTGATCGCCATATAGCCGCCATAGGACCAGCCGAACGTGGCGATCCGCTTCGGGTCCACGAAATCCAACGCCTTGAGATAATTCGCCCCGGCAAGCTGGTCCTGCACCTCGACCGAGCCCATCGCGCGGTAGAGTGTGCTTTCGAACTTCACCCCGCGATTGGCCGAACCGCGGTTGTCGATCGCGAAATAGATATAGCCCCTGTCGACGATCGCCTGCGCCAGCGGGCCTTGCCAGCCCTGGTGGACCACCTGCGCGTGCGGGCCGCCATAGTGAAAGGTGAACACCGGGTACTTGCGGCCCGGCTCCAGCGGCGGGGTAATCATCATCCAGTGCAGCGGCGTGCCATCGGCGGCCGGGATCGTGCCGAAGGTCGCCGGGCGATGGCTGGCGAGATAGGGCGCGTAGGGGTGCGATCCCTCCACGCGATTCTCCTCGATCCACGCGATCCGCTTGCCGGCGGCATCGGCCAGGTACGACTGCGGCGGCTGCGCATCGGCATTGCGCGTGAACATCAGCGTCTGGCCGCGCTTGTCCATCGTCGCGGCGTTGTCGAAAGCGGGATCGGTCAGGCGCACGATCTTCGACGGTGCGGCAAGATCGAGCGCATAGACCTGCTGCGCCAGCACGCCATCCTTCGTGCCGGTGAAGAACACGCGGCCGGCCTTCTGGTCCACCCCCACAAGGCCGGTCACCACCCAGTCGCCCTGCGTCAACTGCTGCCACTGGCTGTCCGGATGATGGTCGGGCCGGAAGCGGTAGAGATGGCCGAAGCCATCGCGTTCGGACCACCAGATGAGGCTGCCATCCGCCAGAAAGCGATAGCTGTCCGACAGGTTGATCCAGCTGCGTTCGGCGGCCTGTTCGCTGAACAGCACCCGCGCCTTGCCGGTGGTGGGATCGACCGCCAGCATGTCGAGCCGGGTCTGCGCGCGGTTTTCGCGCTGGACGTAGAGCGTCTTGCCATCGGGCGCCCAGTCCACGCGGGCCAGGTAGATGTCCTTTTCCGCGCCAAGGTCCACCGCCACGCGGCCGCTGCCGTCGGGCGCCATGATCCACAGCGAAACCTCGGCATTGGGCGTGCCGGCGGCCGGATAGCGCTGGTCGAAGGTTTTGGTGCCCTCCGCGCCGATCGCCGCGCGGGTGACCACGCCCACGTTCGCCTCGTCGAACCGTTCGACCGCCAGGCGGCTTTCGTCGGGCGACCACCAGAAGCCGGCGAAGCGCGACATTTCTTCCTGCGCGACGAATTCCGCCTCACCCCAGTGAACGGTCTCGGCGCTTTCCGGGGGCGTCACCGCGATGGGTGCGCCCTCCCCTGCTACCGGGCCGACCCACAGCCGGCGGTCGCGCACATAGGCGATGCGATCGCCCTTCGGCCCCAGCTTGGGGTTGAGTTCGCCGCCCTGCGTTCCGGGAATGCGTTGGACGCTACCATCCATCCCGGCCAGGAACAGGTCGCCATCGAGCGGCACCAGCACGGCCTTGCCATCGGGCGCCCATTCGTAGCTGACGATGCCCTTCAGATCGCCGATCCGCTGCCGTTCGCGCTGCATCTTCTCGGCCTCGGACAGTTCCTTGCCCGACGACAGCTTGAGCGAATCCACCAGCATCCGCCACTTGCCCGTCTTCCGCTCGAAGCCCCACAAGTCATAGCGTTCGCGATCGTCGGCACGGTTGCGCAGCAGCGTGAGGTACGCGCCATCGGGCGACAGCTTCACCCCGCGCGGTGCCGGCCCGTTGAGCGAGGGGCTGGCGAACACGCGCTCCAGCGTGAGCGCGGGCGCGGCCTGCGTGGTGGCGGTCACCGGCAGTTCTCCGGCGTGAGCCGAAGCGAAAGGCAGGAGAGCGCAAAGCGCCGATGCGGCAAGGAGGTGTCGGAAGCGAAGCATGGCAAGGTCACGAACCTCTCTGGGAAAGGCAGCGGATGAGGAGAACCGGCGAAAACGGCGCGCAGACAGCAAAAAGGCGCCCTGGCGGTGGTGCCAGGACGCCTTTCTACACAATTTCCGTGTCTTGGGCGTTGGGCTTTCAGCCCTCCTGGCCGGTCTTGACGACCTTGCGCTCGGCAATACGCGCCGATTTGCCGGTGCGGCCACGAAGATAGTAGAGCTTCGCACGACGCACGACACCACGGCGCACCACGGTAATCGAATCGATGTTGGGCGAGTAGAGCGGGAACACGCGCTCCACGCCTTCGCCGAACGAGATCTTGCGCACGGTGAAGTTCGAGCCGAGGCCACGGTTCGAGCGCGCGATGCACACGCCTTCGTAAGCCTGGACGCGGGTGCGATCGCCTTCGACGACGCGCACGCCCACGCGCACGGTGTCGCCCGCGCGGAAATCCGGAATATCCTTCTTCGCCTTGAAATCGGCGATAGCTTCAGCTTCAAGCTGCTGAATCAGGTTCATTTTTCAATCGTCCTGCACTTCACGCTGCGCGCCAGAGGCAGACTAGACCCGAGCGCCGACGTGGCGCTCCCAAAGGTCCGGCCTGCGTGACCGGGTATCGTCTTCCGAACGGCGTTTCCGCCATTCCGCGATTTTCGCATGATCCCCCGATCGCAGCACTTCAGGGATCGTGCGCCCTTCCCATTCGACGGGTCGGGTATAGTGCGGGTATTCGAGGAGACCGTTCTCGAACGACTCCTCCTGCCCGCTTGAAGGCGCGCCCATTACGCCGGGAAGCAGCCGAATGCAAGCGTCGAGCAGCATAAGGGCGGCGCATTCGCCGCCGGACAGCACGATATCGCCCACCGAGACCTCCTCGACCCGCCGGCCGGCGAAGATGCGCTCGTCGAAGCCTTCGAACCGGCCGCACAGCACGATCACGCCGGGGCCGGCGGCGAGTTCGCGCACGCGCTCCTGCGTCAACGGCTTGCCGCGCGGTGTCATCGCAACGACCGGGCATCCGGGATGCGCCGCCAGCGCATGATCGACCGCCGCCGCCAACACGTCCACCCGCAGCACCATGCCGGCGCCGCCACCGGCGGGCGTGTCATCGACAGTCCGGTGCTTGTCGATCGCGAAATCGCGAATCTGCACGGCATCGAGCGCCCACTTTTCTTCGCGCAAGGCCCGCCCCGCCAGGCTGACGCCGAGCGGGCCGGGAAACATTTCGGGATAGAGCGTAAGGACGGTGGCGGCGAAGGTCATTCGGCCCCATTAGACCGTCCAGTTCTCGACCTCCAGCCCCGGCACGTCGATGAAGTCGGCTTCGTTGTTGGTCACGACAGTGGCACCGATGCTTAGGGCGTGGGCCGCCAGCAGACGGTCAAAGCGGGCGCGCTTGAACGGCAGGCGCGCATATTCGCGGGCGGCCGCTTCGTCGAATGGAATCAGCGGGATGGCCGCGACGAATGCCTCCAGCACATCGGGCGACGGCGGCTTGCCCGCGTAAGTCCCATAGGCGACTTCGGCAAAGCTTATCACCGAAATGCCGATCTCGCCTTCGTCACACGCCTTGATCCGATCGATCAGGCGACTGTTGCCGACGCCCATGGCATAGACGGCCGAATTGGCGTCGATAAGATATCGGGTCACCGGCGCAAGGCTTCACGCGCGGCTGTGGAACTGGGGCGCTCATCGAAATCTTCGCGGGGGGCCAGCTTGATGCCCGGCGCCTTACCCGCGAAACCGCTCACATCGATCTTGCGCCTGACGGGTGCCTTAGCGCGCAAATGCAGTTCGCCATCGACCCATTCGGCAATCCATTCGCGATCGGGTTCGATGCCCAGCCCGGCCGGCATCCGGATCGCCACCGAATTGCCCGATTTGAAGCTCTTGGCGGTATATTCCTGCCCCATGGCGCGCTCCGTATGCACGACATGTATATACATGGTTTCGACCAGATACAACTCAGCGCGGCGCACCCTCGAACGTGAACCGCAACGCCTGGATCGTTATCGGGCGCGTCGGCGCGAGGACGATCTGTCCGTTGACGCTCCCCTTGCCGCAAGTCCAGCGGAAAGTGCCGGTCATGCGGCCGGTCGGCGTAACCGGCGCGGCGGTGTCGCACGTGCCGGCCTGCGCTTTCAGTTCACCCAGCACTTTCGCCCAGTTTTCGGCCGTGCGGTCCATCGGGAAGTTCATCGCCACGTGGCCGTCCAGCGGGGCGATGGCACCCGCCTGCCACACCGCCTGCGCGGCAGCGTAGAAACTGGCGAGATCGGCCGAGATGGGCATCGTCGGGCGGTGGAGCAGGCCCGCCTTGTGCATCAGCATCGCTGCGTCCCAGGCCGGCCCAGTGGGGCCGGCGTAAGTGCGGTTGGTCAGCACGAAGATGCCGGTGCCGTATTCGGGCATCAGCAGGACGTGCGAGCCATAGCCCGGATAGCCGCCACCGTGGCTCATGGTCAGGCCGAGGTCGCAATCCTGCATCACGCGCCAGCCCATGCCATAGGCGAGCGCCAGTGGGCAGGCGGTGACACCGGTGCTGCCGGGGCGGGTGGCGATCGAGACGAAGTTGAGCCCCTGCGCCAGTTCGCGGATCGTCGCGCGACGCACCGGCCCGGTCTCTGGCCCGTCGCGCGCCGGCCAGCCGGAGAGGAGGAAGGCGATCCACTTGGCATAATCGTTGGCGCTGACCTGCAACCCGCCCATGGAATTGAACGCGCCGTCCTTCATCGTCGGCTCCTCGCTCCACGCGCCGTTCTCCCAGCGGTAGCCGACGGCGCGCCGCTCGATCGGCGAGGCGGGCGTGTCGTAACCGCTCGCGGTCATGCCCAGCGGGACGAGGAAGGTCTTCTCGACATAGCGGCGATAGGGCTGCCCGGTGACGTTGGCGATGATCCGGCCGAGGATGGCATAGCCGAGGTTCGAATATTCATGCCGCGCCTGCGGATCGCGCGTGAAGGGCACGCCGGTTTTGAGCAGCGCGGTGAAATCCTCCTGGCTCAGCACCTGCTGGCGATCGCCCCAGGGATCGTCGGTGACGAAACCAGCGACGTGCTGCAACAGATCGCGCACACGGATTTTCGGGGAATCGCTGGTGGGATACGTCCAGCCGCGCATTTCGGGCACGTACTTTTCGGCCGGATCGTCCAGCGCGAGCAGGCCCTTGTCGCGCAGCGAGAGGATCGACAGCGCGGTGAAGGCCTTGGTCATCGAAGCGACGCGGAACAGGCTGTCGGGCGTGACCGGACGGCGCACAGCGATATCCTGCACGCCCTCCCCCTTCACCAGCGCGAGCTGGCCGCCCTGCACCACGCCATAGACCAGGCCCGGCACATGGTTTTCCGTCATGAACGTGGTGAAGCCGGTTTCGATCTGGGGGGCGATGCTGTCGAGCGTGGCGCTCTGGGGACTCGTGCTCTGGGCATGAAGCGGTGACGCGGCGAGCACGACCGCCATCGCCGAACTCGTCTTCATCCCCCGCATCGTCACCTCCCGCCATGCCAGCTCTGCACGCGGAACGTGCCCGATCCGGTTGCGAATGCCCAGCCGGTGCATCAACCCTTTTGCGGATCGCGAAGGCGGGTTACCGGAACGCCCGCGCCGGGCCGAGCACGGCCACGCGATAGCGGTACTTGCGCACGGCCAGATGCGCGGTGGCGGCGGCAAGGCCATAAGCCGCCAGCCCCAGCAGGACGAGCGCGAGCGCCACGTCATCCTCGCCCGCCATGAGCAGTACGATCGCCGCCAGCCAGATCACCCCGGCAACCGGCAGAGCGGCATGGAGCGCGAGGCGCAGGTCACTCCATTCGGGCCGGCGCACAACCAGCTTCTGCGCCAGCACCCGGCCGGCGATACCGAAAGGGATCAGGAACAGGATCAGCGCGAAGTCCATGGCGGCGATCATATCCGCATCGCCACGGCGGCGTTACCGAAACAACGGCCGGACCGGGCCGAAATCAGGCCTCGGCATAGGCGGAAGCGATCAGCATCCGCGTTTCGTTCCATTCCGGCACAGCTTCGGCGCGCATCGGCACCATGAAGCGCTTTCCATCGGGCCGGCGGATTTCCAGCACATCGCCCGCGCCGTAGTTTTCGACCGCGATGCATTCGCCCAGCGATTCGCCATCGGTGGACACGGCGGCAAGGCCGATCAGGTCGGCATGATAGTATTCGCCCTCCGCCAGCGAAGGCAGGGCCGAGCGCGGCACGGTGAGCGCGGTGCCGCGCAGCCGTTCGGCGGCGGTCCGGTCGGTCACTTCGGCAAAGCGGGCAATCGCGCCGCCCTTGCCGTCATCGCGCAGCTTTTCCAGCGTCAGGCTGGAAGCATTGAAGGCGCGGTAGCGCTTGAGCGCCACCACGCCTTCTCCGAACAGCTTGAGACGGACTTCGCCCGTCACTCCGTGCGCACCGGTCACGGCGGCCAGCGTAACGGGCTTGTCCGACAAGATCAGGCCTCGGTCGACTCTTCGGCAGCAGCCTCGGCAGCGGGCGCTTCCTCAGCCGGTGCTTCCTCAACGGCAGCTTCCTCGGCGGGGGCCGGAGCAGCAGCGGCGGCCGCGGCGGCCTCTGCGGCTTCACGCGCCTTCTCGGCCTTTTCCTCGGCGCGATCCTTGGCCTTCTGGCCCGGCTCTCCCTTCTTCAGGTTGCTGGTCGCGGCGCGTTCCTTGATGCCGGCCTTGTCGAGCAGGCGGGCCACGCGATCAGTCGGCTGCGCACCGACGCCCAGCCAGTAGCGGACGCGGTCTTCGACCAGACGGACGCGGTTGGCGTCGTCCTTGGCCAGCAGCGGGTTGTAGGTGCCGACCTGCTCGAGATAGGCACCATCGCGCGGAGCGCGGCTGTTGGCGACGACGACCTTGTAATACGGGCGCTTCTTGGAACCGCCACGCGACAGACGCAGAGAAACAGACATTACTTCAACCTTTCCTCGAAACTCTTCGAACGCAAATTTCCGAAATCACTTCTTCCGCAGCAGATCGCCGAGGTTGGCGGGCATGTTGCCGAGCCCCGGCAGACCGCTGGCACCACCCATGCCGCCCCCGAGGCCACCGAGCCCGCCCGGCCCGGCCTGCTGGTCCAGCCCCGGCATGGCGGCGCCAAGGCCGCCCTTGCCGAACAGGGCGCCAAGCCCCTTGAGGCCGCCCATCTTCTTGATCTGCTTCATGGCCTTGGCCATTTCCATGTGCATCTTCAGGAGCTTGTTCACGTCCTGAACCTGCGTGCCGGAACCCTTGGCAACGCGGATCTTGCGCTTGGCGTTGAGCAGTTCGGGCCGCGTGCGCTCGGTCGGCGTCATCGAACCGATGATCGCGTCCATGCGCAGCAGCACCTTGTCGTCCATGCCCGATTGCGCCATCGCCTGCTTGGCCTTCTTCATGCCGGGCATCATGCCTGCCAGCGCGCCAAGCCCGCCCATGCGCTGCATCTGCTGCAGCTGGGTACGCAGGTCATTCATGTCGAACTGGCCCTTGGCCATGCGCGCGGCCAGCCGTTCGGCCTCGTCCGCCTGCACCGTCGCCGCCGCCTTTTCGACGATGGAGACGATATCGCCCATGCCCAGGATGCGGCCGGCAACGCGCTGCGGGTGGAACGGCTCGATCGCATCGAGCTTTTCGCCGGTGGCGGCGAACTTGATCGGCTTGCCGGTAACCGCGCGCATCGACAGCGCCGCGCCGCCGCGCGCATCGCCGTCCATGCGGGTCAGCACCACGCCGGTCAGATCGACTTCGCCGGCAAAGCTCTGCGCCACGTTGACCGCGTCCTGCCCGGTCAGCGAGTCAACGACGAGCAGTGTTTCCTTCGGGGCCGAGACGGCGGCAACCGCCTTCATCTCGTCCATCAACGCGGCATCGACGTGGAGGCGGCCGGCGGTATCGAGCAGGAGGACGTCCACCGCCTGCAGCTTCGCTGCGTGGAGCGCGCGCGTGGCGATGTCCACCGGCTGCTGGCCGACGATGATCGGCAGCGTGGCAACGCCGACCTGCTCGCCCAGCACCTTGAGCTGTTCCTGCGCCGCCGGACGATTGACGTCGAGCGAGGCCATCAGGACCTTCTTGCCCTGCTTTTCCTTGAGCAGCTTGCCGATCTTGGCGGTGCTGGTGGTCTTGCCCGACCCCTGCAGGCCGACCATCATGATGACGACCGGAGGGGCTGCCGCGAGATCGAGATCGGCGGTTTCCGACCCCAGCATCTCGACCAGCGCGTCATTGACGATCTTCACGACCTGCTGGCCGGGCGTGACCGACTTCAGCACCGACTGGCCGACGGCCTCCTCGGTGACCTTGTCGACGAAACGGCGCACCACGGGCAGCGCGACGTCGGCTTCGAGCAGCGCGATGCGCACTTCGCGCATGGCCGCCCGGACATCGTCCTCCTTGAGCGCGCCGCGGCCGCGCAGGCGATCGAACACGCCTCCAAGCCGGTCTGAAAGACTATCGAACACGCCGTATTCCCGTTGCCATGCCCCGCCGTTCGCCACATCGCCCACGCAAACCTGCGTAACGCGAAAAACGCCGGTGGGCGAAACCTCGCCGACCAGCGTGTGGCATCCTGTTGGAGCCGTTATTGAGCCGTTCCAGCCCCCTCGGGGTGATGGAACGAGCCGCCCTTAGCGCCGCCCGGGCGAAAAGGCAAGCCGAACCGCCGCCGTATGCGCCCTACGGCATTGCGCTAAGCCCGCGTGCGCCCTAGATCGCCCGCCATGCGCATACCCTTTCGCAAGATGCACGGCCTTGGCAACGATTTCGTGGTGATCGACGCGCGCGAGACCCCGCTTGCCATGTCGGACCGCCGCGCCGCCGCGTTGGCCGACCGGCGCACGGGCGTGGGCTGCGACCAGTTGATCGTGCTGGAACCCTCCGTGGTAGCCGATGTGCGGATGCGCATCTTCAACAACGATGGCGGCGAAGTGGAAGCCTGCGGCAATGCCAGCCGCGCGGTGGGCCTGCTACTGGGCGGCGAACGGCGCATCGAGACGCTGGCCGGCGTGATCCGCTCGGCAGCGGGCGCCGATGGCGTGGCGGTCGACATGGGCACGCCCCGCTTCGACTGGAACCGCATCCCGCTTGCCTATGCTATGGATACGCTGACCATGCCGGTCGGCTGGGAAGACCTGACCGATCCCGCCGCCGTCAACGTCGGCAATCCGCACGTCATCTTCTTCGTGCCCGATGCCGATGCGGTGGACCTTGCCCGGCTTGGTCCGCTGATCGAGAACGACCCGCTGTTTCCCGAACGCGTCAACGTCAATGTCGCCAGCCTGATCGGCCCCGATCACATCCGCCTGCGCGTGTGGGAACGCGGTGCCGGCCTGACCCGCGCCTGCGGCACTGGCGCCTGCGCCACCGCCGTCGCGGCGATCCGGCGCAAGCGGACGGGGCGGACGCTGACGGTCGAGCTTCCCGGCGGCCCGCTGACGATTGCGTGGCCCGAAGGAGAACGGCCGGAGGGTGGTTCGATCCTGATGACCGGCCCCGCCGCCACAAGCTTCGAGGGCAGCTTCGAGGATACGGACTACCCGGCATGACCGAAACGGTCGCACCGGCCGAAGTGGTCACGCTGGGCTGCCGGCTCAATCTCGCCGAAAGCGAAAGCATCCGCGCGATGCTGGCGGAATCCCAAACGCCGACGGTCGTGGTCAATTCCTGCGCGGTGACCGCCGAAGCCGTGCGCCAGTCGCGCCGAGCGGTGCGTCGCCTGCGCCGCAGCCACCCGCACGCGCGCCTGGTGGTTACGGGCTGCGCCGCAACGATCGAACCGGACAGCTTCTCGGCCATGCCCGAAGTGGATGCGGTGGTGCCCAACGCGGCCAAGGCCGATCCGCACGTCTGGCACCCGAATACGTCAGACGTACCTGCCCCACCGCGCCAGAGCGAGGTCCACACCCGCGCCTTCGTGCCGGTGCAGACCGGCTGCGATCACGCCTGCACCTTCTGCATCATCCCGCAGGGGCGCGGCCCCAGCCTGTCCACGCCCGTTGCCGATGTGCTCCGCGCGATCGAACGGCACCTGCTGCTGGGCGTCAACGAGATCGTGCTGACCGGCGTGGACGTGACCGGCTGGGGCGCGGATCTGCCCGATGCGCCGCGCCTGGGCGTACTGGTGCGCGCGATCCTCGATGCCTTCCCCCGCCTGCCGCGCCTGCGCCTGTCCTCGCTCGACGGGGTGGAGATCGACGGACTGCTGTTCGAGATCATCACCGGTGAGGCCAGGGTGATGCCGCATGTGCATCTCTCGCTGCAATCGGGCGACGACATGGTGCTCAAGCGGATGAAGCGCCGGCACAGCCGGGCGCAGGCGGTCGAACTGACCGATGCCCTGCGCGCTGCCCGTCCGGACATCGCCATCGGCGCGGACCTGATCGCCGGCTTCCCCACCGAGACAGAGGCCATGCACGCCAACAACCTGGCCATCGTGCGCGATTGCGGCGTGGTCCACGGCCATGTCTTTCCCTATTCCCCCCGCCCCGGCACGCCCGCCGCGCGGATGCCGCAGGTCGCCCCGGCCACGGTCCGGGCGCGCGCGGCCGAAATCCGCGCCGCTGTCGCGGCCGAACGCGCGCGCTGGCTCGCCTCGCTGGTCGGCGCCCCGCGCGAAGTGCTTGCCGAACGCGACGGCACCGGGCATTCGCCCGAGTTCGCGCCCTATCGCCTGCCCGAAGGCACGGCCGCGGGCACCATCGTCACCCTGACGCCGACAAGGATCATCGAAGGAATGCTGGCATGAGCCCCGAGCCGGAGAACGGAAGCTGGAGCGACAGGCTTCTCGGCGGGTTCCGCAAGACTTCGGAACGCCTCACCGAGAACCTGACCGGCATCGTCGGCAAGACCCGGCTGGACGACGCGCAGCTCGACGAGATCGAGGACGCGCTGATCCTGTCCGACCTTGGTCCGCGCGCCGCCGCGCGCATCCGCGAACGGCTGGCGGACGAAAGGTTCGAACGCGGGATTGACGAGACCGCGCTGCGCGAAGCGGTGGCCGAAGAAATCGCCGCGATCCTGCGCCCGGTGGCGAAGCCGCTGGAGGTCACCGCCTTTCCCCGTCCGCACGTCGTCCTCGTGATCGGCGTCAACGGATCGGGCAAGACCACCACGATCGCCAAGCTGGCGCACCTGTTCCAGGAGCAGGACTATGGCGTGATGCTGGCGGCGGGCGATACGTTCCGCGCGGCCGCGATCGGCCAGCTCAAGGTCTGGGCGGACCGGCTGGGCGTGCCCGTGGTCACCGGCCCCGAGGGTGGCGACCCTGCCTCGATCGTGTTCGACGCGGTCAAGGCGGCGACTGACACCGGCATCGACGCGCTGATCGTCGACACCGCCGGCCGTCTCCACAACAAGCGCGAACTGATGGACGAACTGGCCAAGGTCCGCCGCGTGCTGGGCCGCCTGAACCCCGCCGCGCCGCACGACGTGGTGCTGGTGCTCGATGCCACCAACGGCCAGAACGCGCTCCAGCAGATCGAGATCTTCAAGGAAGTGGCGGGAGTGACCGGCCTGATCATGACCAAGCTGGACGGCACCGCTCGCGGCGGCGTGCTGGTGGCGGCGGCGGAACAGTACGGCCTGCCGATCCATGCCATCGGGGTGGGCGAGAAAATCGACGACCTGCGCCCGTTCGATCCCGATCTGGTCGCCCGCGTCATCGCGGGCGTGTTCCGGTGAACGCCTTCCTTTTTCCCCTTCGTCATTGCGAGCGAAGCGAAGCAATCCAGAGTTCGGCGCAGGACGCCCTGGGTTGCTTCGTCGCTACGCTCCTCGCAATGACGATCCACGCATGATGCAGGTTTTCCATGTCTGACGCTCAACAGCCCGGCGCCGCGCCCAAATCCTCGTGGATCAACCTGCTGGTCGATTACGGCCCGCTACTGGTGTTCTTCCTCGCCTATCGCCATTTCAGCCCCAAGGAAGCGGACGCCGGGATCGGGACGGTGGTGGCGGTCACCAAGGGCACGATCGCTTTCATGGTGGCGACGATCGTGGCGCTGATCGTGTCGAAGTGGCGGCTCGGCCGGATTTCGCCGATGCTGTGGCTGTCGACCGTGCTGATTCTGGGCTTCGGTACGCTCACCGTGCTGCTGGGCGATCCGTTCTGGATTCAGGTCAAGCCCACCGCGATCTACCTGCTGTTCGCCGGCGTGCTGTTCGCCGGCCTTGTCCGGGGCAAGCCGATGCTGCGCACCCTGCTGCAAAGCGCGTTCGACGGGCTGGACGATGCCGGCTGGATGAAGCTTTCGCGCAACTGGGCTTTCTTCTTCCTGTTCCTGGCGGTGCTGAACGAAGTGCTGCGCCACACGCTCAGTTTCGACGGCTGGCTCCAGGCCAAGCTGTGGGGCGTGACCGCGCTGTCGTTCCTGTTCACTTTCGCGCAGATCCCGATGCTGCTGAAGCACGGGCTGGGCACGGAAGCGGCGGACGAGGTGGAACAGAACCCGCCGCACGATTGAACGCGTCACCCCGTCAAGCCGCCCTGCCGCAAATTGCCGACACCCTGCCGCACGACAAAAACGTGTGACAAATTGCGCACACCCCCTAGAATGTTGACAGCCCACCTCCGGCGATAACCGGGTAAACGGATCAAGGGGCGCAAACTGGGGGAAGTTTCATGGCCAAGCTGTTTGGTAACCTGCATCTCGTGCTTGCGATCGGCCTTGTCGCGGCCATCGCCGTGATGCTGGGATTTGGCGCGGAAGTGCCGCTTGATGTCAATTCCGTGTTCCGCTGGCTGCACGTGTTCTTCGGCATCCTGTGGATCGGGCTGCTTTATTACCTGAACTTCGTGCAGGTGCCGACGATGCCGTCGATTCCGGCCGAACAGAAGGGCGCGATCACCGGCCACATCGCGCCGAAGGTGTTCTTCTTCTTCCGCTGGGCCGCGCTGCTGACGGTCGTTACCGGTCTGGTGATCGCCTACGTAACCGGCTACGTCCACCGCGCGCTGATCCTCCAGGGGCTCAACCAGCACGAAAACCTGATCGGCCTCGGCATGGACCTCGCGCTCATCATGTCGTTCAACGTGTGGTTCATCATCTGGCCCGCGCAGAAGAAGATCCTCGGCATCGTCGAAGCCAGCCCGGAGGAAAAGGCTGCCGCTGCGCCGCGCGCGCTGATCGCCAGCCGCACAAACCTGCTGCTGTCGCTGCCGATGCTCTACTGCATGGTCAGCGCCAACCTCGGGTAACTCCGACGCTGACCGGAGCCATCCAGGCTTGCACGGGCGCGGCTTTCTCCGGAAAGTCGCGCCCGTTTCCGTTGGACGATACGTTCGTCAGGAACCCGAAGCGCCATCGCGCTTTGATGTGACGCGACAGAGAGGAGCTTTTTGATGCGCAAACCCATCTTCATCACCCTGGCCGCAGCGGCAGCCGTCCTCGCGCTTTCTGCCTGCTCGGAAAAGACGCAGGACAACGCGCAGGAGGCCGCTACCTCAGCCGGGAACGACATTGCCGCCGCCGCCTCGGACATCAGCGCCACCGCCAGCGAGGGTGCGGAATCGGTCCGCAACGCGGCAGACGAAGCGATCAACAAGGCCGACGCCGCCGCCGACAAGGCCGGTGTCGAGGCGGACAAGGCTGGCGTGAAAGCCGCCGATGCGCTGAACAAGGCCGGCGACAAGGCCAAGGAAGAGGCCGCGAAGCTCAAGGCCAAGGCCGAAAACAGCAATTGATTCGTTTATCCTGACAGGCGTCTCCCGTCCGCGCGACGGGCGGGAGACCGTCAGATCTTGAGCTGGCTACCCAGCTCCACCACGCGGTTGGTCGGCAGCCGGAAGAACTCCATCGCACTCGCCGCGTTGCGCAGCATCCACGCGAACAGCTTTTCGCGCCAGATCGCCATGCCCGGCTTGTCCGACGCGATCAGCGTCTGGCGCGACAGGAAGAAGCTGGTCTTCATCATATCGAACGGTTCGCCGCACATCGTCACGGTCTTGAGCGTGGCGGGCACGTCGGTTTCCTCCAGGAAACCGAAACGCAGGCTGACGCGGTAGAAGCCGTTGCCGAAATCCTTGCAGGCCGATCGTTCCACCTGATCCACGTAGGGCACGTCCTCGATCTGCACGGTCAGGATCACCACCCGTTCATGCAGCACCTTGTTGTGCTTCATGTTGTGGAGCAGCGCCGAGGGCACGCCCGATGCGGTGGAAGCCATAAAGATCGCCGTGCCCGGCACGCGCGCGGCGCTGGCGTGAGCGGACTTGGTGAACACTTCCAGCGGGATCGACCCCTCCGCCATGTTCTGCCGCATCAGCGCGCGCCCGCGTGACCAGGTGGTCAGCAGCGTGAAGATGGTGACGCCCATCAGCAGCGGCACCCAGCCGCCGTCGGGGATCTTGGTCAGGTTCGCGCCGAGGTAGCCCGCGTCGATCACGAAGAACAGCGCCAGCAGTCCGACCGCGAAGACCGGCTTCCAGTTCCACAGCTTGAACAGCACCACGGCCAGCAGCACGTTGTCGATCAGCATCGCGCCGGTCACGGCGATGCCGTAGGCCGCCGTCAGGTTCGACGAGCGCTGGAACACCAGCACCAGCAGGATCACCGCCACCATCAACGCCCAGTTGATCACAGGGATGTAGATCTGCCCCGCCGCCGTGCTGGTGTGCTTGATCGTCATGCGTGGGATGAAGCCCAACTGTATCGCCTGCTGCGTCACCGAGAACGCGCCAGAGATCACCGCCTGCGAGGCGATGACCGCCGCCAGCGAGGCGATGATGAGCAGCGGCCACTGGAACCATTCGGGCGCGAGGAAATAGAACGGGCTTTCCAGCGCGGACGGATCGCGCATCAGCAGCGAGGCCTGGCCCAGATAGTTCAGCACCAGCGCCGGCAGCACGAACGTCAGCCACGATACGCGGATCGGATTGCGGCCGAAATGGCCCATGTCCGCATAGAGCGCTTCTGCGCCCGTCACGGCGAGCACCGCCGCGCCCATCGCCAGGAAGCCCCGGAACGGGTCGGCCGCGAACATCATCACCGCGTGGTGCGGGCTGAGCGCGGTGATCACGTGCGGGAACGCCAGGATGCTGATCACGCCCAGCACCGCGATCGTGGCGAAATAGGCCAACATGATCGGACCGAAGAAGGTCGCCACGCGTTCCGTACCCCGGCTCTGGATGAAGAACAGGAAGATCAGGATGGCGACGACCATCGGCACCACCAGCCGGTGCATTTCCGGCTGATAGACCGCGACACCTTCGATAGCGCCCATCACCGAAACGGCGGGCGTAATCATAGAATCGCCATAGAACAGCGCGGTGGCGAACACCCCCATCAGGATGATGCCCTTGCCCCACCGGTTGCCGCTGGTGTGCTGGTTGATCAGCGCCAGCAGCGCCAGGCTGCCGCCCTCGCCCTTGTTGTCCGCGCGCATGATCACGCTGACGTACTTCAACGTCACGATGATCATCATCGACCAGAACATCAGGCTGATGATGCCATACACGTGCAACTGGTCGAGCGGCAGCTTGTGATGGCCGGCAAAGGTATCGCGCAGCGCGTAAAGCGGGCTGGTGCCGATATCCCCGAACACCACACCGATCGCGCCGACCGCCATCTTGAGCAGGCTGCCCTGATGATGGTGAGTCTGGTGACCGGAATCGCGGACAGGGGATAAAGGAACTGCGCTTTCGTCCGAACCGTTTGCAAGCACGGAATCACTCATGGCAACGGTGCCCCCGGGCCTTGACCCAAACCGCCGGTCCGCCATCGGACACCGGAACGGCGCGGCGCTTTAGCACCGGCCCTTGGCCCCGGCAATGGCTGCTTTAGCGAACCCGGACGCCCTGAAATCATGCCCCACATGGCATCGCAAATAGCTGATTTCAGGGCGCTTCAGAAGAGGCGCCCGACGGTTCGGCGGCTGCTGCGGGCGCTTCATCGGACGGAGCCACCGGCGCAGGTGCCTGTCCGGAGGCTGCCAGCATCGAGTCGAGTCTCGCCAACCGGGCCTGAAGGTCTTCGCGATAGGGGGCATCGGCCGGCGCGCGGCGCAACAGTTCGGCCCAGATCGCCCGTGCTTCCACCAGCTTGCCGGACTGCGCCAGCGCCAGGCCCATGAAGAACGGCGGCCCCGGATGTTCGGGCGCGATCTTCGCCGCCTTCTGGAACGCGAACTGCGCGGCCGGCGTGATCAGCCCGTCGCTGTGGCCGACCAGCGTGTTGCCCAGCGCCACCCACAGGTCTGCATCGTTGGGATCGGCCTTCACCGCCTTGCCTAGGATCGTCGCCGCCGCGCCGAACTGGCCCTGCCGTGAAAGCCCGTCGGCCAGCACCATCCAGTTCTGGCCCTTGCCGAAGGCATCGCCCATCGCCTGCCGCTGCTTGATCAGCGCCTCGTCGGCCGCTTTCTGGTTCTCGACCGCGGCCTTGGGCGCGCCGGGCACGCCGGGATGGCCCTGCAGCGCATAGCCGGCAATGCCGAACAGCAGCGCCGCGCCCGTCAGTTCCCAGCCCGAACGCGGCATCTTCAGCACGAACGCCAGCACCGCGAAGACCACGATCGCGATCAGGAGGATCAGCACCCAGGTCATGCGTTGTCCTCCAGCGCGTCCGCTTCCGGTTCATCCGCCGCGCCATCGCCCCCGCGGCGGAAGCGCTTGCGCAGCAGCAGCGCCGCCAGCACGAGGAACGCCGCCGGCGCGGCGAACAGCGGCCAGGTCATCGGCCGCAATTGCGGGGTATAGCTGACATAGTCGCCGTAGCGTTCGATCAGCCACTGGCGGATTTCCTCCGGGTCTTCCCCGGCAGCGATGCGGGTGCGCACCTGATGGCGCATGTCGCCCGCCATCGGTGCATCCGAATCCGCGATCGACTGGCTCTGGCACTTGAGGCAGCGCAGCGTCTCCATCAACGCCTGCGCCCTCGCCTCCTGATCGGGATTCGGAAGCTGCTTGTAGGCATAGGGCGCCGGCGGCAGCGAATCTTGCGCGGTGGCTGGAGAAGCCAGCAGCAGCGCAAGCGCCGCGAAAACGGTAGCTCCATGCCGCGATGCGGCGCGCGCCATCACGATTCCGCCTCCTTCAGCTTGCGCAGGATCAGCGGCACGTCTTCTGCGCGGATGTCGCCGATGTGCTGGTAGCGGATCACGCCCTTGCCATCGATCACGAACGTCTCGGGCACGCCCGACGATCCAATCGCGAGCTGGACCTTGCTGAGATCGTCCTTGCCGATCCGGCGGAACGGGTTGCCGTTCGCGGCGAGGAACTGAGCCACGTCCTCGCGCCGGTCGCGGATAGCAACGCCGTCGATCTCCACGCCCTGCTGCGCCAGCGCGGCAAGCTGCGGCGATTCCACCGCGCAGGGCACGCACCAGCTGGCGAACACGTTGAGCAGGCGCGGCTTGCCATCCCGGAAGTTGGCGAGCGCCAGGCCGGGGCGGTCGTCCACCGCCGGGGGCAGGTCGAAGCCGGGCAACGGCTTGCCGATGAAGGCGCTCGCCACCTCGCGGTCGGCCGGCCGCACCAGGCCGTAGATCACCAGCACGAAGAAGCCGGCGAACAGCGCCAGCGGCAGCCACAGCGCCAGCCCCGGCTTCTTCGGCGCGGGATCACCCGGATGATTGCCCCGATCGTCCTGCTTGCTCATCGTCCCTGCCTCATCCGGCGATACGCGATCTTGCCTTCGGCGCGCAGCCGCCTGACGTCGGCGGTCACGCGGCCGAGCAGCGCGAGCACCCCGCCCAGCGCGATCAGCACGCCGCCATACCAGATCATCGGCACGAACGGTTTCCACCAGAAGCGCATCTGCCAGCGGCCGTCCTCGCCCTCTTCGCCCAGCACCGAATAGAGCTGGCCGTTCCAGCGCGTCTTGAGCGCGCTTTCGGTGCGCGTGCCCGGGGGCGAGGCGAAGACGCGCGCCTGCGGTTCCAGCGTGATCGGCGCGCCACCGGCGTAGCGGGCCGAGAGCGTCGCCTGCAGCGCGGTCCAGTTCGGGCCGGCAACCGGATCGATGCTTTCGAGCTTCACCTGCCACGGCCCCACGTTCTGCGTATCGCCCACGGCCATCGCGGCAAGCTTCTCGGTGGAGAAGGCGCTGTCGCTCGCCATGCCGAACAAGGCTACAGCGATGCCGAGATGCGCGATCACCATCCCCCACACCGGCAGCGGCGTGCGGCGCAGGTTGCGCCCCTTCAGCGGCAGCAGGCTGGCGAAGAACAGGCCGCTGGCGATGGCGAGACCCAGCGCTGGCAGCAGATGGATGCCCGGCGCGACCAGTTCGGCGATCAGGAACACCGCCGCCATGAGCAGCGCGGCGATCGCAAAGGGCATGGTGATCCGCCCCGCCTTGTCATCGCGCCAGCGCAGCAGCGGGCCAACCGCCAGCACCAGCAGCATCGGGACCGCAAAGATCGCGGATACCGGATTGAAGTATGGCGGGCCGACCGAAACCTTGGTGCCGAACGCCTCGGTCAGCAGCGGATAGAGCGTGCCGACCAGGACGATGCCGAGAATGCCGCACAGCATCACGTTGTTGAACACAAGGCTCGCCTCGCGGCTGACGAAGCTGAACCGCGCGCCTTCGGTCACCGTCGCCGCGCGCACGCCAAACAGGGTCAAGGCGCCGCCGATGTAGATCGCCAGCAACGCAAGGATGAAGCTGCCGCGCTCCGGATCGACCGCGAAGGCGTGGACCGAGGTGAGAATGCCCGACCGCACCAGGAACGTGCCGACCATCGACATCGAGAACGCGATCACGCCCAGCATCACCGTCCACGCCCGCAAGGCGTTGCGCGAAGCGAGGACCGAGCACGAATGGAGCAGCGCCGTCGCCGCCAGCCAGGGCATCAGCGAAGCGTTTTCCACCGGGTCCCAGAACCACCAGCCGCCCCAGCCGAGCGTGTAGTACGCCCAATAGGAGCCGGCCGTGATGCCCAGCGTGAGGAATATCCACGCGCCCAGCACCCATGGCCGCATCGCGCGGGCGAAGGCAGGGCCGACATCGCGCGTCACCAGCGCGCCAATCGCGAAGCTGAAGGCGATCGAAAGGCCGACATAGCCAACGTAAAGCGTGGGCGGGTGGAAGGCGAGGCCGATGTCCTGCAGCAGCGGGTTGAGGCCGTTGCCGTCGGGCGCGGGCTCTGGCAGCCGCTCGAACGGGTTCGAGGACAGCAGCAGGAACGCGTAGAACCCCAGGCTGACGAAGGCCTGCCCCGCCAGCGTCGCCACCAGCGTATCCTCGCGTAGCCGCTTCTCGATCAGCGCGACGAAGCCACCGGCCAGGCCCATGATCGTCACCCACAGCAGCATCGAGCCTTCGTGGTTCCCCCAGGTGCCCGCCAGCTTGAAGATGAACGGCTTGGCCGAATGGCTGTTCTCCGCCACCAGCTTCACCGACAGATCGGTTTCCAGAAACAGCGTGACCAGCGCCAGGAACGCGAAGGCGACCAGCACGCCCTGCATCACCGCCAGCGGGCGGACCACTCCGGCCAGATGTTCGCCCTTGGGGCGCAGGGCGATGATACCCGCTGCCAGTTGCAGCACCGCCAGCGCGGCGGCCATCCAGAGAACGGCAAGGCCCAATTCAGCTATCATTTCGTTTCGGCCACCACCTGTTTCGCCTGCGCGTCGGTCATGTTCTTCATCTCGCGCGGGACGTACTTCTCGTCATGCTTGGCCAGCAGGTTGTCGGCCACGAACGTGCCGCCTTCCATCCGCCCTTCGGCGACCACGCCCGACCCCTCGACGAACAGGTCCGGCGTGATTCCGGTGAAGCGCACCGGCACCCGCGCCTTGCCATCGCCGACGATGAAATCGATGGTCACGCCATCGGGCCGGGTCTTGATCGATCCCTTCTCCACCATGCCGCCCAGGCGCACGGCGCGGCCCTGTTCGGGCGGATGGGCGACCAGATCGCTCGGCACGTAGAAATAGGCGGCCTGGTTGCGCAGCGCGTAAGCGGCGAGCAGGCCCGCGCCCACCAGCGCGACCAGCGCGATGGCCAGCAGGACCAGCCGCTGGTGCTTTGCCTTGATGCCGCTCACTTGCCCCTCGCCCTGTCACGCCGGCGTTCGGCGCGGACCATGGCCCACAGCGTCCAGCCCACCAGCAGCAGTGTGCCGATCACCCCGATCGCCAGCGCCGCTGCCACATAGTCCCATTGATCCAGTCTCTCGTGCATCCTGCCCTCCCGCGCCGCGTCAGCCCAGCGCCTTGCGGCGCAGGCGCGCCTCGGTCTGGATGTCGGCCAGCAGCGTCCGCATCCGCGCCAGCACCACGCCGCCGAAGATGCACGAAAAGCCGATCGCGGCAATCAGCAGCGGCCACAGGAACGTGCCGTCGATCGCGGACTTGCCGATGGTGATCGACGGCGGCTGGTGCAGGCTGTTCCACCACACCACCGACCGGTTGATGATCGGGATGTTGATCGCGCCGACCAGACCGAAGATCGCGGTCACGCGGCTGGCGCCCTCACCCGCCTGCGCATCGCGCTGCGCAGCGCCTGCCAGGGCGATATAGCCGAAATAGAGGAACAGCAGGACGAGGAAGCTCGTCAGACGGCCGTCCCACACCCACCACGTGCCCCAGGTGGGACGCGCCCAGATCGATCCCGTGGCCAGGCAGATCGCGGTGAACGCCGCGCCTGGCACCGCCGCCGCGCGCGCGCCGATGGCGGCGAGCGGATGGCGCCAGACCAGCTCGACCAGGCTGGCCACGGCGATCGTGCTCCAGCCCGCCATGCCCAGCCAGGCCGAAGGCACGTGGATGAACAGGATGCGCACGGTATCGCCCATCAGCCGATCGGGCGGCACCACCAGCAGGCCCCAGGCCAGCGCGCCGAAGGCAAGCACCAGCCCCAGCCCCAGCAGCAAAGGCATCAACCAGCGCGCAAGGCGCAGAAAACGGGCGGGATTGGCAAAACCGTGCATGGACGCGGGAAACACATATCCTCGTCCGGCGGCGCGCGCCGCCGGTTCGCGCCACGCTCTGCCACCTGCGCCGTTCCGGGGCAAGCGCTTAGCGTCCCTCGAAAGGCCGTGATGCGCAGAGAATCTGAGGAAAGATGGGGCGATCGAAGGGGTTCGAACCCTCGACCTCCGGTACCACAAACCGGCGCTCTAACCAACTGAGCTACGATCGCCACATGATCGACACGCCCATCGTAACACGATGCGGGGCGCGGGCGAGCCCCTTTGCAGAAAGGAGCGGCCTTGAAAAGCGAAAACTTGCGCGGCCGCCACGCGCCCCCGCGATTCCCGCTGCCTAACGGCTTTCGCGATCCCCCCAGCTGCGGAACGCCACGCGCGCGGGCGTGACACCGGTATCGATCAGCGCTTCCTCCTCCAGCCGCACCGAATCGATGGAAACCACCTGATCCAGCAGGAACCAGCGGCTGCGCACCTGCAACTGATCGAGCGGAAGCGCGCCGGTTGCTCCGGTCGTGACCCCCAGCCGCGCGGTCGCCTCCGCCGCGCTGGCATAGCCCGCCGGCGGCCGCCCTAGCACTAGCGCGCGGGCGCGTTCGGGCGTGATCGTGGCGGGGGAAAGCATGGTCAGCAGGCGGATCTGGTCCAGCCGCAGCGTGTTGACATTGACCGGGGAAAGCTCTGCCGCCGGCAGCGCGCAGAGCCAGGGCCGCAAGCGCTGGTAGATCACCGGCGTCATCCCCCGCACCGCGCGCAATTCGCTGACATCGCCGATCAGCCGGTTGGGCGGGCGATAGGGCACCGGCCCGGCACGATAGACATCGTCCTCGGCCCCGTTCGGCGCGGGCCGCTCGTCGCTGTCGATCCAGTCGGCCATGGCGTCGCTCAGGGCGACCGCCTCGTTCGCGGGCACCGCCAGCCCGGCCATCAGCGCGCGCAGCTGCGCCAGCGCCACGGGCCGCAGCGTGAAGGAGCCATCGACGCCTTGCTGGACCAGCGAATTGACGTTGAAGCAATTGCCCGCGTCATCGATCCGCCCGCGCACCGCGCCGCGCGGCAAGGGCAGCGGGAACTCGCGGCCGAGCAGCCCGATGCGGTCGACCGTGCGGCGATCATCCGCATCGACCAGCGCCTTGAGCCGGGCCATCACCAGCGTTTCCGCGCTGGTCGCGGTAAGACGCGCCTGGGTCATCGCCTGTCCGTTCCCCGCCAGCCGCGTGGCGAGGTTGAGCCGGTCGAGCATGACCGCTGCGATCACCGCCATGACCGCAACCAGCAGCAACACCGACAACAGCGCCGCGCCGCGTTCATGGGAAGGACGATCCCGCCTCACTGGTAATTCACCCCGACCAGCGAGACGATGCGCAGCGGTTCGCCACCCGGTTGCGGCAGCAGCAGCTCGATCGCGACGGGCAGTTCGCCCATCCGCTGCGGCTCCCACCGGCCATGCCATTGTCCATCGCGCCCACGGAAGCGCAAGGCCGGCGGCCCCGCCAGCGGCAGGACGGCGGCGCCCGGCTCAGGCGCAGCGCCATCCGGGAACGGATAGCCAGCGCGCACCAGCGCCTTGCCGTCCCAGTGGTATTCCACTTTCTGCAGGCTTGGCCGCGCCGCGCCATCGACGTTGGACCATCCGCTGCGCGTGAAGCGCAGCACCATGCCCTCGGCTCCGCCCGCCTCCAGCGCGGCATGGACCGCGCCGCTTTCGTCGCGCGCCAGACGCGGCGTGATCTGCGCCAGATCGGCCGTCCAGACCGAGAGGAAGCGCCGGCTGGCGGCGATCCGGTCGGTGCCGGTGCGGCTCGCCAGTTCGGCATCGACGCTGAACCGCAGCAGCGCCAGCGCGCCGCCGGCGATGATCGCGAAGACCAGCAGCGCCACCAGCATCTCCACCAGCGTGAAGCCGTTGGCGCGCTGGCGATGATCGTGGGGTGGCGTCATGACACCGGCAGCCTGGCGAAGTCGAGCGTGATCGCCTGGCTGGTGCGGCCGGGCGTCACCTCGCGCACGGTGAGCGTGATCGACAGCACGCCGAAGTCCGCCCGCGGCTCGACATGGCGGGTCCACGCGAACTGGCGGCCGGCGTTGCGGATCGTGCCGCTGGCGTCGCCCATCGCGGGGGGTGCGGGATCGGTCAGGATTTCGGCCGCCATGTTCTGCGCCACGATCTCGCGCAGCAGGCGCTGGTCCAGATCGGCCGTGCGCGCGATGCTGGCGCCTTCCATCCTGAGCAGGGCAAGCGCGGCCAGCGCGAACACCGCCAGCGCGATCATCAGTTCGAGCAGGGTGAAGCCCGCTTCCGCGCCGTTGCCGTCACGCCGCATCGAGCGTGACCTTTCCATCGCGCGCGATGCGCAGGACCAGATGGCGGTCCCCGCGATCCAGCCGGACGGTGCCATCGCCGCTGGCAAGCCCCAGCGTATCGAACACGATGCGCCCCCGTCCGCCCGGCTGGTCGACCGTGGCCTGCGTGCCCTGCTTCCACGCCGCCAGATCGAAACCCTTGCCGGGAAGCGCCTGCCACGCGCCATCAACGCGGCGCTGGAAATAGTAACCGGCCGGCCCCACCACCAGCGCCACCGGCGTGCCCCCCACGATCGCCTCGTCCCGCGCCGCGATGGTGCGCGCGGCGAAGCGTTCCGCCTCATCGCGGAGCGTGCGTTCGTCGCCGGGCATGGACAGGACCACCACCGTCGCCAGCAGGCCGATCACGAACAGCACGACCAGCATCTCGACCAGCGAGAAGCCGTTGGCACGCGTGGGCGACGGTGCGGAAAGGGACGACGACGGAGCCACGCAATTCCGATAGCAGGCCGGACGCCCGCATCCTATGGCTGCCGGCACATCGCGCACAGGCGATGTTGGCGTTCGGTGCCAGATCGGCTACCGAAATGAGCATGGACGCGCCCGTCAACGAAGCCTCGCTCGATCGGCTGCTCGCAACGCCGGGCATCGTTCGCGTTCCCACCCCGCGCGCCGACATGGTGATCCTGCGCGATTTCCTGACCGCAGCGGAATGCGCGGCGCTGATCGCCCGGATCGAGGCGGACCGACGTCCTTCCACCATCGCCGATCCCAACGGCGATAACTATTTCCGCACCAGCGAGACCTGCGACCTGCCGATGGCTTCACCCGAAGTTGCGGCTCTGGACGAGCGCTTTTCCGCACTGTGCGGCATCGACCGGCGGTTCGGCGAACCGATCCAGGGCCAGCGCTATGCGCCGGGGCAGGAATTCAAGGCCCATACCGACTACTTCGACGAACAGGGCGCCGATTTCACCCGCTATTGCGCCGTTTCCGGGCAACGCACCTGGACCTTCATGGTCTATCTCAACGCGGTGGAGGCGGGCGGCGCCACGCGGTTCAAGGTACTGGACAAGCTGATCCATCCCGAACCGGGCAAGCTGGTGGGCTGGAACAACCGCCGGCGCGACGGCAGCGTCAATCCCGCAACGATCCATCACGCCATGAAGGTGCGCAAGGGCCTGAAATACGTGGTGACGAAATGGTATCGCGAACGCCCCTGGCAATAGGCCGGCCCGCGTTCAGCCCTCGGGTTCGGCGCCAATACCGCGGATCGTCGGCAGGCACCGCAGCAGCGTTTCCACCTCGCCCGTGGCAAGCTGAGTAACGAAGCGGGCTTCATGCGCCGCGATGCGGTGGTTGGCTTCGTCCGCCATCTTGCGGCCCTGATCGGTCAGAGTCAGCGCATGGGAACGGCCGTCCGCCCGCGTGCGCGCAACGAAGCCCCGGTCCATCAGGCGCGCGATGATCGGCACCATGTTGGCGCGCTTGATCGCCAGCGCCTGCCCCACCTCGGTCTGCGAGCAATCGGGATTTTCGCCGATCACCAGCAGCGTGGTCACTTCCGCCGGGCGCAGGTCAAGGTCCGCCAACTCGCGCGCGAGGTCGGCCATCATCACCGCGGAAGCGCGGCGCAGCTGATAACCGAGGCGGCTTTCCAGCGCGTTGGTCAGGGTGGTCATGGCGATACTCTAGAACGGCTATCGCAGATAGCAATGCCACGCACCGATACGGACGGATCGCTGCGAAACGCTTTAACGAAAGGGCGAAAACGAAAAGGGCGGCCGAAGCCGCCCTGCCCGTCTGGCTTTTCGCGCGCGATCAGCGCTTGAGCGAAAGACCGCCGAACCGCTTGTTGAACTGCGCAACGCGGCCGCCCTGATCCATCTGACGCGTGCCGCCGGTCCAGGCCGGGTGCGAAGTGGGATCGATGTCGAGCGCCAGCGTGTCGCCTTCCTTGCCCCAGGTGGAGCGGGTTTCGAACACGGTGCCGTCGGTCATCTGCACCTTGATCATGTGGTAGTCGGGGTGGATATTGGCCTTCATCGGTCTTGCTCCGCTTGGCGACCGGTTCCGACCGGTCTTCGGGAAACTGGAAAGCGGCGCCCCTAATGGATGCCGCGCGATTTGTCGAGTCCCTGCTCGGATGCGCCCGGCATCCGCCGGAAACGGGATCAGCTGTCCGCGATCATCGCGGTGAAGCTGACCTCGCAGGTCACCTTGCCATCGACCATGGCCTTGCCCGCGAACTTGCAGACGCGCGCGCGCTTCTGGGTGAATTCGACGTGCAGGTGCAGCAGGCAGCCAGGCTCCACCGGATTGCGGAACTTGGCGCCCTCGATCGCCATGAAATAGACAAGCTTGCCGGTGCTCGCGAGCCCGAGCGTTTCCACCGCGAGCACGCCGGCGGCCTGCGCCAGCGCCTCGATCTGGAGAACGCCGGGCATGATCGGCCGGCCGGGGAAGTGCCCCTGGAAGAACTGCTCGTTCATCGAGACAGCCTTGACCGCGTGGATCGATACATCGGGCACAAGGCCCAGAACGCGATCGACCAGCAACAGGGGATAGCGGTGCGGAAGCGCCGCCATCACCTTGGTCACGTCATAGTCGAACGGTGCGGCACCCGCGCCGTCCGTCTGATCTTCCGCCATGGTGCCCCCGTTTGACGCTGTTCGACGCGGATGGCCTCAGCGGCCGACCGGCGCCTTCTTGTTGTCCGGCTGCGCGGCAGCGGCCTGCGCCGCCTGCTGCTGGGCCTGCTGTTCACGCTGCGCGCGCGGCAGCCAGCCGGCCGGCGGCACGAGCTGCGCCGAGGGGATCAGCGCGTTGAGTTCGGTCAGGATGTCCTGATTCAGGTTGTACGCCTGATCGGCCTTGATCACCGACTGCGAATCGAGAACCAGCGAGATCTTGCGCTTGGTCATCGCGCTCTGCGTGGCGTCGTCCAGCTTGTCGCCGATCTGTTCGAGAACGTACTGTTCCGAAAGCTGCAGCGGCTCCAGGATCTGCTGGATTTCACGCTGGCCGGCCTGTTCGATCTGCTGGATCTGCGCATACTGCTGGCGCAGCGCGGCCTGATCGGGCTTGGGCGCCTTCGAATCCGCTTCCAGCTTGGCGTAGAGCGGCTGAAGCTGCGCGGTGATCTGGTTCTTGCGGGTGTTGGCCTGGTCGATCTGCGCCTTGTAGGTCACCGGACGCTGCTGCTGCGCGGTCTGGTAGGCCGAGGACGAGGCGACGATCGCCGGCGGGTTGGCCACGGCGATACCGGCGGCGACAATACCACCGGTGGCGACCGGGGCGGCCGGCGCCGGAGCGGCGGCCATGGCCTGCGGAGCAACCGAAACGAGAAGGCCCGCGACAAGGGCCGATGCAATGCGCATGATCATCAGAACTGGGTTCCTACGTTGAAAGTGAATGCCTTGGGGTCGTCGCCTTGGACCTTGCTGAGGACCTTGGCGAAATCGATGCGGAAAGGACCGAACGGCGAGTTCCAGTTGACGCCGATACCCACCGAGATGCGCGGCTTGGGGCTGTCGCCGACGAAAACCTCATCGTACTTCTGGTAAACGTCGTTCTTGGCCCCACTGGAATCCTGGGAAGACGTCGTCACCTTCCCCGTCAAGTTATCCAGGTACAACAACGTGCCAGCACCCGTTGTCTGCGGGTGCGCCACACCAAACACAGCTCCCGCGTCCACGAAGATCGAAGGCCGCAAGCCCATTTCGCGCGCGCCGGACCCCAGCGGAATCTCGACCTCGGCATGAGCAAGGTAATAATACCTGCCGCCGAGCGCGTCATCGACCCACTGGTTGCGATCCGTAGAAACGGTGCCGCCCGTACCGGTCTTTGGATCATATCCAGAATACTGCTTGCGCAGCACGCGCGGGCCGACGCCGCGAATGTCGAAGCCGCGGATCTGCGGTTCGCCCAGGAAGAAGCGGTCCGTCAGGCGCACGTCGTCGATCGACGGATCGTTGGAGCGGCTGCCCAACGCCTTGATCGCGCCGCCTTCCCCGCGCAGCGAGAAGATGAAGCCATGGCCCAGCGGGAAATACTTCGAGGCGTTGGCGGTGAGTCGGGCATACTTCACCGAACCACCAAGCCCGGCGATGTCGCCACCCAGCACCAGCGAGGTGCCGCGCGTCGGCCGCAGGCGGTTGTCGCGCGTGTCATAGACCAGCGAGAGACCCAGAATCGAACTGGTACGCTTTCCGATGGCGTCGCACAGATACCGACCGGCCAGCAGAGGGCTGCACTGGCCGTTGAGATAGTAGGTATCCTTGTCGAGCGTGACGTTGTCGAAGTTGAGCGTGTAGCGCCCGATCAGCGAGGTATATTCGGTCAGCGCCACACCGATGCGCGCCTGGAAGCCGGTGGTGGCCTGCCGGTAGGTCGTGTTGCGGTTGGCGTTGAAGTAGTTGAAGCTGTTGTAGTCGCGCCGATAGACGTCCATGCCGAACGAGACGTTCCGGTCGAACAGGTAAGGCTCGGTAAAGCTCACCTGCACCGCGCGCGAATAGCGCGAATAATCGACGCTGAGGCCCACAGTCTGGCCACGGCCGCGGAAGTTGTTCTGCTGGATCGAGGCCTGGAAGATGAAGCTTTCAAGGCTGGAGAAGCCGGCGGAAAGCTGGAGCTGGCCGGTCGGCTTTTCCTCGACGTTGGCTTCCAGCACGATGCGGTCGGCCGCGCTTCCAGGCTTCTGCTCGACCTCGAACTTTTCCTGGAAATAGCCCAGCGACTTGATGCGGTTGGTGGAGCGCTTGATCTGCAGGCTGTTGAAGGCGTCGCCCTCACCTAGCCGGAACTCGCGGCGGACCACCTTGTCCTGCGTCAGCGTGTTGCCGTTGACGTCCACGCGCTCGACATAGACGCGCGGTGCTTCCGCCATGCGGAAGGTCACGCTCATCGTCAGGTCGTCCTTGTCGCGCTGGAAGTCGGGACGGACGTCGGCGAAGGCATAACCGAAGCTGCCGGCGGTTTCGGTGAGGCTGTCGACCGTGTCTTCAACCGCCTTGGCGTTGTACCACTGGCCCTTCTTGATGCTCAGCCGCTCGGCCAGCTTGTCGCCATCGAAGTCGCGCAGCTGGCTGTCCACCTTGACGTCGCCGAACTTGTAGCGCTTCCCCTCTTCCACCACGTAGGTGATGATGAAATCGCGCTTGTCGGGCGTCAGTTCGGCCACGGCCGAAACCACGCGGAAATCGGCGTAACCGTTGGTCAGGTAGAACTGGCGCAGCTTCTGCTGGTCGAAGGCGAGACGATCGGGATCGTAGCTGGTGCCCGAGCTGAACAGGCGGAAGAAGCGCGATTGCTTGGTCACCATCTGGCCGCGCAGTTCCCCGTCGGAGAACTTCTCGTTGCCGATGATGTTGATCTGGCGGACCTTGGACTTCGGCCCCTCGCTGATCTCGAACACGATATCGACGCGGTTCTGTTCAAGCATGACCATCTTCGGTTCGACCGAAGCGGCGAAGCGGCCCTGCCGCTTGTACAGCTCGATGATGCGGGCGACGTCCGCGCGCACCTTGGAACGGGTGAAAATCTGGCGCGCCGAAAGCTTGATTTCGGGCAGGATCTTGTCTTCCTTGAGGCGCTTGTTGCCCTCCAGGATGATACGGTTGACGACCGGGTTCTCCTTGACCTGGATCACCACGTCGCCGTTGTTGTTGCGCAGCTGCACGTCCGAGAACAGCTCGGTCGCGAACAGGTCCTTCAGCACCTGGTCGGCGGCGGCCTGGGTATAGCGATCTCCTTCGCGCAGGCGGATGTAAGAGCGGATGGTATCCGGCTCCAGCCGCTGCGCGCCATCGATCGTGATCGACTTGACCGTGACTTCCGCGACCACCGGCGGCGCGGCGGGCGCCGGCGCGGGGGTGGCGGGAACCGGAACCGCGCTGGCCGGCGCGGCTTGCCGGGCATGTTTGCCGAACAGGGCCGAAGGCTTGCGCGCGGGCTTCTGATCCGCCTGGCTCTGCTGCGCCGCCGCCATTTCCGGCACGCCGGTCATGCAGGTGGTGACCATCAGGGCAAGAGCCACCGACGACGCCCGTGGCGAGGCAGGAACGGTCCGGCCCGAGTTACGTCCAATCATCACCAAGCGCCATCCCGTGTGTTCTTGCGGCAAGCCCTTTCGCAAGGACCGGCCGCACCAGCAATCGCCGCCATCTGCCCGAAGCAGCCCCGCCAATCAAGCAAGCAGGCTGTCCAAGCGTTCGATCGCCCCGCAAATTGTGGAAAATCCGGCCCCCGCGACCGGATTGTCTCCCCTACCCTCCGAACACTTTCAGCGACGCAACGTCATTGATCGTAACAAAGAGCATCAAACCGACAACAAAGGCCAACCCGGTGCGGAACGCCCATTCCTGGCCGCGCCGGCTGACCGGCTTCCTGCGCACCGCCTCGGCGGCGTAGAAAGCGAGATGACCTCCGTCCAGCACCGGAATTGGCAGCAGATTAATGAACCCCAAGTTAATCGAAATCAGCGCGACAAACCATGCGTAGTTGCGCCAGCCCGATACCAGTTGCTCGCCGGAATACTTGGCGATCTTGATTGGCCCGCCCAGCTCTTTCACCTCGCGCCGGCCGGTCACGATCTGGCCGATGCCGGTCACCATCATGCCGATGATGTCGCGCGTCTGCCCCACCGCGTCGGCCACGGCATCCACCGGACCGGCGCGCACCACGTCGAAACGGGCCGGGCCGATGCCCAGATAACCGATGCGCTGTTCGTTTCCGAAGGCATCGGACAGCACTTTGGCTTCGGGCGTGACCTGCATCGGCAATTGCTTGCCGTCGCGCTCGATTACCAGATCCAGCGGTTCGGCGGGGTGCTGCGACACTTCCATGCGGATTTGCAGGAAATCGTCGATGCGCGCACCTTGCAGCGACACCACGCGGTCGCCCGCGCGCAGGCCGGCCTTGTCGGCCACCGAGGTCGGCTGGACCACGCCCACCACCGGCGAGGCAACAACACGCCCATCGATCATGTTGAACGCCGCCAGGATCAGCACCGCGAAAACCAGATTGGTCACCGGCCCGGCCAGCACGATCAGCGCGCGTTGCAACAGCGGCTTGGCCTGGAACGTCCGCTCGCGCTCAGCGGCGGGCAGCGATAGCCAGGCGGGATCGGGCTGGCTTGCGGGATTCATGTCGCCCGCGAACTGGACGTAGCCGCCCAGCGGCAGGACGGACAGCTTCCAGCGCGTGCCACGCTTGTCGGTCCACCCCGCCAGTTCCTTGCCGAACCCGATCGAAAAGCTTTCCGCCTTCACGCCGAACAGCCGGCCGACAAGGTAATGCCCCAGTTCGTGGATGAACACGAGCGGCCCGAGCACGAGAACGAAGGCGAGCAGGGTCACGAGGATCCCCGGATCGTGCAGCGGTGGTGTGGGCATCAGTGCGCAAGCTCCATCGTTTCACGCGTTCTGGCCCGTGCGGCGCGGTCCACCAGAATAACATCGTCCAGCGAGCCCGGAGCGGAAAAATCGTTCATCGAATCGAGCACGCGCGCCGCATTCTCCGCAATATCGGTGAACGCGATCTGACCGGCCAGGAACGCGGCGACGGCGATCTCGTTGGCGGCGTTGAGCACGGCCGGCGCGGAACCGCCCGCCGTCACCGCCTCGCGCGCAAGGCGGGTGGCGGGAAAGCGGGTTTCGTCGGGCGCGCGGAAGGTAAGTTCACCGATCGCGGCAAGATCGAGCGGCGCGCAGGGCGTGTCCATCCGCGCGGGCCAGGCGAGCGCGGACGCGATCGGCACGCGCATGTCCGAAGGGCCGAGCTGCGCCAGCGTGGACCCATCCCGGTATTCGACCATCGAATGCACGATCGATTGCGGGTGAACGATGATGCGCAGCCGCTCCACGCCCACGGGGAACAGGTGGAACGCCTCGATGAACTCCAGCCCCTTGTTCATCATCGTGGCCGAATCGACGCTGATCTTGGCGCCCATCGACCAGTTGGGGTGTTTCACCGCTTCGGCCGGGGTGGCCCGTGCCAGGCGTTCGGCGGGCCAATCGCGGAACGGGCCGCCGCTGGCCGTCAGCGTGATCCAGCGGACGTTGGCGGGATCGTTGCCCTGCAGGCACTGGAAGATCGCGTTGTGTTCGGAATCGACCGGCAGCAGCGTAGCCCCGGTCCGGGCAACCGCCGCGGTCATCACCTCGCCGGCGGAAACCAGCGCTTCCTTGTTGGCCAGCGCGATCACCTTGCCCTGTTCGATTGCCGCCATGGTGGGCGCAAGGCCCGCGCATCCGACGATCGCCGCCACGGTGATATCCGCGCCGCGCGCGGCCGCCTCCACCAGCGCTGCCGGCCCGCCCGCGGCTTCCACGCCCGATCCGGCGAGATGTTCGCGCAGTTCGGGAAGCCGCGCCTCGTCGGCCACGACCGCCACGTCCGCGCGGAATTCGCGCGCCAGCGCCGCCAGTTCCGCCGCCTGCGCGTTCGCGGTCAGCGCCACCACCCGGAAGGCATCGGGATTGCGGCGGACAAGATCGAGCGTGGAAGCGCCGATCGAACCCGTCGCGCCCAGAACCGAAATCGTGCGTTGTCCGGTCATCTCAGGCTCCTCCGCCAAGTCCCATCGCCCAGGCCGTTCCCGCGACGATCGCCACCGGCAACAAGCCATCGACGCGGTCGAACACGCCGCCGTGGCCGGGGATCAGGCGCGAACTGTCTTTCACGCCGGCCCGGCGCTTGAGCCAGCTTTCATAGAAATCGCCGGCCTGCGCCACCACCGCCAGCCCGGCGCCGGCCAGCGCCGCCATGCCGAAATTGGTAATCGCCAGCGCCTGCTTCAGGCTCGGCCCGGTCGGCCCCAGCGCCGAGAGCATGTATCCGCCCGAAAGCGTGACCAGCGCCAACCAGATGCCCGCCGCCGCCATGCCGCCAGCAAGACCCGCCCAGGTCTTGGAAGGGCTGATCTTCGGCGCGATCTTCGGCCCGCCCAGCGCGCGCCCGGAGAAGTAGGCGCCGGTATCGGTGCAGATCACCAGCCCGATCACCGCGATCAACAGCGGCGTGGGCATGACGATCAGCGCGAGCGCTGCCCAGCCGATGTAGAACGCGCCGGTGATCGCCGCCGCGCCCAGCCGCGCCGGGTCGGTCGCGATCCGGCTCGCCAGCATGACGTATTCGCCATAGGCGGCGAAAGCGACCAGCGCGATGAAGCAATCGAGCACCACTCCATCGCGCCAGATGGCCAGGCCCGCGATGGCGAGCATGACCACGGCCGAGGCGATGCGCAATGGCAGGTCGCTCCGCCGGGGCGGCGTGGCAGCGCCTTCGGCGGAAGGATCAGCGGCCGCCAAAGCGCCGCTCGCGGGTCGAGAACTGCTCCAGCGCCTGCCGCAGGTGCTCGGGCGTGAAATCGGGCCACAGCACGTCGGTGAACCACATTTCGGCGTAGGCAGCCTGCCACAGGAGGAAATTGGACAGCCGCACCTCGCCCGAGGTGCGGATCAGCAGATCGAGCGGGGGCAGATCGGCGGTATAGAGTTCGGCCTCGATCGCTTCGGGCGTGATCGCACCCTTGGCGGCGGCCCGCGCCGCCGCGCGTGCGATCTCCTGCTGCGATCCGTAGTTCAGCGCGATCGCCAGCGTGGTGCCGGTGTTCGCCGCCGTGCGCGCCATGGCATCTTCGACCAGCTCTACGATATCGGGCGCAAGCCCATGATAATCGCCGATGATCCTGAGCCGCGCGTTGTTGTCGATCAGTTCCTGCAGATCGCTGCGGATGAAGGCCTTGAGCAGCCCCATGAGGTCGGCGATCTCGTCCGCCGGGCGCTTCCAGTTCTCGGACGAGAAGGCGTAGAGCGTCAGCGCTTCAAGCCCCATGTCGCGCGCGGCGCGCGCGACTTCGCGCACCGCGTCCACTCCGCGCTTGTGCCCGATCACGCGCGGCAACAGGCGCTTCTTCGCCCAGCGTCCGTTGCCATCCATGATGATGGCGACGTGCCGCGCGGCGCAACCGGTATCTCCCGACCCGTTTTTCGGGGCGACCGCCGCGCTCACTTGCCCAGGATTTCCTTTTCCTTCTGGGCGGCGGCTTCATCGGCCGCCTTGATGTATTCGTCGGTCAGCTTCTGCACGTCGGCTTCGGCGCGCTTGCGCTCGTCTTCCGAGATTTCCTTCTTGTTCTCGTCGGCCTTGAGCGCTTCCATACCGTCACGACGGACGTTGCGGATCGCGATGCGCGCCTTTTCAGCGTACTGGCTGGCCAGCTTGGCCAGTTCCTTGCGGCGCTCCTCGGTCAGGTCGGGGATCGGCAGGCGCAGGTTGTTGCCGTCGTTGATCGGGTTGAGGCCGAGACCCGCCGAACGGATCGCCTTTTCCACCGGGCCAATGTTCGACTTGTCCCAGACCTGTACCGAGAGCAGGCGCGGTTCGGGCGCGGAAACGGTGGCGATCTGGTTGAGCGGCGTATGCGCGCCATAGACTTCGACCGTGATCGGATCGAGCAGCGCCGTGTTGGCGCGGCCCGTGCGCAGGCCCGAAAGATCGCTCTTGAACGATTCAACCGCGCCCTTCATCCGGCGTTCGAGATCGGCCTTGTCATACTTGGCCATGGTCAGGCTTCCTTCTGCACGATGGTCTGCGTCCCCTCACCGGCCAGCACACGGGCAAGATTGCCCTGCTCGCGGATCGAGAAAACGACGATGGGAATCTGGTTATCGCGGCAAAGCGCCACGGCGCTGGCGTCCATCACCTGCAGGTTGTTTGCCAGCACGGTGGCATAATCCACGGTTTCATAACGCTTTGCCGCGGGGTTCTTCTTCGGATCGGCATCGTAAACGCCGTCCACGCTGGTGCCCTTGAGCAGCGCGTCGCACTGCATTTCGGCCGCCCGCAGCGCCGCGCCGCTATCCGTGGTGAAATAGGGCGCGCCCACGCCGGCGGCGAAGATCACCACACGGCCCTTTTCCAGATGGCGTTCGGCACGGCGGCGAATGACAGGCTCGCACACCGCGTCCATCTGCACGGCCGACTGCACGCGCGTGTGGACGCCCAGCTTTTCGAGCGAGGACTGCATCGCCAGCGCGTTCATCACCGTGGCCAGCATGCCCATGTAATCGGCCTGCGCCCGGTCCATGCCCTTGGCCGCGCCGGCCATGCCGCGAAAGATGTTGCCTCCGCCGATCACGAGGCACAGTTCGACCCCGGTATCCTTCACCGCCTTTACCTCGGCGGCCAGGCGATCGACGAAATCGGTATCGATGCCGAACTGCTGGTTCCCCATCAGCACCTCGCCCGAAAGCTTGAGCAGGATGCGCTTGAACTTGGGGAGGCTCATGGGAACGGGGTACTCGCAAACGGGGGTAAACGCGGCCCTTATACGCGGATGGACCGCGCTGCCAAGGGTGGCGTGGCCGGCCATGGTGGCGGCCGCATACAGCGATCCCCGCGCCGGCGGGGAGGACGGGCCGGAGCGATACCGGCGACGCCTTCCCCCGCCCGCGCGGGGACGTGCTGTTCAGACCTTACTTGATGCCGGCAGCGGCGGCGACTTCGGCGGCGAAATCGCTTTCTTCCTTCTCGATGCCTTCGCCAAGCTGGAAGCGGACATAGTCCACCAGCGCGATCTTGGTGCCGGCGGCCTTGCCCGCCTGCTCCACGACCTGTGCGATCGGGGTCTTGTTGTCCATCACGAACAGCTGCGAAAGCAGCGCGTTTTCCTTGGCGTACTTCGAGACCGCGCCGTCGACCATCTTCGCCTGCACTTCCGCCGGCTTGCCGCTTTCCGCCGCCTTTTCGGCCGCAATCTTGCGTTCGCGGGCGATCAGTTCGGCGTCAAGATCATCGGCGGTCAGCGCCAGCGGGAACGCGGCGGCGATGTGCATCGCGATCTGCTTGCCCAGCGGCTCCAGCACATCGGCGCCGGCTTCGGATTCGAGCGCGACGAGCACGCCGATCTTGCCAAGGTTCGGCGCGGCGGCGTTGTGCATGTAGGGCACGACCACGCCGTTCGTCACGGCAACGTGCTTGATGCGGCGCAGCTGCTGGTTCTCACCGATGGTGGCGACGTTGTTGGTCAGCTTGTCGGCAACCGTGCCGCCATCGGGATAGGCGGCAGCCTTGAGCGCCTCGACATCGGCCGCGGCAGTGTTCAGCGCCACTTCGGTGGCCTTGCGCACGAAGTCCTGGAACTGGTCGTTCTTGGCGACGAAATCGGTTTCCGAGTTGACTTCGACGGCCACGCCCTTGGTGCCGGCAACGGCCACGCCGACGAGACCTTCGGCCGCGGTGCGGCTGGACTTCTTGGCGGCGGCAGCCAGACCCTTGGCGCGCAGCGCGTCGACCGCGGCTTCGAAATCGCCGCCGGATTCGTCCAGCGCCTTCTTGCAGTCCATCATGCCGGCGCCAGTGCGCTCGCGCAGGTTCTTCACGTCAGCGGCGGTATAAGCCATCGCGTTGATCCTTCTGTTCTTGAAACGGGTGAGGCCGCAGCAATCCGCTGCGGCCCGTAAGTCTTGTCCGGGTCAATTCGGTGACGGCCCATGCGGGCCGCCCCGATCATCGACCGCGCACCGGCGAGGCTCAGGCCTCGACGGCTTCCTCGGCCACCGGCTCGTCCAGCGCGCCGAGGTCGGCGCCCGAAGCGAGGGCGGCGTCACGGCCACCCTTGGTGGCGGCGGCGGCCACCGCTTCGCAGTAGAGGCGGATGGCGCGGCTGGCGTCGTCGTTCGCCGGGATCGGGAAGGCGATACCTTCGGGCGAAACGTTCGAATCGAGAATGGCGACGACCGGAATGCCCAGCACGTTGGCTTCCTTGATCGCCAGTTCTTCCTTGTTGGCGTCGATCACGAACATCACGTCAGGAATGCCGCCCATGTCGCGGATGCCGCCCAGCGACAGCTCGAACTTGTCGCGTTCGCGGGTCAGCTGCAGGACTTCCTTCTTGGTGAGACCGGCGGTGTCACCCGCAAGCTGTTCCTCCAGCGCCTTGAAACGCTTGATCGACTGGCTGATCGTCTTCCAGTTGGTGAGCATGCCACCCAGCCAGCGGTGGTTGACGAAGTGCTGGCCCGAAGCGCGCGCGGCCTGCGCGATCTGCTCCTGCGCCTGGCGCTTGGTGCCGACGAACAGCACCTTGCCGCCGGCCTGCACGGTGGCCGAGATGAAATCGAGAGCGCGCGCGAACAGGGGCACGGTCTGCGACAGGTCGAGGATGTGGATGCCGTTGCGGGCGCCGAAGATGTACGGCTTCATCCGCGGGTTCCAGCGATGGGTCTGGTGGCCGAAGTGCGCGCCGGCCTCGATAAGCTGCTGCATCGTGACGACAGGAGCCGCCATAGGTATTTCCTTTCCGGTTCTAGCCTCCGGGAAACTGGAACCTGGCGGAGATCCCGCCGTGGCACCGGTATGTGCGTTTCCCGTGTGGATTACCGTCTCTCATGCAAAGGGCACCTGCCCCCGCACCGTCCGGCGCTGGCGCCCTTAGAGCAAGTTCGCAGAGAAATCCACCGGGAATTTGCGGCACTCGACCGGCCGGATCTCACGCGAAGGACAGTGCTTCACCGCGTGTTCCTTGCCTCCGCCCATCGCACGCGAAAAACGCCGCACGGCATTTTCCGCTTGACGAATCAGAACAAAAAGAGAACATAAGGGCTATTACGGCATCCGGTAAGGAACCGTTAACCACATTCCGAGTTATCCACATGATGTCCACAGGCTGTCAAGGCGAACCTTGGCCGGGGACACAAGGGTCGAAAGGCTGGTTGTCATGCTTGGTGTTCTTGTCTCGCTGCTGTTTGCCGGCGCCGGCCTTCTGGCCATCGGTGCGATCGGGGCTACCGTAACCGCGCAGGCCGGTGCGGTCCGTGGCCTGTTGCGCCAGGCGCGCGCGGATGTGGCACAGCGGGAATACCGCGTGAGCATCGTGTCCGACCTGCCAACGGCCGCGCCTGCGGCGGGATGCGGCCCGCGCCGCGCGCCGCTCCGTGCGATCAGGCGGACGGCGGAACGGCGGATCGTCCCTGCCCGCCGCGCAGCCGCCTGACGCGCGCATAGCGGACCACGCCAACCGGCACGAGCGCGAGATAGACTCCGCAAATACCCACCAGCGTCAACCACGGTTCGGTCAGCAGCGCGGCGATCACCAGCCCGAACAGCGCGATCACTTCCAGGCGGATGGCGCGACGCGGACGCAATGCGGTCCAGCCCAGCGTGGCCATGTTGGAAATCATCAGGAACGCAATCAGCGCCGCCCATACTCCGACGAAAACCGGGTAGCGGAACTCCTCGCGCCCGCTGGCAATCCACAGGTATAGCGGCAGCATGGCGAGCCCCGCCCCCACCGGAGCGGGAACACCAGTGAGGAACCCAGCCGATTTGTGCGGCTGGTCCGCCATGTCGATCCGGGCGTTGAAGCGGGCCAGCCGCAGCGCGCAGCACACCGCCAGCGCCAGCGCGGCAAACCAGCCGAAGCGCGGCTCGGTCTGCAGCGACCACAGGTAGAGGATCAGGGCAGGCGCGACGCCGAACGAAATCGCGTCCGAGAGGCTATCGAGTTCCGCGCCGAAGCGCGACTGCGCCTTCATCATCCGCGCGACGCGTCCATCGATGCCATCGAGAATGCCCGCGACGATCACCGCCATCACCGCGCGCTCGAAATCGCCGTTGATGGCAAAGCGGATGCCGGTCAGCCCCGAACAGAGCGCGGCAGAGGTAATCGCGTTGGGCACCAGCGCGCGCAGGGTCAATCCACGCGGCAGGCTGGTGCGGCCGAAGTCCTCACCGTCCGGCAGAGCTTCGCCGTTCACGTCAAACGTCTCTTCGGGCTCCGCAGACGGCGCAGGCCCGGAGGTCACTGGCTGACGCCCTCGATCATCGGCGCCTGTCCGATCTCGGCCAGCACGGTTTCCCCGGCGACCACCCGCTGTCCCATCAGCACCTTGGGTTCGGTGCCTTCGGGCAGATAGACATCGACGCGGCTACCGAAGCGAATCAAGCCCACGCGTTGGCCGGCGGCGACGATGTCCCCGCCCTTCACGAACGGCACGATGCGGCGCGCGATCAAGCCGGCGATCTGGGTGAAGCCGATCTGCACGCCATCGCTGCGCTCGACCAGGAAATGCTGGCGCTCGTTCTCCTCGCTGGCCTTGTCGAGATCGGCATTGAGGAACTTGCCGGGAATATAGACCACGCGGCGAATCGTGCCGCCAATCGGCGACCGGTTGATGTGAACGTCGAACACGCTCATGAAAATGGACACGCGCGTTACCGGCGTTTCCGCCATGCCATTAGCGCCGGTTCCGTCATCGGCGGTCAGTTCGCGCGGCGGCGGCACCTTCTGGATCAGCGTGATCAGGCCATCGGCGGGCGACACCACGAATCGGTCGTCGCGCGGCGTGACCCGCAAGGGATCGCGAAAGAAGGCAAGGATGCCGACGGTCAGGAACGCCAGCGGCCAGGCCAGCGTCTCCCACGCCATGACCGCGCTGCCTAGGCTGAGCGCGGCGGAAACAAGCGCGAACTTGCGTCCTTCGGGGTGAATGGCTGGCCAGCTCCAGCCGGCGCTGCCGCGACCGCGGTTGTCAAGAATATCTCCGGGCATGGGGCTCATCTACGGGTTGGCGCGCAAGGCGGCAAGGGCAGGTTCCGGGCAAGCGGTCCTGAGCGTGCCCGGTCATGTGAAAACGCCGGGATCGCGAACACGTTACGCGAACCGGGCATTAAGCCCGGCTACGGCGCTTCACGACCGGATCGACGAGAAGAAGCAGCGGTGGTGGACAGGGCTAGATTCGAACTAGCGTACGCTTGCGCGGGCAGATTTACAGTCTAACCGTGCAACGTACCGGCCAATTCCGCAGCGTTCCCGACTCGCCGCCGCTTGGCGGATTTCACGATCCGTTCCCCTCTGAGAACATTCCGTGACTCTCCGTGTAATGCCATGCTCGATTACACACGGAATGCACATGCAGAGTGGTCGGCAGCGCCGTTCCCGGGATCGACATTCGTCAGCAGTCTGGGGACTGGGACAGCCAACAAAGGGAAGGCCCGAAGGCCTCCCCATGGTGTGAAGCGTGGCCATGGCCTACGCGTCGCCGGCCAGTCGGCTGAAATCGGCTTGCAGGATGTCCATGCAGTCCGCAGAAAAGTTAGTATCGTTCCAGACCTCCTCGTATTCGATCATCAAGGCCTTGAATGTGGCGGCCGCCAGCGTCGGCGCGGGCGTTGCCGCCAACTCATTGGCAGCGCGCCAGAGCGGACGGCAGAAATCATCTGTCCATTGATCGTTGGCCGCCAAATCTTCACGGGCAATCCTAGACCGCGTGTCGGCGAGGGCGGGATTTTCGCACCAGCGCTCGCCATGCCGCTGTTTCATGCTCATCGATAGCCGTGTGGTCTCATCTATCGATTTCGCCAGCGAGCCGAACTCCGCGTCGGCGTTCTGCAACGTAAGCCTGCAAAGATAGGCTGAGACGGCGGCATCCCATATGGGACACGTGCCCAACGTGCCGAGCGCTACGGTCGCATAGGCAGCGCGAGCTGCAATATCATGGACCAGACCCATGACTCACTCCTCCCCAGCTAGGCGGGAAACATCGGCGAGGATGTCGCGCACATATTCATGTGCGATCGGCGATCCGTCATAGTCTGCTATGATGATTTCGATCTTTTCGCGAAGATCGCGGAGGTTGTTGGTGCGGTAGGACATCAGGGTATTGAGTGCGCCCGAATAGGCAGCATGGGTACGGTCATATTCGGCTTTCGCCGGACCAACGATTTTTGACCGAAGTTCCGCGCGCTGCTCTTTCCAGGCGGCGTAATCGCGTTCGTATTCATCCCATTTGGCCATGAATTCCGCTGCGTCATTAGCGTCCCGAATCTCGCCATTTATAGCAGAACCGGGCTTGACCGGTTGTGGCGGCAGACCGGCCGCAGCGGCATCGAAAGCACCATCGGCTTCCTGCTCCACGTCAATCGCAGCCAGCCACGCCGCAAATTTCGCGCGCAGATCGGCGGCAAGTTCGGCCCAGGCCGGATCAGACGAAAGGCTACAGGCGATGTTTGTCGGGCTTGGTGCCAGCACTCGCTGGCAGGCAGTCATCCGCAAGTACGAACTGATTGTTGCGAGATCGTTGGGCGTCAGATGGCGAATGAGTTGAAGAGCCTCGTCGCGCCCATCCTCATGACCATCAACACAAAAGACAGCGAGGCGGACCTTGCCGTCGGGGGTGAGGCAGTAGCCGCCGCCAAGGTCGACAAATTCGGCGAGGAAGATTGCGGGATTAAGGGTGTGCGCAACGGGCACATTAGTGGCGTTGATGGTCATTACAGCCCCCTCGCCCAGCGTTCCATGCACATCGAACGCGCCCGATCACACCATTCGCGATACTCCGGCGTATTGGGCTTGGGCACCTTACCCAGGGCGGGGACGAGGGGTTGCGGCACATTGGCAGCGCACCCCGGAAAGGGTACTACGTTGTTAGCCATGACGATCTCCATGCGATCGGTTGCGGTTAGGGCGGCGTGAGAGGGCTCAATCTCTCTTGCCGCCCGCATTTTATGCGCGTATAAAACATGCATGTCAACAATTAATGCGCGCAAAAAACCACGAGGCAGGCCATCAGTTGAGAGCGAAGAAATTCGGGCTCGCGTACAGCAGCCATTACTCGGCAGGTTGGATGAATATGCGGCGGAAAATGATCTACCTCGGGCCGAAGCCATCCGCCGGCTCGTCGAGGCTGGGCTTGAGCGCTTGGCTTAGGTAGGCGATTCACCCGACCCATTCGCCGATCTCGACGGCGCCAGCACCATCGTGGGAGGTTTCCACCAATGGTGTAAAGCTGATCAGACGCCTTTCCGCCAGCCTTTCCATCGCGCGCTTCACGCTGTCGTGCCGCGATTCTACGAGATCGGCAATCTCGCGGCTGCTCATGGTCTGGACCGGATAAACTACTTACGCGGTTCGATTACCAGAACATTGTTCTATGTGGTCAGCATGGCTGCGGAGTAGATTCGCATACCGGGTAGCTCCGGCGACAGGATCATCCGATAGATTCCTCTTTGCGCACTCCCATGCGGCGGCGAGAAAGAGGGCAATCAATTCCCCTATGTCGGATTGGTTAACTGGACGCCCTTCCCGCTCAGCGGCTGCCATGAACCATTCCATAACTATGCCCGCCACCTCCCCGGCGTCGACCTGAAGTTTCTGCGCTATCGCCAGGCTGGCGTCATTTGTGGGATTCTGCATCGTGTTTCCTTTGCCGTCAGGTTCGCGGCCGGCTTGCTCGCGCCATGGTGTAATCGGCAGCGGCCTTCACCGTCTGCGGCAACGCCTGCTTGTGGACTTCCACCGCGACCCCCGCCGCGCGCTGGTCGATCTTCGCGTCCAGGTCCTCGGTCAGGGACAGCTTGATCGCCACCGGGGCTGCCGACTGCGCGGCCATGGGGCGAATGGCGCTCATTTGACCGAGCGGGATGATCTTGCCGCTGTCCTGCGGGACGAAGGCTTCCACCCTCCCCGGAGAGGCGGCCTCGTTCACGCGGTAGGCTTGTCCGGCGTTGACGTAACCGCCTGAGGCGCGGCCGAATTCGGCGCGCAAGGATGCTGTGGTAGAGGCAAAGCTCGTTGCCCCGGTGCCGATGCCGGAGCCGCCGCCGAAAATGGAGCCAACGGCGCTGAAAAGCCCTCCGAGAATACCGCTGGAACCGCTTGCGGCACGCGCCTTGTCCAGCGCAGCGGCAATAGGCTTCATCAACACGTCTTCGATCAGCAGGTTCAGCAGGCTGGAAATCAGAGGGTCCTTGATCCCGATCTGCTTCTCCACGGCGCTGCGGATGCTGTCGCGGACGCTGTTGAGTTCATCGACGACATATCCCTCGACATCTTCGTTGATGGCATCAGACGATCGATTGAGCCTGCGACGGTACGATTCGAGAGGCGTTTCGTTAGCGCGTGACGCCGAGGTGCGCTTTGCTGCGGTTTGCCCGTCCAGCGCCGCAAGCGCTGCTTCTGCGCGTCGCTTCTCCGCATCGCTGGCGGTCTGCGAGTTCTTGACCGTCTCCAGCATCGATCGCTGGTACTGATCCTCTAGATCAATGATCTTGAGCGCGATACGCTTTCGTTCAGCAGCGCTGTCGGCAAGATCACCCTGCGCCTGCAATGCATCCCGCTGGATGTTGTATTGCTGGTCAGCGAGGTCTGCGGTGTCACGCTCGATTTCAGCGCGCTTCTGGAATTCGATCCTCTGCCGCTCCGCCTCAGCAAGGTATTCCACCTGCTCGTTCAGGGCAGCCTTCTGCGCATCGCTGTAGTGCTTGTCGGCGTTGATTCCCGCTCGCGTCCGGATGCGAGCGTGCGTGGCGACAACTACGATGGCCGGTTGAGCGGCAACTATGATGGCCGGTAGGATCGGTTGTCTGGGCTGATCGTAGGGAGGGGCGTAGCCCCGACCGGAGAGCGGACCAGACAACCGGTGGCGATCTTTTTCCCCTTCTTTCGGGGGGGCTGATCGGGGCTGTGGCGGGCGGTGGTATCGGAACACTCATCGAACAACGAGCGATGGGTTTGCGATGCCGGGCCACCACATTTCCGATCAGCAGGTATTTCTCTTCATGACCCATCGTCGCCAACACACCCAGGCCGTCGCGGCTGCCAAGGCCGGTATCAGCGAGCGCAGCGCACGCCGGATCGAGAACGATCCGCAGCTTCCGTCCCAGAAGAAGAAGGAGCGCCACTGGCGCACCCGCGCCGATCCGCTCGAGCCATTCTGGCCACGCGTCGAGGAGTTGCTCCAGATCGACGGTATCATTGCCGTCACGGTCTTCGAGACGCTCCAGGACGAGTTCGGCGAGGATGCTGTTCCCGATGCGATACGACGAACACTTGAACGCCGGATCGCCCGCTGGCGGGCACTGCACGGCGGCGAGAAGGAGATCTTCTTCCCGCAGCATCATGAGCCCGGTCGGCAGGGCCTGTCGGATTTCACGGTATGCGACAGTCTCAAGGTCACCGTTGCCGGCGAGACCCTGGCCTATCGCCTTTACCACTTCCGCTTGGCGGCGAGTGGCTGGGAGCATGCGGCTGTCGTGCTGGGCGGGGAGAGCTTTGCCGCCCTTTCGGAGCACCTGCAGGATGCCTTGTGGAAGCTGGGCGGCGCGCCGGCCGAACACCGCAGCGATTCCCTGTCAGCCGCCTACAAAAACCTCGACGCCGATGCGCAGCGGGATTTTACCCGAAGCTATGACGAGCTGTGCCGTCATTACGGCATGCTCGCTACCCGCAACAACCGCGGCGAGGCGCACGAGAACGGATCGATCGAAGGTCCCCATGCCCATCTCAAGCGACGGCTCGATCAGGCCTTACGCCGGCGGGGAAGCCGCGATTTCGTCAGCATCGAGGCCTGGCGCGAGTTCGTTGAGGCGCAGGTCGCCAGACAGAACCGGCGGCATGCTGCGCACATCGATGCAGAACGCAGGGTACTCAAGGCGCTGCCCGCAAGGCGAACCACCGATTTCGCCATGGTCACCGTCGATGTCACCCGCAACGGCACCGTCGCCATCGATCGGGTTACCTATTCGGTGCCTTCCCGCCTCGTCGGACGGCGCCTCAACGCGCATCTCTTTGACGATCGCATTGAGCTCTTCCTCGGTCCGGACAGGGTAATGTCCACGCCGCGTGTGCGGATCAGCCATCCCCACCGGGGGCACAGCATCGATTTCCGGCACATGATCGGTAACCTGCGCCGCAAGCCTGGTGCGCTGCGCAACCTCGTCTACCGCGAAGCCCTGTTCCCCGATCACGCCTACCGGCGGGCCTGGCAAGCCTTCGATGCCCAACTCGATGGACGGCAGGCCTGCCGCGATGCCGTCGCGCTGCTCGATATCGCCGCCAGGGGCGACTGTGTCGACGTGCTGGCCCGGCGGATCGATGAGGCACTCGACAGAGGGCGCTTGCCCGATGTCGATGCGCTCAGGGACGAGTTCCTGCCAACCGCAAGATCGCAGCGCGATGTCACTATCCCGCCTCCCGATCTGCACAGCTACAACAGCTTGATCGCCAGCGGGGAGGTGTACTGATGACCCGCACCAAGGACCAGGCCGCCGCCGTGCTGCCTACCCTGCTCAAGGCCTTGCGCCTGCCGAGTATCAACCGCAACTGGAAGCGCCTCACCGACACCGCCGATCGCGATGGCTGGCCGGCCGCCAACCTGCTGGCCTCGCTTCTCGAGATCGAGATGGCCGATCGCTCCTCCCGGCGCATCCAGCGCCATCGCGACCAGTCCGGCTTGCCCGCAGGCAAGACCTTCGCCACCTTCGATTTCGACGCAGCCCCCGGCATCCGCAAACCGCACCTCTTGTCCCTCGCCGCCGGTGACGACTGGATCGAGAGCGGCGGCAACCTGCTGCTGTTCGGCCAGAGCGGGACCGGCAAGACGCACGCAGTTGCTGCCATTGGTCATGCCCTCATCGACACGGGGCGGCGCGTCCTGTTCTGCTCCACCACCGACATGGTCCAGAAGCTCCAGTCCGCGCGCCGCGACCTCAGCCTACCCGCCATGCTCGACAAGCTCGACAAGTTCGATCTCATCGTGCTCGACGATCTGTCCTACGTCCGCAAGGACCAGGTCGAGACCAGCGCCTTGTTCGAGCTCATCGCCCACCGCTACGAACGCCACTCGCTCGCCATTACCGCCAACCAGCCATTTTCGGCATGGGACAACGTCTTCCCTGATCCCGCTATGACTGTCGCCGCGATCGACCGCCTCGTGCACCACTCGATCATCATCGAGATGAACGGCGAAAGCTACCGCAAACGTTCCGCCGTCGCCCGTATCAACGCCGGCGATTACGACCCGCCGAATGGCGCCCCGGACCGGCCATCATAATTGTCGCTGGCTTCGCGCTCGGGAGCACCCTTGCTGAGGCAACGGGTAATTGTCGCCAGCGGCAATTACATGCCAACCATCCCATGCGCTTCAGACCCTCGCTTCCGGCCAGCGTCAGCGACAATTACCCAGCGTCGTAATTGTCGCTCGACGGTTGCTCCCCGCAACAGCAAATGGTAGCCAGAATTCACCAACCGGCGCGGCCACCTATCGGCCATCATAATTGACGCCGACCGGACTCCGTAATCGTCGCGCTACAGCGAGCGAGTTCCACATTACGGGTTTCCAGTTCGGCGCGCTGTTCGACAGACGTTGCGACCGAACCGTAGGCCGAATTGGTCTGTTGCAGGAGGTTGGCCATCTCCTCGTCGAAGCGGGCCTTGATCTCCATGGCCGATGGGCCAGTTGGCTTCTTAGCCTTTTTCGTTTTGCCAGCAATTGGCGTGGCTGGCGTTGGCGTATCCTCAAGGGATATACCATTCTGAGCGGCTCTAGAAACGCCAATGAGGATCGCGCGCTGCCGCGCTTCCTCCTGTTTTGAGGCCTGAATCTGGCCTTCAATAGTTTGAACCTGGTTGTCCTGCCCCGGAAGATAACCAAAGCGGGCGACGCTCCCGCCGCGTGAGGTGCCTGCCCGATCAAGCTGGCTCTTCAGGTCCCGCTGCCTCTCTTGCTCTTCGACAATGCGCATCTGCGCCATTTTGATTGCCGCCAAGCCAGATTTTTCCGCCAATCGTTCAGCCGCTTTCGCAGCCCGGTCATAGGCTGCCGCTGCGCTGTCTATTCCCGGCACGGCCGCCTGTGCCGCACGCGTCAGATCTTCAGTTTTGATGCCGGCTTTGTCTAGTTTAGAAACCAGACGTTCAAGCTTGCCCTGGCTTTCTTCCGCCTTTCTTGCCAATTCTTCGGATGCAGCCGACGCCTCCGCTGATTTGACTACGAAGTAACCTACAGCCACCGTCAAAGCGGTTACAGCCAGCCCGAGAGACCCGCCGAATACTCCAAGCAATCCTGTTCCCGCGCGCGACGCAAGGCCGGATGCTACACTCAGGGAGGTCACTGAAGCCGCTGCGGCTTCTGCACTCACCGATGTGCCCAGCATGACTGAATTCAAACGCGCCTGCATCGCCGCGTGCGCCGCAGCAGTCTGTGTGGCGCGCTCATCAGCGGCAGCTTTCGCGATCGTGGCAGCCGTTGCGACCGCGAGCCCGGCTGCGTACCTGGCAACAATGATCCCGCTTATCACCGCCAGCGCCGGAATCAGCGTATCCAGATTATCGGCGATCTTGCTCATTGCTGTGCCCAGCGCGGCAGACACACCGTTGGCCTTGTCGGCTTCCCCGAAATAAACCGTAAGGGCATTGTTCAGCGTGGTGAACCCGGCGGATAGCGTAAGGCTCGCCTTCGCCGCCCGATCCTCAAGGATTTTCGAGCCATCCAGAATGGCCGTGAAAAATTCCTGGCTGGTGACGGTGCCCTTTTTGACATCGGCGGTCAGCTTGGCGACCGAGCCGCCCCAGCGCGTAGAGCCGGCCGCCGCCGCTTCCAACAGCGGAAACATGCCGTCAAGCAGCGAATTGTATTCCTCGGCCTGAATCTTCCCGCCGCGCAAGGCCTGCCCAAGCTGGAGCAATGCGCCCTGGGCTTCCTCGGCGGACGATCCCTGAATCTTGAGCGAAGCGGATACGGCATCGGTGATCCCGAATATCTGCTGCTGCGTTGCTCCAAGTTCCTTGCTGGCCTGCGTCAGGGTCGAGAACAGGGAGGACAGCCCTTCCAACTCGACGCCGTACTTCTGCGCAGACGTAAAGAGCCTGTCCTGAACCTCTTTCATCTGGTCGCCGGCAACGCCTGCAACTCTCAGGTTATTCTGAAGGCGCGTGAACCCATCGAGCAGGCCAACCAGTTCGCGGCCCGAGAAGTACGCGGCAAATCCGGATGCCAGTCCTTTGATGTGCGAGGATATTTCCCCGCTGGAACGGCTGATCTCGCCCTCAAGGTGCTTGTAGCGCGCCTCTTGTAGGCCAAGCATCTTGTCTACTGATGTGGTTGTGGAGCGGAGATCGGACAGATAGCCATTCACCCGGGCTTGAAACTCGAAGATGAGGGGGTCGACCTCACTCATCGGCTTGGCCCGCCTTTTGCGGATCGGCGGCAGCGGTATTCGCCGCGACTTCTCCCAATTGATTCCCGTAGATCGCGGCGCCAAGAATTCGCCAAGCCAATGCCGCACTCTCGCCGAGAGGACGGGCCGGATAGACGTACCTGTCTACCAGTGCCAGTGCTGCTTGTGGACCGACCTCGATGGTTTTGTCGTCAACCACCGCCTTGTTTCCGCCGATCAACGCGGCGCGGATCAGATCACGAATTTGTTGAGCTTCAGCGGCGCCGCCTCCAGAGAAAATAGCGTGACCTTCCCCATTCATCATAATGCAGGAACGCAAGTTAAACTCTAGCCCGCAGATGGTTCCGTGCTTTTCTTCGAACTCAGAAACCTGCCTTTGGGGCAAGAAAAACCTGTACGATCCATCGGCAAAGGGCATGGTAACTTCAGTGGGATAGGTCATGTGCAAATCCTTCATTCTGTCCGGAGCGCCGCGTTTATGCGCTTGCGGAGGACTTCAAGGGCTTTGGGACGAAATTTGTCGCGCGCTGGTCGCAAGAACGGACGCTCAGCCATCTTCGACGTGCCGAATTCGAGATCATCAGCATAAGGGGCGTCAAAGACTACACGCGCCTCAGTCGGGCCGGGCTGGACGACGTGACCACTATCAGCCAGGGTGCGAGTGTCATTGTTTGGAGGCTGACCCGGCGCGGATGGCTTATGGTTCTTACCGGATTGCGAGCCCGCTGTGATTGACCGGTGAGCTTCCGCGCGAACGTGATCCGCACATTCGTAGAGGCCTTCGCCAACGGCTTTCCAGAAACCGCTAGACCCATAGCCGTGCATCCGGCCGCGAAAGGTATCGCGTGGCCCCCTACCCACGGCAAACATGCTCCATATTCGCCGCCACGGAGAGGAGATGCTTGTAGCGCCCCTTCATGCCGCTACTCCCATCGGCCGGATCACCTCGCCAACCCTATCGCCCCAGCTGAGAACCTCAAAGCGCTCGACGCCGATCGCCATCAACGCCTTCGCGCCAATACCTATGGCCGTACCGATGCCCGGAATGAATGACGCGATGGTCGCTACGACCGATAAGACCTTGAGGACTTTGGACATACGGTTTCCTTTCCTGCGTGCTGTAAGGAACCTTGGGTGCGCCGGGGGCAGCCCGGTACTTGGACTGCCCCCGACTCCGCAGCGGGAAGACGATCAAAACTGACCGCGCGGAAACTGATCATGAAACCGGCTCGATGCTCGCACCCAGGCGGCGCAGCCGTTCCGCTGCATTTGCGTGCAGCCGGATCGTGCGAGCGCTGTTGTCAGTGCGAAATGCGCCGATGATGTCCTCAGGGTAGAGCGTGAAGCCCGTCTCGACGCCACTTTTGGGATCGCGCCCTTTGACTTCCGTCATCTGCTTGATCGCGCCTGCGGAAACGGAGTAGCCCGCCCATGCTTCGGCCTCTGCCCGATCTTGGCGGCGCTGGGCTTCGACCTGCCTTTTCCGCCCTTCGGCAACCTGTTCGGTCCAGTGTTTCGCCGGTCGCTCAGGAGCAGGCCACGCCAGTTCATGCCCGTTGGCGAAGGATGGCAGCGCGATCTTGGACAACTGCCGGAATAGCAGTGAGCCTTTGGTGAAGTTTCCGGGAAGGTCGCGCGCCACCGCCTCCGCATCCGCCTCGTAGATGCCGGCGGCCTTCATCGCGGACGCGTTGCTGGTCACCGCAGACAGCAGACTGACAATGCGCGCTTCGATGTCGGGCCATTCGGCGCGCAAGGCCGCGGCGATGCGATCACGTTCCGCAAGCAGTTCGCCGCGGCGGCCGGCCACTGCCTGCTTCTGCTCCGACGCAACACGGGCTGCGAGTATGGTCTCAAGGTTGGCGACCACCTTGCTCATCGCGAGGATGTCGCGGCGGGCGCGATCGGCGCGGGCGCCGGCTGCGTCACGATCCTCATCGCTGAGGCCAAGGTTCAACGCGTCATCGTTGGCCTGCGCCATGATCCCGCTGAGGCGCTCGCGTTCTGCGGTTGCCTCGCCGATCAGGGCCTCAAGTTCAGCGCTACGCGCAGCAGCATTGGTCAGCGCCTTGGTGAGGCGCTCGTTCAGGGGCTTTGCCATGTCGGGACCTCAGAGGTAGCGCGCGGCGCGGATGGCGGAGACGACGTGCGAATTGTCGGCGAACGCCCTCGATGGCGCGGAGGCGGCAACCGCAGCGCCAGTATAGCGGGCATCGCGGATTGCACTGACATCCTCAGCCCGGGAACCGGTGGCGCGATCGGCGATGGCCGCTGCCACGCTCTGCGCGACATTCTGGTCATTGACGTACCGCAGGGCTGCGGACGTGGCCGCAATATCAGCCATGATTTCCGCCTGGCGAGCCTGCGACGGCGAAATGAAAGGCTTGCCCGCGTCGGTCAGGAAGACGACTCCCGCCGCAGGTGCAGCATCATGCACAGTGGCATCGAAGGAAACTTTCTCGCCGGGGGCGAGAATAGCCGCAGCGCGACGGAAACCAGCGCGAAGCTGGCCGGAAGCATCAAGGGCGATGTGCGGGGGGACGGTCTTACCGTGAGGGTCGATAAACGACATTGGCGTCTTCTCCTGGCTGGCCCGGTGCCGATCACTGTGACCGGACATGGGGCGGTCGGCGGAGTGCCGAACGGGAGGAGCGTTGCTTGTCAGTGCAGTTAGTTTTACCGCCGTCAGAATGAAAAATGCCGAATGCTCAGCATCGGGACGACAGTGTTTCGCGGACGATATGCCCCCGGCGCGCAACCCTGTCCGCCGTGCACTGGTCTACCGGAACTGTGTGCAACATCTTTCTCCCGCGCTCGCGCACATAGTCCGCCCGCGCCTTCTTCAACTCTTCCCTCCCGCATTCGTTGATCCATCGGCGGATGCAACGCCAATTCGCCCGGTAGTGTTCGACGATTCCGTCCCAACCGAGCCTGATGTAGGTTTCCCGAAAATCACGGGGGCAAGGCCGACGTGGGCGGATAGTGCCGGTGTCGTGAACTCGTCCGTCTGAGCGTCGGCATTCCAGCATGCCGATATTGGTGCAGGGCCGCGCTCGTGACGGTTACCGCCGTCAAAAGCTTTCCGACGATTCGCGGTTCATGTGTGGGCATATGTCTACGCACGACACCACCGGCCGTCTCCAGACATGGCGGCCGCCACTAAAAAGTGCTGGATAGTGGAAATCGCCAGCCCCCGCCGGGCGGGAAAGAGCAGGGCGGCCTATGCGAGATCGCGGAGAACCTGCACCGCTGCGACCTGACCAAAGAGCAGCGCGACGAGCATATCCGGCGGTATGCGGAATTGCTGGAGAGGCAGCGGGATGAGGTAATTGTTTGTCAAAATGATAAACAATTATCGCGCCCAGTTGGCAGACCAAAGGCGATCGTCACGGAAGTAGCAGAGGCCACAGGCCTGAATACGCAAACGGTGCGCCGCGCGCTCAACCCCAAGCCTAAAGTCGTGGACATCAAGTCCGCTATCGAGCCGGAAAGCGCCCACGACGCCATCATCCGCGAAGCCAACGCGATCGTGTCCGCTTGGAACCAGGGTTCAGGCCAGCCGCGCTACCAAATTGCGCACACTCGACGCATGCCACCTACCGCCGCGCGGGGTGACGAACCCACCTTCGTTCAGGCCCGCCGCGATCCCTGACAGCGTGTCGATACCCCGAGCGCGCATGTCATCGACGATCGGGCGAAGCTCCTCAGCCCGTTGGGCGGCTTCGGCCCGCACAGTCTCGATTGCCTTTCCATTGCCCTTCCCGGCGCGCTGTAGCGCGGCAGCTCCGTTCGGGTTGCCGAGGCGCTGGCCTGACTTGTACGGATCACCATTGGCCTTTGTGAATGTGCCTCTCGCCTTTGCGGCCTGCAGGGCTTCCTTGGTGCGCTTCGATATTGCCTTGCGCTCAGCCTGGGCCACCGCAGCCATGATGTGCACGGTGAGTTCGTTCGCCTCAGGCATGTCCGCAGCGACGAACCGGACGCCGCTCTCCTGCAGTGCTGCGAGGAACGCGACGTTGCGTGAGAGGCGGTCCAGCTTGGCAACCACCAGCGTTGCGCCGGTCACCTTGGCGCGGTGCAGAGCCTTCGCGAGTTCCGGCCGATCGTCACGCTTCCCGCTCTCGACCTCCGTGAAGGGCGGCGCAGTCAGTTCCCACCCTCGCGACGAGCATAGGCTTTCCACGGCTGCCCTCTGAGCCTCAAGACCCAATCCGGAACGGCTCTGCGCAGCCGTCGAAACACGGTAATAAGCCACTGCCCGCATGGTCTCGCTATCCTTACAAATCTGGCTAACGTTCGTTACGCCAATTTGTAAGGCTGAGCAAGCAGCGTCCCGGACGGTCATTTCTCACGCCCATTGTTCGGCAGTGCAAACACGGCCTTCCCTCCGTAGCATATCTTCGTCCAGCCTCCCTCAATTACGACGAGGACGCCATCGCCATCGGGGCTACGACGTTCGAGCGACACAAGCCGCCGAGTGAAATCGCGGCTCACAGCAGTAAATCCTCGGGATCGCTGTGCAGCATTACCCGGGACAACCAAGGGGCCGCGTGATTGAGCACATGGCGATAGGCATCAACCAATCTCCCTTCTACCCGGTCGGGATCACATCTCGCCACCGCAGCGTCGATCTCTATCTGGCTGGGGCGCCGATCGCTGCTGTTCGAGCTGCGTTCGAGTGCGATCAGCCGTCGCCGCATCTCACCTGCCATTGTTTGCCTCCAATGCCGCCAGCCGCGTCTCGATGTCGGCTGTCTCCAGTGCTTTCCTGTGTTCCGCCAACATCGCTGCGAGCGATTGGCCTTCGGTCGGCGTGAGGTCGCCTGACGCCACTGCTGCCATGATCGCGGCTAGCGCCACGGGGTGATCAGCCGCAGCCTCCACCTTGGGCAACTCGAACACGACAGGTCGGTCGCGGCGCGGAGGCGCGATCCGGTCCATGCAGATCCGCAAGGCCTGCACGTCGCCTTTCAGCGCGAGATCGATTGCCTTTTGCGTCAACTGTTCCGTCTGGCCGTCGAGGAGCGCCTCACAGGCCATGGTCGCCCGGTTGCGCGTTCCCTTCGCCTTGCCGGCGGGATTGCCGCTTCGGCCCCTCTGGAACGGGCGCCCGCGCTGTTTTTTCGGTGCATTATCAGCGGGCGTAGTCATGCCAAGCGGCTCCTGAGTTTGAATCCGACCAGTCCAGTTCTCCGTCCGGAGAGGAGGGCGAGGCGGCCCCAAGGGCCTCGCCCTCCCTATACGTAGTATAGGGTGTGTGTGGGGGCGCGGGTCGGCGCGGGGTCGGCGCGGGGTCGGCGCACGGTGTGGGCGCGGGGTCGGCGCGCAGGTCAGCGCACACCCGACGAACCCCGAAGCGATCCTTTCTGCCTGTCCGACAAACTAGCCCCACCTCGATCTCGCCATTGCGGAAGAGGCGATCCATCGCGGCCTCAAGTTGAGGCTTTTTGAAGCCCTTCGCCTCGTCCATCGCCGCAAATTCCTTTGGGGCATAGGTCCGGGAGGCAGGGCTTTCCGACACCGGCCGCTCTTGCGCATTGCGTATATCCAGGCAGGCAAGGAAGGCCGCATTTTGGGCATTGGCGCGAATGACATCGTCAATCGCTTCGCGCCGATCCTGTGGGATGTCCTCATCGCGCACAAACGCCCAGTCCAGCCACCGGAAGCGCACGACATCGCCCTTTTGGCTATAGTTCGCTTTTGGCAATGACAGGGTCCGCACGTCGGCTTCTTCGTCGTGCTCAAGCCAAAGCCGCGAGCGTACCGCGTTGTTCCATGCGGTCGAGCCGCTCCATTCGTCGCCAGCCTTGTTCGGATGGCCGACCAAGATGATCGCCGCTCCAGTCTCCATGGCAAGCCGGTTCAGCACGTTGACGAAGCGCGTCACGTCACCGCGATCGTTCTCATTGCCCGTAAACAGGTGGGCTACGTTGTCGAGGATGATTAGCCGGGCGCCGGTCGCGTGCAGAGTCGCGACAAGACGGTGATAAGCCGGCGTCAGACTCATCTGGCCGTCGCCAGAAAAGTTCGCCAGCTCGTTGCCTAGCTCGCCGCGAAGGCTCGACAGGAACAGCTTGCCGGACAGAGCCGACATTTCAATTCCCAGTGCCTCGCAAAGATGTTGCTGGCGCCAATGCAACTGGTTCTCGTCATCTTCGCACGTGAGATAGATCGCAGGACCGCTCGCCACTGATAAACCAAGGCACGGTATAGCCGCCGCCGCACATGTTGCGAATTGCTGACCCAACAGACTCTTTCCGGCGCTGCCTGGTCCGTAGAGCAGTGTAACCTCACCTTCCGGTGCAATGCGCTCAATGACGTAACGCACGGGTTCCGCGCGGCGCGAGGCGAGCGCTGCAAGATCGAGCATTGGCAGCGGCATCAACGAACCGGATAGCGCCTTGTCCGTCAGGGTGCGCAGATCGTCCGCCGTGCCATTCCAATCCATGATGTCGCCCTTCGCGGGCAATCCCGGCAGATCGACGATGCAGGCTGTACCGCCCACATCTTCCACCGCCGCCTTGACCGTCTCGGCAAACTTGCGGCCCGGATCATCATTGTCGGGCAGCACGACCACGGACAGGCCCGCCAGCGCATCAGCATATTCTCGCTGCCACCCATTCGCCCCGAAGGCAATGGCCGTGGCAACAAACCCCATCGAGATGAGCTTGTCGGCCTTGCGTTCGCCTTCCACGAAATAGACAAGAGGCGGTTCGTTGGCCTTGTCCTTCGCTATCGCGACAGCATTCTGCAGATCGGTCAGACGATAGAGAACGCGGGGCAGGGCACCGAGGCCGTTGACCCATCGGCCGGCTTCGAATCGCTCTGCGACAAACCGCTTGTTATGACCCGTGGCTTCCAGGCGCTTGGTCCGATAGACCGTGTTGCCAACCCCATCGTCGTATTCGTAGCAGCCGGTTTCCCGCCATTGCGGCTTAGGCATACCCTGCCTTTCTGGACGCTCTGGCAGCAGGCCATGGCGGCGCAGTTCATCTTTCACGGCCAGCGCATCGCCACCGTTGAAACTGTGTACGAGAACACCGTCAGGGGCGTCCGGGTTCAGCGTGATGACCGTCCCCCTGTCACGCTTGGAATGCCCGTCAGTGGGTACGAGGACGCGATTCCCGCTGACCTCGCCCCCAAGGGCCGCCGCGATCGAGCGAAGGTCAGGCGCGCTTGCCATGCTCGCCCCCTCTGATCGGTGCGCCACAATCGCGCAGCCAGCCGATCGCAGTCTCGGACGGAAGAAGCAGCCGACGTGATGCCCGAGCAGGTACATCCGGTTGCCCCAGTCGATCTGGGCATCGGACAGCGTGCCGGCGCGGCCACGTGCATCGTAGCCCTTGAACTCGGGGAACGCGATCTGGCGGATGCCCCAGGCGACGAGATAGTCGAAAGCGCCGCCCTGAATGCCCTCGCGGCGCGCCTGTCTTGGATTGCGCCGCCCGGCATTCGGGATTGCGCAGACCAGTACGGCTGGCGCCAGATCGCGCATGAGGCGACGGAAGCGCACGACCCGCTCGATCTCAGACCAGCTGCGTTCCCCGTCCGGCCCTTCCACGCGGAACAGTGGCTGTGGGTCCAGTGAGGTTTCGAGGTCAGCCCAGCCCATGCGCTGCCTCCCGCTCTCGACGCGCGGCAATCATATCCTCGACTTCGGACAGTGTAAGGCCATGGCATCGCGCGATCAGACCGGCATCGAGCTTGTCGAGACGGCACAGGGCTACGGCGGTGAGGGCTGCCATGCGATTACCGGCTTGCGTGATCTGCTTGCTCTGAGAAGGCCGGCGCGCCTTCATTCGTCGCCTCCCTCTGCCAGTGCGGGCAGACCATGCCGGCGAGCAGGATGCGCAGCCAGTTCGCCTGCTTTTCGCTGAGCGGTGCGGTGCGATAGGCTAGGCCGCCGCAGAATTGCCCTTCCTTCTCGGACAGGGAATCGACCGCCAGCAAGGCGCGTGCGGCATCGGGGAAGCGGAGGAAGGGATCAGCCATGATAGGCACCTCCCCCGAACGCTAGCGCGGCTGCCATCGTGGCGAGTTCCGGGCGGATACCGATCAGGTATTGAGCGCGATAGGCGGAGAGAGTAAGGGTTTCGGTGGAACCGCCGGCCAAGCTATTCCACAGAACCCGGTCGCCCTTGGCGGTCGGGTTTTGCTTTCGGGGCATTGCTCAAGCCTCCCGTGCGCCGGTATCTCGGAATGCTTCGAGATCAATGAGGCGATAAAACACCCTGCCCCCGACCTTACGAGGACATGGTCCAATCCCACGAGACTTGTAGTCTGCCAGCGTTTTTGGGGTCAGACCCAAGAAAGCCGCAGCGTCCGATCGCGAAACACGGCCATCCGGAAGAACCCTCACCCGGACTTGTTCAAAGGAAGCACTCATCATCGATCTCCACGGAAACGGACTAGTATCCGTGATACGGAGCTATGCGATTCCGTGTTGCGCGGTCAAGAGAAAACGGATAGGTATCCGTAGAAATCTGGAGTACGCCGATGACTACCGAAAGCTACCGCCTCATTCCGGAAGGTTCTCCGGCATTTTCATTCAAGCAAGTGGAGGCTGTGCTAGCCCGCGCATTCGGTATCGCCGATGGGAAGCGCAAGACGTTCGTCGCGCGCTTGCAACAACTGCAAAAGTTGGGTTTGCCTGCCGGCACTAACACCGGACGGGGAAGCCGCGCCGCCTATTCCACATGGCAGATCTGCGAATTCCAACTCTACCTAGATATGCTCAATGCAGGCATCCCGCCTGCCCTCATCGCGGCCCGCTTCGCTACTGCTCCATTATACGCCAGTGATGGTACTGGCCGTTTCTCCGAAAAGATGGCGATCGAGGGGCGCGCATTCTATATGCACCTGCGCATCAACGCGCTTGATCACCTGTCCTCGGATAGTGACACCACGCCGAGCGCAGATAGCCCGACCCATACCGCATACAGTTGCGGTGCTGACTTGGCGCAAGTGTTGTCTTCTGCCCAAGGATGTCCTGGCCTGCTTATCGACAGCGCGGCCCGCATACGCTCCCTTCGAGAAGCGCTTGCAATTGAGGTGCCCGGTACGACAGACATTCCATTGTTTCAGCATTACGCTGACGAATAAGTATGGCGCTTAAATTCTCCCGCCTCACCCGCCCAGCGATTCGCGCGCTCGAAAAGGGCCAGCGCATCCATGAACACGGCATAACCGCCGAGCGGCTGACAAGCGGCGACGTTCGTTACAGCGTCAACGTCATGATCGATCGGCAGCGCGTGCACCGCGTCATCGGCCGCGAGAGCGAGGGCGTGACCAGAGAGCAGGCAGAGCGAGCCATCGAGACGTTGCGCACGCGCGCCCGAGAGGATCGCCTTGACCTGCCCACCGGGCGCAAGACGCACAGGACATTCGCAGAGGCCGCGACGGAGTACCTACAACGCCTTGAGGAAACCTTGTCCGAGGGACAGAAGGGATTCCACGACCTGCCCAACAAGCGGCGGAACGTGGACAAATACCTATCGCCCTATTTCGGCAAGCACCGCGCCGACAAGATCACGTCCTTTCTGGTGAAGCACTACCAGCGCAAGCGGCTGGACGACGGCGCCAAGCTGGCATCGGTCAACCGAGAGCTTGCGACCCTCTCCCACATGATGACGGCCATGGTCGGTTGGAAATGGATCAAGGACACAGACCGGCCCAAGATCGAGAAGGCCGAGGAACCGCGCAAGAAGATCGTGGTCTTGTCCGAGGCCAACGCCGAAGCCTTGTTCAAAGGGGCCGCAGGGGATCAGGACGCTTCGACCTGGCTATTTGTCGCAATCGGTCTGAACACCGCCATGAGGCATAGCGAAATCCTGCGCATTCGATGGGACGACATCGACTTTGACCGCAGGCGAATCGACATTCCGAGGGCGAAGGCCGGCCAGCGCGTCCAACCTATCACGGCGACGCTCGCCGACACGCTGCGCAAGGAACGTGAGCGCCGGCCGAAGGGTGAGTCTGGCTGTTCCCGGCCACCCGCGACGACACCAAGACGCCGCACCGCCGCGATATGGACCGCCAGTTTCAGCGGGCAGTCATTCGCGCCAAGCTGGACCCTGCAAAGGTGACGCCGCACGTCATGCGCCACACCGGGATTACCCGCCTTGTCATGGCTGGCGTGGACCTTCCCACGATCCAGAGAAATCAGCGGGCATAAGACGCTCGCGATGTGATGCGGTATGTGCACCTGACCGACGATCATATCGACAAGTCGATTGAGGCCATCGAGACCGGTTTTCTCGACACGATTGCACCAGAACTACACACGGGCACCGATTCGCCCCCACGGCGCAAACCGCGCCTTTCCCTTGCAAAAGGCTGATTTTGCTAAGGAAAGGCCGGTGGTGGACAGGGCTAGATTCGAACTAGCGTACGCTTGCGCGGGCAGATTTACAGTCTGCTGCCTTTAACCACTCGGCCACCTGTCCACACCAGTGCTGCCGGTGCGAGGTTCCCCGGAAACGGGTCCGCCTCTGATTTGAGACCCCGCGAAGGGGCCGTCCGGCCGAGAGGCGGCCCCTTTGGCGAAGCATCGCTTGCCTGTCAATGGGGCGACTGGCAGGAGGCACACGATATTTTCGCATTCCAGCATAAAGGTACTCTCCATGCCGCTCCCCACGATCATCGCGAAGCCCGGCAAGACGGACAGCGCAAGGGCCGCGCCCTGCGCGGCCGCGCGGGGCGGATGCAGGGCGGACGGGGTAGCGGACGCGGCAGCCAGGGCACCGTGCGCCTGTGGGGCCGCCACGCCGTCGAAGCGGCCCTGACCAATCCCGATCGCGTGGCGAAAAAACTGTGGGGCACGCGCGAGGCGATCCAGGCGATGCTCGACGATCACGACGCCGAACTGCCCGCGTCCTGCCGGTGGAATATGCCCAGGCCGGCCGATCTCGGCCGGCTGTGGCGCGCGACGCGCCGCACCAGGGCCTGGTGCTCGAATGCCTGCCGCTGGACGACGTGGCGCTGGACGACGTGCTGGACGAGGCCGACGCCGGACGCTGGTGCTGCTCGACCAGTCACCGATCCGCACAACGTGGGCGCCATCCTGCGCAGTTGCGCGGCATTCGGCGTGGCGGCGATCGTCACCAGGATCGCATGCCCCGCCCGAATCGGGCACGCTGGCCAAATCGGCCTCGGGCGCGCTCGAAACGGTGCCTTGGTGCGCGTGGTGAACCTCGCCCGCGCGCTCGAAAGCATCGCCGAAGCTGGATACTGGCGGATCGGCCTGGATGGCGATGGCAAGGATGCCTTCCCGCAGGCGGTGCCGACGGCCCCGTCGCGCTGGTGCTGGGGGCCGAAGGCGAAGGGCTTCGGCACAACGTGCGCAGCATTGCGATTCGATCGCGCGCTTGCCGATCTCCTCGGCGATCGAAAGCCTGAACGTGTCCAACGCCGCCGCGATCGCGCTCTACGCGATCGCCACGCGTGCAGCCGACTGAACCGAAAGGGAGAGAGCCCGTGAGCACGAAACGTCTGGTCGCCAGCCGCTGCTGATACTGACATCGCTGGTGCTGGCCGCCTGCATGCTGCTGCCGGCAAGTCGGATCAGACCTGACCCTGCACCGCGACGGCACGTTCAGCTTCAGCTACAAGGGGGAGATATTCCTGCTTCCGCTATCCAAGCTGGCGCAGGACAAGCGTCCGGCGTGGGCGAGAAGAAGCCGTTCACCCCTTCTCCCTGCCGGGATGAGGGCAGCGACGCCAGCCGGCCCTGCACCAAGGCCGAAGTCGACGCCCAGCGCGCCGCGTGGGACGTCGCGCTGCCCGCGGCAGCGCAACGCGACGCGGAGAACGAACGCATGGCCAAGGCGTGGCTTGGCGGGCTGGACCCGTCCGATCCGAAAGCCGCCGATGCGTTCGCGGAACGCCTGTCACGCCAGGCGGGCTGGAAATCGGTGATCAATCGCGGCGACGGACGGTTCGAGGTGGAATATCCGTCAGCGGTCGGCTCGACCACGATTTCAGCTTTCCCATGATCGAACGGATGCCGGCGGTGATGCCCTTCGTCACGATGATCCGCCGCGCCGATGGCAGCGTGCGGATCGACGCCCCCGCCTTTGCGAGCAGCGCCTCGGCATCCCCGCTCATGGCGATGCTGGCGGAAGTGGCCAAGGACAAGGCCAAGGGCGGCGGCTCCACCTTGCCGCAAATGGACGGCACGTTCACGCTGCATACCGACGGCGCGATCCTGGCGAACAACACCGACGAAGGCGCCAGGCCCGATCCGGCCGGGCAGCGGCTGGACTGGAAAGTCGATGCCCGGTCAGCCGCGATGCCGACGGCGCTGATCCGGCTCGATCGATAAGCTTCAACCCCAAAAGGAAAACCGCGCCTATCACATGACCGGCGCGGTTTTTCTGTGGTCAGACTTCCAGCAATGGCCGGGCTTCTGCCGGCGCGACCCGTTCGCGCCCGGCGGCCCGGCTCGCTATCAGTTCACCGCGTCCTTCAGGCCCTTGCCCGCCTTGAACTTCGGCTGCGACGAGGCCTTGATCGACATCGGCTCGCCCGTGCGGGTTACGGCCGGTCGAAGCCTTGCGCTTGGCGACCGAGAACGTGCCAAAACCGACCAGACGCACTTCGTCGCCCTTCGAGAGCGCCCCGGAGATGGATTCGAAAACGGCTTCCACCGCCTTCGTGGCATCACCCTTCGAGAGGCCGCTGGCATCGGCGACAGCGCTGATCAAATCGTTTTTGTTCATTGCGGAACCCCCTACCTTTTCTTGGGAAAACTGCGGTTTCGGAATCGCCTTTCGGGTGCGCGGGAATTTGAGCGGAGAAAGAATCCGCTGTCAAAGACAAAAGCAACGAGAAACGTTGAATTTGTCTCAAAAACCAACGCATTTCCCGCAAAAGGAAAGGCGCACCCCATGCGGAGATGCGCCCCCTGATGATTGCGGCTTCGCGGACGTCCCGCGAAGGGGTCCGTCAGTGCGCGGTGGTGGAAGCCGGCTGGCCTCCCACAGCGGCTCCCGGCTGGCTCGCCAGATCGTCCGCCTCGGTCCACTCGATCGGCTCCAACGGAGCCGCCAGCGCCAGCGCCAGCACTTCATCCACGTGCTTTACCGGAATGATATCAAGGCCTTCCCGGATATTGGCCGGAATTTCAGCCAGATCCTTGCGGTTCTCTTCCGGGATCAGCACGGTCTTGATGCCACCCGCAACGCCGCGAGCAGCTTTTCCTTCAGGCCACCGATGGCCAGCACGCGGCCACGCAAGGTCACCTCGCCCGTCATCGCCACGTCCGCGCGGACGGGAATGCCGGCCAGGGTCGAAACCATGCGGTGACCATGCCGATGCCCGCGCTTGGCCCATCCTTGGGCACCGCGCCTTCGGGGAGGTGAATGTGCAAGTCCTTGCGCGCGAAAAGCGAAGGCTTGATGCCATAGGCAGGGCTGCGCGCCTTGACAAAGCTGAACGCCATCTGGACGCTCTCGCTCATCACCTCGCCCAGCTTGCCGGTCGTGCGAACGCCGCCCTTGCCCGGCACCGTCACGCTTTCGATCGTCAGCAGTTCGCCGCCCACTTCGGTCCATGCCAGCCCGGTCACCGCGCCGACCTGGTTTTCCTCGTCGGAAACGCCATGGGGAATTTGCGCACGCCGGCATAGTCGGCCAGATTTCGGGCGTCACAGTGACGGCCTTGGCCTTGCCTTCCAGTATCTGGCGCAGCGATTTGCGCGCAAGCCGGGCAATCTCGCGCTCCAGCGTGCGCACGCCGGCTTCGCGGGTGTAATAGCGGATCAGGTCGCGCAGCCCGGATTCGGTCAGTTCGAACTCGCCCTTCTTCAATCCGTGCGCCTCGACCTGCTTGCCCACCAGATGGCGTTGCGCGATCTCGACCTTCTCGTCTTCGGTATACCCTTCGAGCCGGATGATCTCCATGCGATCGAGCAGCGGCTGCGGCAGGTTGAGGCTGTTCGCGGTGCAGACAAACATCACGTCCGACAGGTCCACGTCGAGTTCGAGGTAGTGATCCTGGAACTTGGCGTTCTGTTCGGGATCGAGCACTTCGAGCAGCGCCGACGCCGGATCGCCGCGGAAGTCCTGCCCCAGCTTGTCGATCTCGTCGAGCAGGAACAGCGGGTTCGAGGTGCCCGCCTTGCGCAGGTTGGTCACGATCTTGCCCGGCAGCGAGCCGATGTAGGTGCGCCGGTGGCCGCGAATTTCCGCCTCGTCGCGCACGCCGCCCAACGACTGGCGCACGAACTGGCGCCCGGTGGCCTTGGCGATCGACTTGCCCAGCGAGGTCTTGCCCACGCCCGGAGGGCCGACGAGGCACAGGATCGGCCCCTTCAACTTGTTGGTGCGCGCCTGCACGGCCAGATACTCGACGATGCGGTCCTTGACCTTGTCGAGCGCGTAGTGGTCCGCATCGAGCACCGACTGCGCCGCCGCGATATCCTTCTTCAGCTTGCTGCGCTTGCCCCACGGCAGGCCCAGCAGCACGTCGAGGTAATTGCGGATGACCGTGGCCTCGGCGCTCATCGGCTGCATGGTCTTGAGCTTCTTCAGCTCCGCCTGCGCCTTGGCGCGCGCTTCCTTGGGCAGCTTGAGCCGGTCGATCTTGTCCTGCAGTTCCTGAATCTCGTTGGCTTCACCATCGTCGCTGCCGCCGAGTTCGGACTGGATCGCCTTCAACTGTTCGTTGAGGTAATATTCGCGCTGCGTCTTCTCCATCTGCCGCTTCACGCGGCCACGGATCTTCCTTTCGACCTGGAGCACGCCGAGTTCGCCTTCCATGAAGGAAAGCACCATCTCGAGCCGCTTGAGCGGATCGTTCTCGGACAGCAGCGCCTGCTTGTCGGACACCTTGGCCGCGATCTGACCGGCAACGGCGTCGGCAAGCGGGCCCGCTTCGGTGATCTCGCCAAGCTGGCCAGCGGCATCGGGCGAAAGCTTCTTCGACAGCTTTGCATATTCACCAAACTGCTCGACGACCTGGCGCATCATCGCCTCGATCTCGGTGCTTTCGGCCTCGATCGCGTCGATGATCTCCACCTGCGCCATCAGCACTTCGCCGTTGGCGCCGGTTTCGGGC